>NZ_JACSGS010000002.1:0-485281 GCF_014334315.1 Aurantimonas sp. DM33-3 | reverse complement strand
GACTATGCTGTATCGCTCGACGGACCGCCTCTGTCGTCGTGGCGCATCCATGAAGAACTTGGACCATAGCGCATCCTTCCATCCCTGCGAAAAGACTGCACCATCAAAACCCGGGATCAAACACCTAATCCTCCCTGAACCTGATCTCTTTCACTACCTGCCCGACCATGGCTCGCAAGCGATCCCGTCATTGTCTCGATCCAGATGGCGAGCATACCCCGGCTGCCCTCGCCTTAGCGGCGCCTTCCCTGCGGCGCGCACAGCGTCGCAGTTCCGATACGCGAGAATATGCTTCGTCGTGATCCCGGATCCTGTGCCCGTTCGCTCCGGAGCGGCATACATGGCTGCGCCGCCAACGCCGATGATCGCAACAATCTTGATGAGCAGCATCGACAAGTCTCGCGACCAGCGGGATCGCTGGCGACGTCGTGGAACACGTTCAAACTGCCGCCGCAGCCGGGCAGCACTGTCAAGACGATCCTGTCGCTTCCACGGGCTGACAGTGGACATGGCGCATACCTCCGCCGTGGAGCATCAGCCTTTCGATTGAACGATCGGCTAATCGGATCGTGAAGATTCTCGCCGATGGGCGATCGGATATGCTCGCCAAGACTCAGGGGCGCTCACTGGCAAGTTCCCTGGCCTCAAGCTGACACGAAACGCTCGCCAGTGACGCCGGGTGGGTATCGCGGCATGTATGCTCACCCTGAGGGTTCGCGAGAAGGATCTCTTAATCATCACTCACTATTTTGTGAGGGAAATCTCGAGCTCGGGAACCTTTCCTGCGCAATCCCAATAGGACGATCGGAACAATGCAGCTGGCAAACCTCAAGATATCTACGAAGATAGCGGCAGCTTTCGCGACGCTCGTGGTGATAGCCGCTTGCATGGGCGTGCTACTGTTCCAATCCTTAACGAAGATCGAGACCGCCGGAGAGGACAAAAACCACCAAGTCAGCCTGTCCAACGCAGCGATCGACGCGCGCTTCGCGCTCGCTCGGCAAGAAAATTCGCTGCGCGGCTTCATGATCACCCGCGACGCTTATTTTTCGGGGCGGGTGAAGGAGCATTACGAGACCTTCAAGAAAGATATCGCTCGCCTTGGCGATATTGCAGGCGCCGGCAGCCAGATCGCCGCGCAATTGCCCCAGGCATCCGCTGCGATGGAGGCTTGGCAGAATGAAATTGCCGATCCCGTCATCCGCAATGCCCGCACGGAGCTGACTTACCCACAGGCCCTGACGCTCTTCAATTCCGGCAAGGCTGACGAATTCATCGAGCCCATCGAGAACATTCTCGATGGCGTTCGCGAGGCCACCATGGCTGGCTTGTCTTTGGCAAGCCAGGCCGAAGCTGAGGCCAAGGGCGCTGCAGAAACAGCCCTCCTGATCGGGATGGGAGCGCTGATTCTGGTTTCGGTGGGCCTCGGCTGGGTTCTGTCCCGAGGCATCGCCACGCCGATCGTCCAGATTACTGGCGTGATGCGGAAGCTTGCCGCCGGTGATAAGACCGTCATCATCCCCGGCGCCGGCCGCAGGGATGAAGTCGGCGAGATGGCGGGCGCGGTTGAGACCTTCAAGCAGGCCGCGATCGAGCGCGATGAGCTGGCGCAGGAAGCCGAGGCCACCCGCATCAGCCAGGACGAGGCCAAGAAGCGTCAGGCCGCGCTCGACAACGCCAAGGCCGAAGACCTGCGGGCCTTTGTCGGCGTCGTCGAAGTGGGCTTCGAGCGCCTGTCGGCCGGTGACCTGACCGTGCGCATGCAGGACAGGGTGGCCGAGGAGTTCGAGCCCATCCGCGCCAAGTTCAACGCCAGCGTTGCCGCACTGGAAACCGCCATCGGTCACGTCGTGATGTCGATCGCCTCGATCCGCACGGGTCTCGGCGAGATCAACACGGCCTCGAACGATCTCGCCCACCGCACCGAGCAGCAGGCGGCGAGCCTCGAGGAAACCGTCGCGGCGCTGGGTGAAGTGACCCAGGCGGTCAACGAGACCGCCGAAGGCGCCGGCAAGGCCCAACGGGTGGCTTCCGGTGCCCGCGAAAAGGCCCAGAAGGGCGGCGAGGTCGTGGGCAAGGCGGTCGCGGCCATGGGCCAGATCGAGCAGTCCTCGGAGAAGATCAACTCGATCATTTCGGTCATCGACGAGATCGCCTTCCAGACCAACCTCCTGGCGCTGAATGCCGGGGTCGAGGCGGCACGGGCCGGCGAAGCGGGCAAGGGCTTCGCGGTCGTCGCCCAGGAAGTGCGCGGGCTTGCCCAGCGCTCGGCGGAAGCCGCCAAGGAGATCAAGACCCTGATCGCGACGTCCCGCGAGCAGGTCGGCACCGGCGTGGAACTGGTCACGGCCTCGGGCAAGTCGCTGGAAGAGATCGTCTCGGAAGTCAGCGCCATGGCAGAGGTCATCTCGACCATTGCCTCCTCGGCCCGCGAACAGGCGACGAGCCTGCGCGAAGTCTCGGGTGCTGCCGACCAGATGGACAAGGTCACCCAGCAGAACGCCGCGATGGTGGAAGAGGCCACGGCGGCCAGCCAGACGCTGGCGGGCGAGACCGACGAACTCGCCCATGCCATGGCGAAGTTCCGCACCAGCGCCGGCGATGCGACGCAACGTCGGCAGCCCACCCTAGCTCCGCAACGTCAGAGCGCGAAGGTCACACAACTCCGCCCGACCGGCTCAGGCGGCGCGGCCCGAGCGCCGCAGTCCGATGCGGACAGCTGGGAAGAGTTCTGATGATAGTTGTTGGGCCAGCGATAACTGCTGGCCCAAAATCGTTCCTACGGGCTGACAGTGGGCAAGGCGCACCCGCTACTCGTCTGCGCAACCCGCTAAGCTCATCGGAAGATTGTTGGCGAGTATGGGATGCGGTGGGCCGCCAAGACTCAGGGGCGCTCGCTGGCGAGCTCCATGGCCTCCTGATGTGGTTGGGTAGCAGCCGGCAGAAAACGCTCGCCGATGAGACCCCACGGCGATCGGCGCAGTCCGTCGGCCGACCTCTCTTGTCAGATCCAGTAGGGCGTCGATCGGACGATCTTCGCCATCCTCATTGCCCGCGTCAGTCACGCTCAGCCATCCGGGTCGCGGTGTCGGGCTGGTGCATATAGCCGGCTGGCAGCACTGGCCAAGGACGCGAAACTTATGGATGCGCCCCTTAGTCTAGATAAGAAAAATTTGGTTGCTCTACTGACGGAAATTTTGCTGGGCCGCCGCGGCCGGTTTCCACGGCCCTGTAATCACAGGGCAAGGTATCTGCCAGCAATGCGTATCTCCAGCAGCATCGACACCGCATGACCAGCACTTTGTGCCCTTTTTTGTGGTTGTTGTCGGAATAGCCGCGCCCCGGGGGTCCTTGACGACAAATTTCAGAGGCTGACCGCTTGCGGCAATACAAATGAGAGCAAAGCCAGACGGTGCGCGCTCAATCAGGTTTTCGCCGCGTTTCAACTGAGCTGGATTGATTTTGTTGATCGCGTTCCGTTCGCTGCGCTGCGCTACAGTAGGCTTGAGCATGGTGGCGCCACCCCGCTCTATGCCTTGCGCTGCTCCGTCGGACAACCCGTATGCAAGAAGAGCAATCGGCAGCAAGAACGAAAGACTGCACCGCCCGATTCGAGAATACAAGGTAGCCATAGTTCTTCTCTCAAACGATGATTGAGCCGGACGCTTTATATTCCCCAGCGTTACGCTTATTCGCGAGGAACGTATAGCCCACATGTGCGGCTTCGCATAAATAGCTCTGCATCCGTGGTCGTTTCACGAGCTGACAGTGGATATGGCGCACACTCCGGCGAGGAGCATCCACCACTCGTCTGAGCGATCCGCTAATTCGATCGAGAAGATTGTCGACGGTGCGCGACGGGATGTGGGCGCCAAGACTCAGGGGCGCTCACTGGCGAGCTCCGTGGCCTCCTATGCTAGGCTGGTTGCATCCGGCGCGGAACGCTCGCCGGTGACTCTCCCTGACGATCGGCGCCGTCCGCCGTCCCACATCTCCTCGTCGGATCCTGTAAAGCGCCGACCGGACGATCTTGCGATCCTAATCGCCCGAGTTAGTCACGCTCAGCCATCCGTGTCGCAGTGTCAGGCTGATGGAGATACCCGGTCTGTCGCTCGATCTCGCGCATCACCGCGTTCCACTGGCGCGCGTCGTCGAGCGCATCGACTACTTCCGCCAAGTGGCGTTTGTCGCGGGCGGCTACCCATGCGCCCTGCGGCCCGTGCATGGCGACGAGGACCGAGGCCTCCCGCCGGACCTCCTTCGGCGCACGGAACCACGCGAGCAGACCTGTCCACCTCATCGGCATCGCACTCGCTGAATCCACCACAGGCTCAGCGAGGAGCCACGATGGAGCCAATCATCACTGCCCCGTTGCATAGGCATCAGCCGGCCCTTTCGAATATCGGTCTTCACACGATCCTCCTCTCCACCAGATCCCGCTCGGCGCTACGTTCATATTCCCCATCGTCATTCGTGCATTTCGATCGGTCTTCTGCAAGTCCTCCGGCAGAGGAGGGGAGATCGTCGAACTGCGAATACGTTTAGATCCGGCGATGTCACCTTCGAATATCTGCCCAGTCGATAGTCCCAGGCGGGAATGCGCCGCCAAGACTCGAGAAAGCCCTGTGGCGAGCTCCGTGGCCTCCACTGTTGTGGATCCTGCATCTGACGAGGAACGCTCGCCAGCGAGTCTGCATGACGATCCATGCAAACCGGAGCGTCGGTTACTCCCCACCCTCACCGCTCGCCTGCAGAATGCTCCCGTAATCGGAACAGGAGGCGGCGAGGATGAACGGGATCGAGATCAGGGTCGGACGCAGACTTGTCATCCGTGCCGCCGGCCGTTTCGCTGTGCTGCTGATCGTGCTCGGCTTTCTCGTCACCGTGCTGATCGTCAGCGATCGACTCGAACGGAATGCGCCTGTCGGAGTGGTCTGGAACGCCGCGCCGGATGAACGATCTTGGTGGCGACGCTCACCGACGCGATTGCGCCGGAGCAGTTCGAGGATCATGCGCCGTCGCGGAGATGGCTGCTATGCGGATCGAGCGATCAGCATCGACTGGAGTTGAGGCTCCGCGCAATCCGATCGATGCCACTCATAGGCGAAGAGCACGATCCGGACAATCATCCTCCGCTGATCGGCACCGTCCTCATCAGGCCGACCCAGACAAACATGCAGCGAGCGCTCATCCACTGATGAGGGGCGAAAGGTGACAAAATCGCGAAAAATCGAAATCGACGGTGCGCGTGTCAACTTTGCGTAACGTTTGCGTGAACCTGTCGCCCGCAAAAGGTGGCTTTCGGCCTTTCCTGTTGGGTGACAGATGTCACCGTCACCCTGAGATTTGAACCAAGTTCGACATGAAAACCGGCGCCTGAACGCGTCTATGTAAACTTTTGTCACCCGAGCAAGCAGCCTCGTCACCTTGCCAGATCTTCTGCCGTCGCCGGGGAGCACTCGCTAAAGCGCTACGCCTGTGCTCGTCGTCACTCATGGCGCCTCGGTCGCGCGCTTCATGATATTGAGCGCGAAGTTGTATCCGCGGGCGCCAGCAAGCTCGATCTCCAGCATCTAAGATGACCCTATGGAAGAGTCCTCCGAGACCCCGTGAGGTTCATTTCTCCGCTTGCCGAACTGGTGGTCTGCCCTGGTCAAGGTGGCGCATAACAGGCGTGACGACGATGCCGTGCAGGACGATCGACATCAGGACGACGAGGCAGACCGTCACCCACAGGACCTCCGCCTGGGCGAATTTGGCCTGCCCCAGCGCATAGGCGAGGTAGTAGAACGACCCGAGCCCGCGAATGCCGAAGAAGGCAATCACCGCCTTCTCCTTTGCCGGTGCAGAGAACCCCATAAGGCTGATCCAACCAGAGATCGGGCGAACTACGAGCAGGATCAGGACCGCGAGAACGACGACCTGCCAGTTTAAGGCGCCGAAGATCGAACCCTCGGCGATGGCCGCTCCGAAGCAGACCAGCAGGACCATCATCACCAGCCGCTCGATCTGCTCGGCGAAACCGTGCAGGCGCTCATGGTAATCGTGCTTTCGCTCTACCGAGCGCATCGCCAGCGCCGCCACGAAGACCGCCAAGAACCCGTAACCGTTGATCAGCTCCGTGGAGCCATAGGCAAGGCAGGTAATGCCGAGCGCGACAAAGCCGTCGCCGGTTTCCGAGAGTCCAGCCCTATTGGGCAGCCGGAACATCAGGTGCCCCATGATCTTGCCGCCGATCCACCCGACGGCAACGCCGGCCGTGAGCTTCCACAGGACATCCACCAGCAACCAGTCGGCGAAGAATGGCTCGCCGGAGACCTGTGACAGAGCGATGGCGATGGAGAGGTAGACGAAGGGGAACGCTGCGCCGTCGTTGAGACCCGCTTCAGACGTCAGGGCAAAGCGCACGTCGTCGTCCTCGCCCGATTGCGGCGGACCCACCTGGACGTCGCTTGCGAGCACCGGGTCGGTGGGGGCAAGGGCCGCGCCGAGCAGAAGCGCCGCCGCCAGATCGAGCCGGAGGATGGCTCCCGCCAGAAGAGCGATCGCGAAAATCGTCAGCGGCATGGCGATGCCGAGAAGCCGCCACGTGCTTTCCCAGCCGCTCCAGCTGAGCACTCGGTCAAGCTTGAGCCCAGCGCCCATCAAAGAGACGATCACGACGAACTCGGTCAGGCGTTCGGTCACCAGACGGTTCTCCAGCGGGTTCGCTGCGATCACGGGAAAGAGCGGCGACCAGACGAGCAGCATCCCGATGGTGATACACACGATCGGCAGCGAGAGCGGCAGCTCCTTCAGGAGCATGGGCAGCCAAGCAGTCAGAAGGACAACGGCGCCGAAGACCGCGAGCAGGAGGATGTAGATTTCCATCGCGCTATAGCTGCTACGCTGTGCTGGAGTGGCAATGCCGCCAGCACTCCTCTGCGCATTCCGTGAGTGCAGATCAACGCTCGCCGCCAGGACGCGTAGCGCTGAGAAGCTTATACGCGCTCACTGAAGCGATCCGTGGGGCCGAAGTGAATTCCGTTATCGCGGCGTTATCTGTTAGCTAGCTAGTTATTGTTACGTATAACAGTAACAGGAAACGAGGTATCAACACGGTCAGAAAGGAGCACGGGAATGGCAATGACAAATGCGGAGCGCCAGAGGCGCTATCGGGAAAAGCAGCTCGCGATCCGGCGCGATCAGAAGGACTCGGCGAATCGATACCTGAAGCGGTCCTTCGCGGCTTTCTTCCTGGCCGATATCGAGGATGACGCTGGAGATTGGAGCAGCGTTCAGCAGACCTTTGACCTCGCCGGCGTGACGCTTCCTGACTTCGAGAGAAACGAGTGGCCTGAGTATGACGAGTTCGAGGTGGAGGGCTCAGGAACTGAAAACCGCTTGTCACTCGGCAAGGCGGAGATGCTCGCGGACGCCATGCAGGATGGTCTCCGAATTCTGGCCGAGAAGATCTCGCGCTTCAAACGGGAGGAGGTCGAGGCCCGCATCGCCGAACTCGAGGCAGCAGAACTACCGGACGCGGCAGCAAGAAAGCAGGCGCTGGACGACATCGTCGAATTGAACCGGATCCAGGCGCGCCTGGCGAAGAAAGCCCGGCTGACCTTCCCGGAATACCAGATCAAGGGCTGAGAGGCCTTTGGACCTACCGACGCGGCTTGCACCCCGCGCCGGCAGGAAGAGGCGCCGCTTTTGCGGGCGGCGTAGCGAAGTGACTTGCAACACCTCACGGCCCTTGAAAGGGCGAAAGGCTTATACCCTATGACCAGCACAAACGCGATTTATCTGCTTACTGAGATTCTCCATTCAGAAGAGGCTGACGCTCTTTTGCCTTCAGCTGACTGGAGCATCCAAGCTGGGGAGGAAGCTCGCGAAAGAATCGCATGGATCGAGTCCCTCATTCAGGACGCGGCACCCAATGACAGTGTCGACGATATCCTCTTCGAAATCGAAGAAGTCATCAAATCTATGAACGACGCCGTGAACGATCTTCGAGGCTTTGTTTCTCGTGCGCACAATGCGCTGGGTCACGTTGACGCCGCAAGGGAGGCGATCGAGGCGTTCTGCAGTAATCCGACTGAGGAAAACCGGCTGAAACTCGCAAAGGCTGCAACACCGCTGGCGTATAGCTCCGTGGCGATGAGCGCATCCGAGAAGGGAAAGCTCCGTAAATTTGTCGAAGCCCCCATCTGGCGAGGCTTGATCAGTTTCGGCAGCCTGGCTTTGATTGCCGAGACAGCGCTCGACCCCTCAAAGATTATTGAGGCGGAAGCAGCATGAATTTCCCTGCCACTGCTATCAGGTCAAAGCCGTCCAATCGGGCCGCCTTCGAACCCTCGGGCGAGGGGCAAGCCGCCGGACATCTGCGCGCGGCGTTCAATGATCTTGTTGCCGCTTATGTCCACGGTGACGCAATGACAGTCACGATGCACGCAAGCCTTTGGGCACTCTGTGGGCGGCTTTGGAACTGTGGTGACCTGCTTCCCTGGTTTGTCTTTTGTGATTTCGAGGAAATGGCAGGAATGCACGACGTTCCTCCCCTCGATTATGCAGGGGGCGCGCGCTTCATGCGATGGCACATGAGGGCGAATAAGCCGCGGTTGCGGGTTCCGGTGATCATGAAGACCGTTCAGCCGAGAGAGTCGCTGAGCTAGGAATGGTAGGCGCGCCGGCCGCTGACCCGGTGCGCCTCCTCCTTCTGATCTAACGTTGAATTACATAGGCGAGGTTGAATCAGCTCCCGCGTGTCAGGAGAGCTCACCGGCGCGCTCCACGGCCTCAGAGCTTCATATGTTGCAGTCGGCGCCAAACGCTCGCTGGTGACTCAGTATAAGATTCCACAGCAGTTCATACCGACGACTTTTCCCCCGCTATCCGATCGGCCGCAATATCTTACGGTAGAAGATCGAGGAGGCGGCGATGACGAGTAAAATTGAGATCCAGATTGGGCACAGGTTGATGATCCGGGCGGTCGGTAGCTTCGCCGTGCTGGCGACTGTGCTCGGGCTGCTCGCTGTCGTTACGCTCATCGACAAACGGTTAGATCGGGCGAGCCCGATGCTGATTTCGGAGAACGCACGGCAGGCAGCTCGCTGAGGCGTCTCATAGGCCGGCAACCAGGTCATCGGCAGTTCGGGTAGGGACCGCCGGCCGGAGGAAAGGATAGGATCCGGGACCGCCGTGCGCACAGTTTCGGAGCGCCTTTTCGAACGCTATCTCATCCTTCGAGTATATCGAGAAGTGTGGACTTAAGGCGCGCCGTGCAGGCGGCTGAATGTGAACACCTGGAGAAAAAATCCCTCACAGGCCAGAGGGTTAATGTTTGTTAATGCCGAACCCTAGGAACGTGTAACGGACGTGAATGCCGAACGTGAACGAATGTGAACACCCCGACCCCAAAGGCTTGAAGCCGGAGCCAAGGATAGGCGGCCGGAAGTGGGCAGACACAGGGCGCATCCCCCTACCGAAATCGCGGTCAACCTAGGACTTCGTTCCCAATTATATACGTGACAAAAGTGAAAATAGTCCTATGGTGATTCGCGACAGGCCGGCTCAGACTGAGATCGAGACGGAGATCACGTCGAAGGATCTTCAGGCGTTTGAGGATCTATGGATTGAGTGGTCGAAGGAGGGGAATAATCTTGATCTGATGGAGACAGGAGGGCTCCCAGAAGTCCGATCCCTTGCGAAAAGGGCTCTGGATTGGGTGGTGCAGATTGACCAGAGAATAGAGCCTTGAAGGCGTCCGACAACTGGAACATTGGTTCCATGCGCTTGAGTTGTTGAGCGGCTTCCATGAGTTGATTATGCCGCTCGGCGAAGTCGAGGATGGACCACCGCACCTCAGGAAAAACCAGCTTGGCATTGGCCTTGGTGACGAGGAACGAGACGCCATCACCCTTCTCATCCGGGCCGAACCAGTCGTGAGCGATCATGTTGCGGTCGTCGCTCATATTGCCGATATCAATCGCGGTCCTCTCGTATGAACTTTTCTTCTCGCTGTCCTGAAATGTCTCGTTGATGAGGACTCGCAGTATCTTTTGCTTATTGCGGAATTGAAGGTTCTTCGTGACGATCAGCCCCTGAGCAAAATCGAGATTGAGGGCCAAACGGATACACTCATTCAGGGCGTGTTCCATCGCGCCCCATCCGCTAAGATAATATCCAA
Organism: Aurantimonas sp. DM33-3; assembly: GCF_014334315.1. Taxonomy (NCBI): domain Bacteria; kingdom Pseudomonadati; phylum Pseudomonadota; class Alphaproteobacteria; order Hyphomicrobiales; family Aurantimonadaceae; genus Aurantimonas; species Aurantimonas sp. DM33-3. The sequence continues at coordinate 475,113 of NZ_JACSGS010000002.1, read as the reverse complement.
CAAGCGCGTACGAGCGAACGTTGGGCTGCAGTGAGGCGAATGGTTCCATGGCTGATAAACCTGACGATCAGAGTTGGGGTGAAACCAGGCGCATCATGGCGCGCCTAGTAAGCACGCCTCCCCAGCCTAAGGGTGGGAAGAAGGAAAAGGAAAGCGTAACGAAGAGCGGCGATAGTCGTTCTCATGAGCCACGACGACCAAACTCGAACTAGTCGGTTATTGGCCCGCATGAGCGGGTGGCGGTTAACCGACGAGTGGGGGGCCCTCCCTTGGACCCGCATCAATTGGGGCCTACATATGCTTTGGGGGTTCCTGATTGTGTTGATCTGGAACTCTGATGGTAATCCTGACACCTCGGGGTTATCGGTTTCGATGACAGTGCTCCAGACATTTCTAGCGGTAGTCGCGGTAGGTGGGTTTTGGCTCCTGAGAAGCGAGGTGCGTTCTGCGGCATTGAAGGAATTGGAGGAGATCGCTCCGAAACTGGCGCGAGACGAACTCTACCCGATGATACTCCGTGAGGTAATGGACGGAGAGGGTTTGATTGCCGGGGCGCAAGTGGGTTCCGACGAAGATTTGAATGATCTTGTGACCGAGTTTGGGAGAGAAAACGGTGGATGATAGCGAACTATCGGTGGTTAAGCGCCACATGTCGCGCCCACCGGTAAATCCCGAGAGTATATTGACCGCGCTTGGCGTCCGCTTTTCCACGGCAGAAATGCCGGAAGGAGCATCTGGCGATATACGCCGCCGCAGAAGCGGGGAGTATGAGGTCAGGGTCAACGCCCGGGAAGGCCTACAGAGGCGTCGCTTCACAGCCGCTCACGAATTGGCTCACTACTTACTGCATCGAGATTTAATCGATGAGCATGGCCACTTGGACCGCCTGTATGAGGTTCGTGCTTCTAACCCCTCCGAGCCGCTGTCTCCAGAGCATGAAGTGCAGGCGAATAAGCTAGCTGCGCAAATCCTTATGCCAGCCACGCAGGTTAAGCGTTATTATGGGATGGAAGGTCTGAACGAACTAGCCGCCCGCTTTCAGGTCTCACCGGCAGCGATGCGCATCCGGCTAAAAGCGCTCGGACTTACGGCGTAGCGCTTTAAAACGTCGCGCCTTCTGCTTAAGCGTGCGCGGCTTCACCAATCCGCCGATAGGTCAGGCGCTTGCCTTCGATGCCGCGCATAATGTCGTTGACGCGCTGGGCATCGTTAAAACCGAGCTTCGTGCGGCGGTTATAGCGGAAGTCGAATTCGGCCAGATAGCGGTGCAGGTGAGCCTCGCCGCAATGCTGGTAAACGCCGATCATGCCACGCTTGAAGACAGAGAAGACGCCTTCGATCGTGTTGGTATGGACGACGACTTCGCCCTCGCGACGGGCGTACTCCTTGGCCGAATGCTTCACGGTGCGATGGGTCGCGTATTCCTTGCCCGTCTCGGTGTAGAGGCGGGATTCATCCGTGTAGAGCACTGTATCGCGGGTGACGTTGCGGACCAGCACTTCGCGCACGGTCGAAGCGGTTGCGCTGTTCAGGTGCATCATACGGGCGCGGCCATCGCGTTCGACCAGACCCACGACGATACGCTTCTGCGCGCCGCCTGACTTGCCGGACTTGGTATAGGTCGGCTTGCGACCACGAGCGAGGGTGCGGGGCGTCTCGCGCTTGCCGATGTAGGTCTCGTCGGCTTCCACGGTCTTGCCAGCGCCACCCATAGGCGTCGTCTCGAATGAACCGTCTTTCATGGCCTCGCGAATGCGATGGCACATGAACCAAGCGGTCTTGTAGGTGACGCCCAACATGCGGTGGATCTGATGGGCCGACATGCCCTTCTTGGACGAAGCCAGAAGGTGAACGGCCAGCCACCACTTGGACAACGGAACCTTGGAGCGCTCGAACACGGTGCCCACGGTGACGGTGAACTGACCTTTGCACTCGTTGCAGTAGCGCAGGCCGGGGCGATGCGACTGCTTCTTGCCTTCGACCATTGCAATGCGGGTTACGTCGCAGTTGCCGCAATGAGGGCAGATCGGGCCGTTCGGCCAACGCACTCGCTCCAGCTCTTCACGGGCTGCGGTGTCGTCGTTGAAGATCGGGTTTTGCAAGTTGGCCATTGGGCTATCTCCTTGATCCCAATATCTGACCATACGGCACTTTTGTCAAGTATATAATTGGGACTTCGTTCCTTGTTTCATCCTCCAAGTAGCTTCACCTGAAGCTGACACCCATCGGCTGATTCAGCACCCATGTGATCGATCGGCACGTCCAATAGATGATCGTCGTCGATGGAAACGCCAATGCAGCGAGGAATTCGAGTTGCCGAGTAGCACCATCAACATCGAGTTCGCCAAGAGCTCACGACCGCCGGTGCCTCTCGCTTACAATGAGGTCCGTATTCCCGGGACGCAGGCGCGGTTCAGGGGCCGGTATGCGCTCGCGCCGGCGATCTCCTTGCAGTCCTTTCGTCGCCAGGCCGTCATCGACTGGCTCGACGTCGGGGTGATCCTTCCGGCGCCAAGCCAAGCGATCCACGTCAAAAGGATGGTTGACGCCGCGCTCGGTGGGAATTGCTACGTGGAGCTCTTGCACGAGAGCGATGCCGAAGGGGAGACGCGAACAGGCAAGGCCTTCGCCGTCCGGCTGCAAGAGCCGCGGATCGCGGATGTGGTGAAATTGGAAGCCGCGCTACAAGATGCACGGCGACTGGAGATCCCTTTGTTTCTCCGGAAGATGGAAGTGAGCATCGACTTCTACCCGCGCGCACCGTCCGCAGATGCGCGCTCCCAATTGTTTGCGGTGCTGCACCGGCACCACTGGCCCCATAGAGACGTGCTGGCAGACCGGACAGAACGCCCCCGCTTCTCGTGGGGCGAGGGGAGCGATCGAACAGCTGCAGTCTTACCCATAGCGAGAACGCCGGGACGCGCACGAAACCTCGTGAGCAGCGCTTCTAGCGATCGGGCTGCCTTCGGCGACTCGACCTACTACGTGGGCAGCCGAGATGGGCCGGTCCTCTGGAGGATCATGGACAAAGAGGTCGACCGGCAGAACAGACCAGCCGGGAAGGCACAGAACCTGGCAGAGAGCGAGAAGCGTGTTCGCATAGAGGTGACCCTCGGCTCCAGCGAACTGGACCATCTAGGCCTGGTCTGGCCGGATGATCTGGCGAGGTTTCGGTTTGAAAAGCTGCAGAGCCGCTATTTCGCTTTCATGCAGCCAACCTTCAGGCGAACTGGATCCGGGCAGCCTGTCCCGGCTTGGCTAGAACGACAACGACGAGAGAAGTTCCTGACATCCGGGGTTATCGGGCTCAGGGCGATGGACGAAGCAGATGCAGAACAGAAAGCTGCCGGACGACGGGAACTCATCCGCCATCTGAGATACGCCGGCCGGAAGCCGCGACCGCTCAGACGCACCGGCACCGGGAGCGCGCTGACTTTTGTTGCCTATTACGAGATGAACAAGGCTGTCGAGACAGCGCTCCGGCATCTGAGGGAAAGAGAGGAAACAGAGATGAGGAGGGTAGGGGTCAGGTAGGGAGAGTGCTGTGGTTGAGTGTGTAGAATAACAAGTTATCAGACCGCCAACCGGCTTCGACGCGGCAGACCTAAGGCTGCTTGGCCTTCAAGCCCGGCCAAAATCGAACCGGCGCCGGAATTTGGTGGGAGAAACTTGCTGTGGACCGACAGTGAAGCTGATCTACAGTGAGTTTATCCCACGGCCTACCCCGACTGGAAGTGCCAAGCGCTGATTCCTCACCGATCGCAACGGACGTAAGGACCATTTACGTCTGGAATTCCGTTGTAGGTCATGTGGAGCCGACCTCGGAAATCCTCGACGGCGACGACGGTCGTTCTTGTGCCGGCATCGCCGGATGAGAAGCAAACGCCCTTCCAAGTGACGATGCTGCCATCCCTCTTCACGCTGTCGAAGTCGCATGCTTCTTCATCGCCGGTGATACCGAGCGGTGAGATTGAGATGGCACCGAAGGTTGGAGAGCATTTCTCCCCAACGATCTGCCATTGGCCGACTATGGTTCGAGAAGCGGCAAGGGTCGCTGCGGACGAAGAGATCAATAAAACTATCACGCCCCATTTCGCTTGAAATCGCAGTCTCATCTTTCGTCTGTGCCTACGGCGTAGCGCGACTTTACCTGCTCTCGACAACAAACCTTGAGCTTCCTGGTCGCCATTGCAATCTCCGGTGGTTCGCTGGACATTTAGAACGACGGCACAGCGGTGCCAAGGACGACCGCCCAAGATTGCGGGCAGCGGCTAAATCTCTGTTCACTGTCGCCGTTGGATTAGTTTGGGTGGCATAGGATGATCCCTTGCTCCTGGGGCGAGTGAAGTGTTCCTTTTGGCCAATCAGTTTGCGGAAAGAATGGAGCCTCGCCAATGCGCCTACGCCTCGTCATGGCAGTCTTCTCGCTTGCCCTTCTGGCCGCATTTCCCGTTGACGCGAAGGTGCGAACCTTTGGGCCGTTCTCCGTCGACGATGGACGGCCAAACGTCATTTTGCTCGATGGCGATATTGACGGGGGCTCGGCACTCAATTTCAGGCGCGCTCTCGCGGCAACGCCCGACGCCGAGCTCCTCGTCCTCAACAGCCCTGGTGGCCTTGTCGCCATGGGGTTGCTGATTGCGGACGATGTCTATCAGCGCAAGATGGCAACGATGATTCCGTCCGGCTCAGGCTGTTACTCATCTTGCGCGTTGATTTTTCTTGCAGGAGACGAACGGCAGGCGGACGGCGAGCTCGGTGTGCATCAAATCACCTCAGACAATCGGGACCTAGTGAGCGCCCAGTTATCCATTTCGGACATCCTCGACGTTCTCAACCGTTTTGATACACCGGTGGAAGTCCTAACGGTCATGTTTCGGACCCCGCCGGACGACATGCACGTATTCTCCGACGAAGAGATCGCCCGTTACGAGATCAACCGGCGGCACGGTGATACGGCGTCCCAGAGGGCAGAGCCGCTTGCGAGTATGGAACCGTTCTCAGATGAAATGAGCACGCGAGAGGAGAATGCAGCCACTGGCGATCCAGACAATCGCTCTGCACCCGATCTGGGTCGCAGTTCGGCGGCGAAACTATCAGCGATCGAGGACTACGCCCGCCGACCCACTCGCATGGCCGTTTATGCTGGCCTGGATTTCTATGGTGGAGACACTGGCTCGCAGCGAGTGAACGACGCGCCATCATGTGCGCGTGCCTGCCTCGCGTTGAATGGTGAATGCAAAGCGTTCACCTACAACGCGAACGAGCGCATCCTCAGTGGTCCGAATTGCTTCCTGAAGTCGAATAAAGGCGTTGTTGATGCGAATATGTTCGCGATTTCCGGCGAGCTTCTGACGAGTAACGATCGCGATCCTGGCTCGTTCACAATGGGAGTTATAGATCCCAAGGCTGGCATATTCGATAAAGTGGATCTGCCCGGAGGGGATCTCTCGCAACGGCCTGAACGAAGCGCAAAATCCATGCAGCAGTGCCGACTTTCCTGCGTGAAGAATGACCGGTGTATCGCATTCACTTTCGTCCGTGGCAGAAACGAGTGTTGGCTGAAGGGCTCTGCCAGTGAGCCGAACTTCCGAGACGGTATGGTGAGTGGCGTGAAAAAACTGGAGACTTTCGAGCCGGCTACGATCGTCGAGCTGGATTAACCGCTAGGCGACACAAGGTGCCGCAGGGCTGGTCTCACAAAAACTTGGCCCGCATTGATCGAGAGGTTATTCCCGTCAGCCAAGCCGTTCCACAAGATCCACCGCCTTCAGATGGCTGTAGCGCTGCAGCATCCGGAGCTCCTTATGACCGGAGATCGTCGCGGTCTCGATGACGTTGAACCCGCGCTCCAGCAATCGGGTCACTGCTTCGTGGCGGAGGTCGTGGTAGCGAAGATCAGGGATGCCCGCACGAGTCCTCAGATGGCCCCAGGCTTGCTCCACGGCGCTCTTGGTGGTCGCGATCACCCTAGCGCCCGAACGCTCGCTGGCGAGGCTCCTGAGCGTTTCTGTCGCGCGTTGGGACAGGGGAATGTCTCGACTGTCGCCGTTCTTGGTCATGGGCAGGTGGGCGACGCGGCGATCAAGGTCGACGTTGTCCCATGTCAGCGCCAGGATCTCACCCTGTCGCATCGCTGTCTCGACGGCGAGGATGATCATGGCGCGCATGAATGGGTTACGGCCAGCGTCGGCGGCTTCCAGCAGGCGCTGTTCCTCGCCTTCTTCTAGGCGGCGATTGCGGCCGCGCGGTGGGACTGGGCGACGGATCATCCGGCACGGGTTCTGTGCAAGGTGAATGCCCCACTCCTTGCGGCCGATGTCGATCGCGTGCCCGAGGGTGTTCAGTTCTCGGATGACGGTCGCGGGCGCGACCTGACCAAGCCGCTCGTCGCGGTATTTGGCGACATCAGCCGGCGTTAGCATCGCGAGCGTGCGAAAACAGATCGGGCGCGTCAGCATTCCCCGGATCCGATACGTCTCCGACGATGCGCTGCGCTTAACTGGCGTGATTTCGGCGACGTAGCGCTCGAGGAGCTCGCGGACTGTCATCTTCTCCGCGATGCGCGTGTCTGGAAGATTGCCACAGCGATCGAGTTCAGCCTCGAGGCTCCGAGCCCATTTCTCGGCGTCTGTCTTGGCGTCGAAGCTCTTCGCACGCGGCTGCAGCCCTTTACGGCGAACCATCGCCTGCCAGCGTCCACGTAGTTTCCGTATCGTCGCCATGAAAGTGCTCCTCGTCTGCACCTTCACGCGTAGGAGACCGGTGACTCGGCGCCAAGGATCAATCCCGGTTATCCCGACTTAAGAGGGTTGCAGCCGAGCCCTCGCGCCTTCCCGCGTCCGTGACTCTCGGCTAGCTTCGAGCTTCGGGGGAAGACGACAGGGGGTGATGATGCTGATTGCCGGAGTCGTGCTGTATCTTCTCGTGGCCGCGGGCGTGCTGGCTATGGCTTCCAAATACGCCTTTGGACCAGCCCCGGCGGTTCATCACGACAAGGCGCTCAAAGCAGAAGGGATGGTGCCTACGGTTGCGATGCAGATCGTGCTGCGCGCCGTCTACGTCCCCATGGCGGCAGCCTGCGCGGCCTTAACCGTCGTCGTCGTTGTGCTCGCCCTCGGTCCGATCTGGGATGGCGAGCTTTGGGCCTGCGTCACAGCCACTGTGGCGGCTTTGGTGCTCGGCGTGCCGACTTCAGCGTCCTCGTGGTGGTTTGAAAAGCGCACCGGCGTGCGTGGCCCATATCGTCAGGCGATGGCCCCGACGGCGCTTAACGTCGTGGCCTTCTTGCTCGCAGGCTCGTCAGCAAACGCCTAACGCCAAGAGCTCGGGCAACGTCTCTTCAGTGCCTTCGGCGGTGATGTGCCGCGATTGTGCCGATCCGCTATCGGTGCGAGCACGATATCATCAATCCAGGTCTTTTACGTCTGGCTGGCAAGGATCTCCCGGCTGTGATCAGGCGAGAGAGTGCTGCTCTGCTAAGGCAGTGTTCGACTCTACGCCTGGCACTCCCGGTTTGGAATTGAGGATACCCTCGAGGGAACAAGGTCGGTGAAAATAGAATCCTTGAGCAAAACCGACCCCTATATCCTGCAAAATCGCAACCGATGCTGCGTCCTCAACACATTCCGCTACAACAGAGATATCCAGATTCCTGCTGATGTCCGCAACAGATCGACATATTGCCAAATCAATCTCGCAGTTTGCTATTTGTCGGATAAACTGACCGTCGATCTTGAGATAATCGACCGAGAATTTCTTGAGGTAGGAGAAGGAGCTCAGACCGCTGCCAAAGTCATCAAGGCTCACCCTGCAACCAAGCGCCCGAACGCCATTTACGAAATCGGCCGCGGCGCGGAAGCTGTTGATCGCCGCTGTTTCCGTGATCTCGAAGCAAATCCTGGCAGGAGCAATCCCCGAGCGCATGAGACCGTTCACAACAAAGGAGAGTAAAGACGGATCGCTTATGGACTGCGCGGAGACGTTGATCGACAGGATTGTGCCGGATGAATGGTCGGAACGCTGCAGCAACGAGAAACAATGGTCTATAACATAGCGGTCCAAAGCGACCATTAGGCCAAAGCGCTCGGCAGCTGGAATGAATTTCGAAGGGGGCAGCAAAGTTCCGTCACGCTTCCGCAGGCGAGCTAAAACCTCGAAACTTTCATCTAGGCAAGGCGATGAGGACAATGGAACGATTGCTTGGGCATATAAGATAATGCGATTTTCTCTCAGTGCATCCAGAAGCTCTCCAGCAGACTGAACGTCCGCTAGGTCTTCTTCCGCAGAGCATGCGCCTGAATTGTGTATCACCGACTTGTTGCGCCCAGACGATTTGGCCGCGTAGCAGGCAGCATCCGCAAAGGCCATGGCTGATTGACGATCCCGAAAGCTACTGTCTAACATAACCGCGCCTATGCTGCAGCCTATGTCATAAGATCGCCCGCTCCAGATGGGGCGTGCGTTGTTGATCTGCGCAATGATGGTCTCACAAATCTGCGATAGTGTATGGACGTCATTCATAATGACAACGGCGGCAAATTCATCCCCGCCTAATCTAGCCGCTAATGCTCCATCCGGTAGGCAAGACTGAAGAACCTCAGCGATCCGTCGGAGAAGCGCGTCGCCAGCTGCATGCCCTGCCGTGTCGTTGACGAGCTTGAACCGGTCGAGGTCTATGAAGATCAGTCCGTAGGCAGTTGAGCCCGCGAGGTCAGCGACGATGTCGTCGAGGCGCGCATCAAATGTCGCGCGGTTCAAGAGGCCAGTCAGATGATCATGTTCGGCTGCGTAGGCCAGCGACCTCTGATGCTCCCTCTGCTCCGTCGCGTCCTGGAAAATTGTGATGGCTCCGACAAGGAAGCCGTCGGCATCGAACATGGCGGACGCGCGGTCACTGATCGGCAAGACCGAACCGTCCTGTCGGAGTAGGCAGGCATCCTCGTGACCCGAGACTGAAGATTGGAGGGCGAGGGCTTGGCTGGCGATGTTGAGAATCGGCTGAAGGTTCGTTGCATCGACTACTGGCATCGTATCTGACAGCAAGGTTCCGAGAACCCGGGTGCAGTCATGTTGCAAGAGGTGACAGGCAGCATTGTTGGCGTAGGTAATCCTTTGTTCGCGATCGACGATCACCACGCCATCGGCGATTGCGTTGATGGAGTTCCGGAGGAATTCCTTCTCAGCCAGAACTGCGTTCTCTCGGAGAACTCGTTCAGTAATATCGAAAACGCTCCCAATAAGCAGGGTGGAGCCGTCGTTGAGGCACACCCTACGGGTCAACGCGTGAACATGGCGGATTTCTCCCGAGGGGCGGACGATCCGATATGTCATGTCGACGGGTATGCCATTCTGCAACAGTCGAGTTGCAGAGTGTTCAGCAGCTTTTGCATCGTCCGGGTGCAACCGTTGATGCCATGTCGCCTGCGGAACCTCATTCGGGCCGGCGTCGAGCCCGTAAATGTCACGCATGCGTCGGTCCCAGATCGTTCGCCCGGTCGAAGGCTCGAACTGCCAAACACCAATGCGACCGACTTCCAAGGCAAGTTCGACGCGTTGTCTCTGCAGAACGAGATCCTGCATCAACTGCTTCTGAGCCGTTATGTTGGTTTGGACGCCGATCAGTCGCGTAGGTTGCCCGTCCTCGTCCCACGCTACGGCACGACCGCGATCTAGAACCCAGATGTAGTGACCGTCGCGATGCCGCAATCGAAACTCGGTCTCAATCTGCTCGGTGACACCTGCCAGATGCTGCTCGCCGCTGGCGATCGCCTTTTCGCGGTCGTCGGGATGTATGAGTTGGAGCCACAGATCCGGATCGTCGCAGAGGACGTCGGGGTCATAACCCAGCATACGCTTCCACCCATCGGAGTAGAAGCACTGGTTACCTAGGAGATCAGCGTCCCAAACGCCGAGATCAGCGCTGTCGACAGCCCATTCGAAACGATCAATAGAGGGATCTCGTGCAATCGGATCATTCTTTGCGCTTGCTTGGCTCATTCCTCACTCCACCGAGCGGCGAGGCCGCACAGAACCGGTAGCAGATCATGTCTCACGAAATCATTGATGAGAGATCTGACGCTGTGCCGGACATGTGGCTTTAGCCGTCGAGTAACTTGAGCAGAGCGCTCAAACCCTTGCGGATGTAGGGGCTGCGAAGGTAGTAGCGGACGCTTCGGAGGGCAGCGCTCTATCCAGCTGAGCTACGGGTGCCCGGGTCGCGGGCAGGATCCGGTGAACGGATCGGCATGACCGAAATCTCCCTAACTGATCCGGGGGCGCACGGCAAGGAGCGATGGTGCGCTGGTGGAGCCTGACGCGGCCCAAGAACGAACTTCGGCTCATCGAGCGATCCGGACGGCGCCGCGCGTCGCCGCCATCCCCTCCCGCTCTTCCCCTGCAGATCGCCGCGGCCCCATGACGATGCTGCGGCGCCCCGGGCCCCTATTGTCCGCGGGGCTTGGCGCGGGCGGTGGGGTGTGCGTTGGCCGGGTCTTCCGGCCAAGCGTGGCGGGGATAGCGGCCGCGCAGGTCGGCGCGCACGTCGGACCATGAGCCGGCCCAGAAGCCCGGCAGGTCCCGGGTGATCTGGATCGGGCGATGGGCCGGCGACAGAAGCTCGACGGTGAGCTTCAGGCGGCCATCGGCGATGGTGGGATGCTGCGACAGGCCGAAGAGCTCCTGCACCCGGATCGCCAGCACCGGGTGATCGGCCTCGTAGCGGATCGGCACGCGCGAGCCGGTCGGCGCCTCGTAATGGGAGGGCGCCAGCGCTTCCAGCCGATTGGCCGCCGCGGGCGGGACGAGGCCGCGCAGGGCCTCCGAAATCTGCCCGGACGTGATCTGCGCCAGACCGGTGACGCCTGGCAGATAGGGCATCAGCCAGTCCTCGAGGCCGGCGAGGAGCGCGGCATCGGAGAGGTCCGGCCAGGGCGGGCCGTAGGCGGCGGCGAGGAAGCGCAGGCGGCGGAGCAGCCGCTCATTGTCCTTGCCGAGCGGCAGGGCAGCGAAGCCGAGACGGCGCAGGCCATCGGCCAGCGCGCGAATCGTCGCCTCGCCCGTCGGGGTCGGCAGCGGCGCTTCGGAGAGGGTGGCGCGGCCGAGCCGGCGCACCCGGCGGGCGCGCACCTGCCGGGACGCCGTGTCGAAGGTGACAACATCCTCGCTGACGCCGCGGTCGGCAACGAGCCGGTCCATCGCCTCGGACGACAGGTGGGCGGCCGAGAGAATGCGCCCGGCGCGGGCCTGGCCCTGGAGCTCGGCGACGACGAGGAAGCGTTCGCGGGCAAGGCTGGAGGCTGCATCCACGACGCCGCCGCGGCCATTGGCCAGGACGAAATGGCCGTGCGCCCCGCGGGCGATGGCGATGCGATCGGGATAGGCAAGCGCCAGCAATTCGCCGGGCTCGGTGGCAGGTTCCGCCGAGGGCGGCGGCGCGGTCGCTCTGGCATCGCTGGCGATCCGGCCGGCAAGACCGGCAGCGGCCCTGGCGCGCGGCGAGCGGTCGCCGGCCAGCCGGCGCAGGCGTTCGCCGAGATCGATGCCGGTGCCGCCGAGGCCGCGTTCGGTCAGGAGCACCGCCAGCAGCGCCGCGTCGCGCCGGGCCGTATCGCCGGCCGCGACCACCATATGGGCCAGCCGCGGCGGCAGCGGCAGGCCGCGCATGGCCTCGCCCGTCGGTGTCAGCCGGCCGTCGGTGTCGAGCGCGCCGAGTTCGGTCAGGAGCGCGCGCGCCTCAGCGACGGCGGGGCCGGGCGGCGGATCGAGAAACGCGAGGTCGGCCGGCTCGGCAACGCCCCAGGCGGCGCAGTCGAGGACGAGACCGGAGAGGTCCGTGGCAAGGATCTCCGGCCGGTCGAAGGGCGCCAGCGCCGCCGTCTGCTCCTCGCGCCACAGGCGGATGGCGGTGCCCGGCGCGGTGCGTCCGGCGCGGCCGGCGCGCTGGTCGGCCGCCGCCTTGGAAATCCGAACGGTTTCCAGTCGCGAGAGGCCCGTCGCCGGCTCGAAGACCGGCTGGCGCCGCAGCCCGGCATCGACGATCAACGACACGCCGTCGATGGTCAGCGACGTCTCGGCGATGGAGGTGGCGAGCACCACCTTGCGGCGTCCCTCGGGGGCGGGGCGCACGGCCCGATCCTGGGCGGCGCCCTCCATGGCGCCGTAGAGCGGCGCGACATCGACCGTTTCGGCCACCAGCGGCCGCAGGCGCTCGGCGACCCGCTCGATCTCGCGCTGGCCGGGCAGGAAGACCAGCAGGCTGCCGCTTTCCTCGGTAAGCGCGGCACGGATCGCGGCCACCACGGCATCCTCCACCGGCTCGGTCCCCGGTCGGTCGCGATAGCGCAGGGTCACCGGGAAGGCGCGGCCATGGCTTTCGACGACGGCGACCGGGTCGCCTGCCGCATCGTCCAGAAGCGTCGCCACGCGGGCGCCGTCCAGCGTCGCCGACATGACGAGGAGCTTCAGATCCTCGCGCAGCGCCGAGGCGACGTCGATGGCCAGCGCCAGGCCGAAATCGCCGTCCAGCGAGCGCTCGTGGAACTCGTCGAAGAGGACGGCCGAAACGCCGGACAGCTCCGGGTCGGACAGGATCATGCGGGTGAAGACGCCTTCGGTGACGACCTCGATGCGGGTCCTGCGCGAGACTTTGGTATCGAGCCGCATGCGCCAGCCGACCGTGTCGCCGACCGCCTCGCCGAGAAGGTCGGCCATGCGCCGGGCGGCGGCGCGGGCGGCAAGGCGCCGCGGCTCGACGAGGATGATCTTGCCGTCGCCCAGCCATGGCTCGGCCAGGAAGGCGAGCGGCACCAGCGTCGTCTTGCCGGCGCCGGGAGGCGCGACGAGGACGGCGCGGCCGCGCGCCGCCATCGCCGCCGACAAGTCGCCGAGAACGTCCTTGACCGGCAGATCGGGCAGAGGCGCGGACGTCACGAGGCAGCTCCCGCGCCGAGATCGACGATTGGTCCGCCGGCGGCTTCGGCGTCGGCCCGGTCATGGGTGACGAGCAAGGCCGGGATCTGCCGCTCGGCGACGAGGTCGAAGACCAGCTGCCGCACGGTCTGGCGCAGATCCGTGTCGAGCCGCGAGAAGGGCTCGTCGAGAAGCAGCGCCTCGGGGTCGGCCAGCAGCGTGCGGGCAAGGGCGACGCGGGCAGCCTGGCCGCCTGACAGGGTTGCTGGATCGCGGTCGAGATAGCCAGGCAGGCCGACGCGCTCCAGCATCGCCTCGGCCGCGGTGCGGCGACGGCTGCGGCCCTTCACCTGCGCCGACAGGCCGAAGAGCAGATTGCCGCCGACCGACATGTGCGGATAGAGCAGCGCATCCTGGAAGAGGAGGCCCACCCGCCGCCGCTCCGGCGGCAGACCGGTCAGGTCGCGGCCGTTCAGAAGCGCCCGCCCCGTTGCGGTGAAGGCTGGATCGAGGAAGCCGGCGATCAGCGCGAACAGCGTCGACTTGCCGGAGCCGGACGGTCCCATGACGCTGAGGGTCTGGCCCGGCGGCACCAGCCGGTCGAGGGTCAGGAGCCGGCGGGTTCCGAGGCTGATCTCGACCGCGTCGAGGCGCAATCCTTCGTCTGGGGTCATGGTGCCCTCATGCCGCGACGGCCGCGCGCAAGCAAGACCGGCAGGAGACTGGCGGCGGCGAAGGCAAGGAAGGGCAGCGCGGTCTGCAGGAGGGCATAGGCGCCGATGACCCGCCGGTTGCCGCCGGCGGCCAGCGCCACCGCCTCGGTGGTGATCGTCGGCAGGCGGCCGGCGCCGATCAGCACGGTCGGCAGATACTGGCCGATCGAGACGGCAAAGCCGATGGCCAGCGCGGTCAGGATCGGCGCCGTCAGCATCGGCAGGCGGACGCGGAAGAAGATCGCCCGGCGCGACCGGCCGAGCCCGGCTGCGACCCGCTCGTAGCGCGGGTCGAGGGCAAACCACGGATCGGCCAGCGCCAGCGCCGCATAGGGCGCGACGAAGATCAGATGGGCGGCGACCAGCAGCGGCACCGACGGCGTCAGGCCGGCCACGAGGATCAACACCTGTAGGCCGAAGACGAAGGCGATCTGGGGGACGATCAGCGGCAGGTAGATGAGGCCCGCGATGGCCGAGGGCAGGCGGATCTCGCCGGCACGCGCGGCGGGGAACCGCCGGCGACGGGCTTCCAGGAGTGTGACGACGAGGCCGAGGGCGATGGTCGCGGCGGCCAGCGCGACGACGAAGCTCGTCCACAATGGTCCGATAGCGGCGTCGACGGCGCGGCGCCAGCTCTGCAAATTGAGGGTCGGCGGCAGGAGATCGGGAAAGCCCCAGAAACCGGAGACCGACCACAGGAGAAGGAGCGCGAGCCCGACGAACACGGCGAGAGCGGCGAGCGGCACCGGCAGGGCTGCGAGGCCACGCAGGGCTGCGTCGGAGGCATGGCGCCGGCCCTTGGCCGCCTCCCGGCGGATAAGCCAGCCGCCAACCCGTTCGAGGCCGAGCCAGGCGAGGATGACGGCGAGGGTGACCACCAGCTGCACGAGCGCGCCGGCGGAAGCCTTAAAGCGCATGGCGAGATCGGGATCGTTCATCCAGCCGATCAGCCGAACGGCGAGCGGCGCCGGCGTCGAGGGCCCGAGGATCAGCGCGACGTCGACGACGGCCGAGGCGAAGGCCGCGACCGCGATCACCGGCAGCCGGATCTGGCGATAGACCGACGGCCAGACGGTGAGAAGAAAGGCGGCCATCCGCCCATAGCCGAGCGAACGGCCGAGCCGCTGCCGGCGTTCGGGATCGGCCTGCGGCAGGGCCGCGAAGGCGACCAGCATCAGGAAGGGCATTTCCTTGGCGACGAGCGCCGCCATCATCGACAGGGCCAGCGGGTCGCCGACGATCAGGAGATCCGGCGGACGCTCCAGGCCCAGCGGCACCGCGGCGAGGCGGAAGAGAAGGCCGGACGGCGCGATCAGGAACAGAATGCCGAAGGCGGCCGCCGCATGCGGCACGGCCAGAAGCGGCGCCAGTGCCTGCCGCACGACGACCATAGCGCGGCTGCCGGAGAAGGCGGCGAGAAACAGCGCGACGCCGACGACGGAGACGGCCGTGGTCAGGAGCCCGGCCGCAAAGCTGAGCCCGACCGAGACGCCGATGCCCGGGGCGGCCAGAACCGCCCGCAGCGGTGCGAGGGAGAAGGCGTCGCCGCCCAGCGCCGGCAGATAGCCCAAGGCCGGCAGCGCCACCCCGGCCAGCCCGACGGCAACGGGCGCGGCGAGGAGCAGCGCCAGAAGCGCCGGCAGGAGCGCGGTGAAACACAGCCGGCAGGAGGGCGCATCGCCCTTCATGGCGTCAGGCCGCCGGGCGCCGCCCGAGGTGGACCAGCCGTCCGGGCAGGGGCATCCGTGCGCGCCATCAGCCGCCGTAGCGGCGCTTCCACTCGTCCTCGATGCGGGTCATCCAGGAGGCGTGGGGTTCCGGCAGGACCGGACCGAGCTCGGACGGGGGCAGCGTGGCGACGCCCCGGTCGATGGCGGCGAAGGCCGCGCGATCCGCCGCATCCAGCCGGTCCATGGCGAGAACCGTCGGGTCGCCCCAATAGGCAGGGTCTTCCTTGCGCAATTGCGCTTCCGGCGAGATCAGGAAGTCGGCGACCACCATCGCGCCGGCCTTGGCCGAGGAATTGTACGGAATGGCGACGAAATGGGTGTTGCCCAGCGTGCCGCCGGGAAAGGTGAAGGAGCGCACGGTGTCCGGCAGTTCGCCGGCGGCGATGCCGGCCGAGGCCTCGGACGGGTTGAAGGCGAAGATGATGCCGAGTTCGCCATCGCCCAGAAGCTGCTTCATGGCCGGGTAATTCTGCGGATAGTCGCGGCCCTCGCGCCACAGCACCGGGCGGATCGCGTCGAGCCAGGCCCATAAAGGCGCCGTCGTTTCGGCGAAATTCGCATCGGTCGCGGCCTCCTGCAGGACGGCTGCGTCGGGCGCCTGCTCGATCAGCACCTGCTTCAGGAAGCTCGAGCCGATGAAGTCCGGCGGCGCCGGATAGGAGAACCGGCCGGGATGGGCCTTGGCCCATTCCAGCAAGGCGTCGGTGTCCTGCGGCATGTCGGCGATGGCGCCGCTGCGGGCGGTATCGGCGAAGAACACCATCTTGGCGCCGCCCCAGGGCGATTCCTGGCCCTTGGTCGGCACGGTGAAGTCGGTGGTCACGCTGGGATTGTCGGTATCGACGAATTCCCAGTTGGGCAGGGCGGTGGCGAAGCCCTCGGCCAGGAGGCCCTCATTCTGCATGGAGACGAAGTTCTCGCCGTTGATCCAGACGAGGTCGACCGACCCGCCCGTATCCTTGCCGGCCGCCTTTTCCGCGACGACGGCGGCGACGGCGTTGGCGGTGTCGTCGAGCTTGACGTGCTGCAGGGTGACTCCGAAGCGGTCCTTCACCGTGTCGGCGACCCAGCCGATGTAATCATTGATGTTCTGCGAGCCGCCCCAGGCGTTGAAATAGACGGTCTGCCCCTTGGCCGCGTCGAGAACCGCAGGCCAGTCGGACAGATCGGGATCGGCCGCACGCACCGGCGCTGCCAGCAGCAGTGCCGTCGCCAGAGCAGCGACGCACTGTCTTGCGACAAGACGAGCATTTTTGCCGACACGCACCATCAATTGTTCGTCTCCGCTTCCCGGATCGCCTATGTGCATCGGCGAACGTGCTAGAAGCAACCGCATGTCGCGCGCCATCGGACAAGTTGATCATTCCGTGATCGCCGGGCGCGGGAATTCGAGTTTCGAAGAGGGCCTCTACCAATGGCGGACACCCCGCAGGACGACCGCAAGACGCTGGTTCTGACCGGCGCGTCGCGGGGCATCGGTCACGCGACCGTAAAGCGCTTCTCCCGCGAAGGCTGGCGGGTGATCACCTGCTCGCGTCAGGATTTCTCCGACGACTGCCCGTGGCCGGCCGGCCCCGAGGATCACATCCGGGTCGATTTGTCGGACCAGGAGGATGTCGGCTTCGCCGTGTCGGAGATCCGGCGCCGGCTGGAGGCCAACGGCTCGGAACTGCATGCACTGGTCAACAACGCGGCGATCTCGCCCAAGGGCGAGGGCGGCTCGCGCATGGATTCGATCCGCACGCCCATGCATGCGTGGCGGGACGTGTTCCAGGTGAACTTCTTCGCCCCGATCATGCTGGCGCGCGGCCTGTTCAAGGAATTGTCCAAGGCGCGGGGCTCGATCGTCAACATCACCTCGATCGCCGGCGGCCGGGTGCATCCCTTCGCCGGGACGGCCTATGCCACGTCGAAGGCGGCGCTGAACTCGCTGACCCGCGAGATGGCCCATGATTTCGGCCCGGCCGGCATCCGCGTGAACGCCATCGCGCCGGGCGAGATCGAGACGGCGATCCTGTCGCCGGGCACCGAGAAGATGATCGACGACATCCCGCTGCGCCGCCTCGGCCAGACCGCGGAGGTCGCCGACGTGATCTACTTCCTGTGTTCGGGGCAGGCGTCCTACGTCACCGGCTCCGAGCTGCACATCAATGGCGGCCAGCACGTCTGACGCCGGGGTTCAGCCCTTCGCGATCTCGTCGAGGGCCTTGTCGAGATCGGCCTTGAGAAGCGCCGCCAGGAGCGCCGGAAAGCGTGGCTTCGGCACGAGGCCGGCCAGGGTCTCGGCATCCTTGCCGAGGCCGAGCTCTTCGGCAGCCTTGAGCGCGCGCTTGTCGGCGAAGGGATAGATCTCCTCCCAGGCGATCTGCGCCTCGCGGAAGAAGATGTCGACGCCGACATCGCCGATGCCCTTGAAGGCTTTCAGGAGCCTTCGCTCTTCGGCCGGGTCCTCTCCGGCCGCCGCGCGCAGCTTGCGCAGGTCGCCGTCATATTCGGCCAGGCAGTGGTCGGCCATGTCCTGCAGGAAGCGCGAGGTCTTCTCGTCGAAGCGCGCATAGCCGTTGCGGTTGAGGATGACGACGCGCTCCTTCCAGGTCGCGTCGGCCATGTGCTGCGCGGTCGTCAGCCCGGCATCCTTCAGGGCCTTGGCCGCGCGCAGCGCCTGATCGGCGGAAATGCGCGCCGAGGACAGGTTTGCGGCGACCAGCCACAGGAACAGCCCCATCGGCTCGTTGCGGCTGAGATCGACGCCCAGATCGTCGGCGAAGGTCGCGCCGCCGCTGCGCTCCAGAAGGCGCGCGACCAGATCCTCCTGCGACCGGCTCATGTCACGCCCCCCGGGTGGGCGCGTTGTTGCGCGCGTCGAGCGCCGAGAACAGCAGCGCCATGCCCGACGTGATTAGCGAGATGCCGAGGAACAGGCCGACAGCCCAGACCGCGGTGCCCGGCAGGCCGAGGATCAGGAAGACCGCCAGCACGATATCGACGAGGCCGGAGACCACCAGCAGCCAGAACCGGCCGGTCGACGGCCGGAAGGCGCGGGCGATGGAGAAGTTGAACACGCCGGACAACAGGAAATAGAAGCTCAGCATCCAGGTCAGGGTGATCGAGCCGGCCACCGGATCGTAGATGATGACGGCGCCCAGCGCGACCGCGAGCAGCGACAGGAGGAGGCTCGACCAGAAGCCCGGTGCGCCCTTCGCCCGGAACGCGCTGACGGCACCGACGATGCCGGCGAAGATCAGCAGCCAGCCGAACAGCAGGGTCGTCGCCAGCGTCGCCGCGAAGGGGGCGAGGATCGCCAGAACGCCGACGACCACCATCAGGCCGCCCTGGAAGGCGTAGGATTTCCAGTGGTCGTGGAGATGGCGTTCCACCGTGCGCTGGAGATCCTGCGGACGCAGCGTCTGCGGATGGTCCGGGTCGATGCTCATGTCGCGTTCCCTTGCCGTCGCCTGTTCGAACCGGAATTCGCGGCGCCCGTGCCCGGTTCCAAGCCTTGGCACTCACCGCGTTCGACGCTCGGCGGAATGCGTCAGCCGCGGCGGCTGAGGCTGCGCGAGGTGTCGAGCAGCTTGTCGACCAGCGATTCCAGCGAGGTGCGGGCGATGTCGTCGGACAGGCGGCCGTTCTCGTCGAAGCCGTTGGCCGCGTCGGCGACGCTGCATTGCTGGGTGAGCACCTCGGCGCCCAGCGCCCGCATCACCAGCCGCAGCGCTTCGAGGCCGCGCGCCCCGCCGAAGCGGCCGGGCGAGGCCGAGGCGAGACCCACCACCAGCCCCTTGAAGGGCTGCACCGGCCGGCCCTGCACCTTGCGCACGCGGCTGGCCCAGTCGATGGCGTTCTTCAGCACTGCCGGGATCGAGTGATTGTATTCGGGGCTCACCAGAAGCAGCCCGTCCTGCACCGCGATGCGATGGGCGAGAAGCACGGCGTTCTCCGGAATGCCGTTGTCCTGTTCGTGGTCGCCGTCATAGAGCGGCAGCGGATAATCGGCAAGATCGAGCCGGGTCACCACCGCGTCGGACAGCGCCAGCATGCGCGTCGCCTCGGCGGCGAGCTTGCGATTGTGCGAGGCAAGCCGCAGCGAGCCCGGCAGGACGAGGATGTTGGCGCTCACGAAGCCGTCGCCGCATTCTCTGCCGGGGCCGTGTCCTGCGAGTAGATCCACACCCGGGCGGGCGGGATGTTGTTCCAGACCCGCGGCGAGGACGACACCGAGAACACGCCCGGAACCGGCCTGACGGGCGGGGTGAGCATGTAGGACAGCTCCGTCAGGTTTCCGCCGGGCATGAGCCGCGAGAGATAGTCGGTGAACAGCGCCTGGCGCTTTTCCTGCGAGAAGCTGACGATCGGGATGGCCATCAGGATCGCGGCGAATTTCTCGTCCCGGCGGTCGCCGAGGGTCCGGTCGAGGTCGAAACCGTCGCCGTTGATCACGTTGACGCCGGGAAAGCGGCGCTGGAGCTGCCGGGCGAACTCGGAATCATACTCGATCGAGGTGATCCGCTCGGGGGCGACGCCATGCTCGAGCAGGGTGCGGGTGACGACGCCGAGGCCGGGTCCCAGTTCCAGGATCGGTCCGTCGAGATCGATCGTGGCGTGGCGGACCATCATGTTGCAGTAAGCCCGGCTGGACGGGGCGACCGCGCCCATCTTCACCGGATGGCGAACCCAGTTGGCGAAGAAGCGCGCCCAGTCGCCTTCGTAGCGTTCACCTGCCTGCGTCGTCTCGCCCCGTGCGCCGTTGCCCGCCATCTGCCGTCCTCTCCCGTGATGCTGCCGCCGTCAGGCGGATCGATACACCAACACGCGGGCGGGCGGCAGGTTGCGCTTGATCCACGGGCTGGTGATCAGTTCGGCGCCGATCCGCTCGGGTTTCACCGGCATGGTCAGCGCGTAGGAAAACTGGATGAAGGGGGCGCCGCGGGCCATGCGCGCCAGCGAACCGCCGATGACGGCCTCGCGCTTGGCGTCCGGCTTGGTGAACAGCGGCAGGCTGGAAACGACGGCTTCCAGGCGCTTTCCCTCCATTGCGCGGGTCACCGCGGCGCTGGGCGCGTAGGCATCGCCCTGGATGACCAGCGCGGCGGGAAAGCGGGCTCGCAGCAGGATGCAGAATTCGGGAGAATATTCGACGAGGACGAGGGCGGCTTCCGGCACACCCCGGTCGACGAGGCACTGGGTGACGACGCCGGTGCCCGGGCCCAGCTCCAGAACGCGGGAATCGGCGTCGAAACCGGCGGGATCGGGCACATAGGCGGCCATCGCCCGGCCGAGCGTGCGCGAGGAGGGCGACACCGCCCCCATCACCAGCGGCCGCTGCAGCCATCCCCGGAAGAAGCGCGCCTCGTCGCTGACCTTCTTGCGCTTGCGCAACGGGTTGGTCTGACGCGGCTCCGGGGTTCCCAACACTCGTGTCCTCCAGTCCGGCCCGACGGCCGAGGTCCGGCAACACGTGATGCCGTGCCTGTGTAACGGCTTTACGACGCAGCCGTCGATGCGCTCTGCGTCTCACTAAACATGTCGCGGATCAATTTTCACTCAACCCCTCGAAGAACTCCTTCATCCGCGAGAAGAAGCCTGTGGACTGGGGAGAATTGTCGGAAGAGGAAATCTCCTCGAATTCCTCCAGGAGTTCGCGCTGACGACGCGACAGGTTCTGCGGCGTCTCGACGGAGACCTGGATGAACAGGTCGCCGACCTGCGGCGAGCGCAGCACCGGCATGCCCTTGCCCTTCACCCGGAACTGCTTGCCGGTCTGGGTGCCCTCGGGCACCTTCACGCGGGTGGTGTTGCCGTCCAGCGTCGAGACGTCGAAATGACCCCCCAGCGCGGCGGTCACCATGGACAGCGGCACCTGGCAGAACAGATCGGCGCCGTCGCGCTGCATGAATTCGTGCGGCTTCACCGACAGGAAGATGTAGAGATCGCCCGGCGGCCCGCCGCGCAGGCCCGCCTCGCCCTCGCCGGCAAGACGGATGCGGGTGCCGTCCTCGATGCCGGCGGGGATGTTGACCGACAGGTTGCGCTCTTCCGGCAGCCGGCCGTCGCCGCCGCACTTGCCGCAGGGATCGGCGATGACCTGGCCGCGACCCTGGCAGTTCGGGCAGGTGCGCTCGATGGAGAAGAAGCCCTGGGCGGCCCGGACGCGGCCGACGCCGGCGCAGGTGGGGCAGGTCTTCGGGCTGGTGCCGGGCTTGGCGCCGCTGCCGGTGCATTCGTCGCACTGGATCGTCGTCGGCACGCCGATCTCGGCAGTCTTGCCGTCATAGGCCTCTTCGAGGCTGATCTCCATGTTGTAGCGCAGGTCCGAACCGCGCTCGCGGCCGTTGCCGGGCTGGCGTCCGGCGCGGGCGCGCCCGCCCATCATCTCGCCGAAGATATCGTCGAAGATGTCGGCCATGGAGGATGAGAAATCGCCGCGGAAGCCGGCATTGCCGCCGCCGCCATTCTGGAAGGCGGCATGGCCGAAGCGGTCGTAGGCGGCCCTCTTCTGCCCGTCCTTCAGGACCTCGTAGGCTTCACCGAGTTCCTTGAACTTCACCTCGGCGTCCGCGTTTCCGGGATTGCGGTCGGGGTGGTATTGCATCGCGAGCTTGCGAAACGCGGACTTCAGCCCCTTTTCGTCGACATCGCGGGGCACGCCGAGCATCTCGTAGTAATCGGCCTTCATTCAGGACTTCCATGGGTTCTGGACAGACGATTTGCGCGGCAGCAGGGGCTCTCGCCCGCCGCGCCCGCGACAACATGCCTTCGATGTAGGAACGGCTGGGGCGCGATACCATAGCGGCGTCCCGAAAGGAACCGCGGCTTCCTTTGCGGCTCAGGCCGAGGCCATGCGCGCGGGCTTGCCCTCGGGCCGGCGCGGACCGGCGATCCAGCCGCCGAACCGGCGCTCGACGAAGCGGTCGGAGAGCATCGCCACGGCGACCGTCGCGACCATCGGCAGGGTCCAGTAGACGTAGAAATCGATGATCCCGAGCGGCTCCAGCACACGCTGCCAGATCACCGTCAGGAAGACGAACTCCATGACGGGATGCAGGAGATAGATGCCGAAGGAGACCCGCGTCACCGGCATCAGCGGCGCCAGCATGGCGGTGGAGTCCGGCCGGGCGGTCTCGGCCAGCGCCGTGGCGGTCAGCGCCAGCGCCAGGAGAAGGAGGGTCGGGTAGGGCGGCGCCTGCAGGATCATCGCCGCGACGGCGGCGACGCTGAGGACGATGCCGGGCCAGTGGGCGGTGATGGAGATCATCCGCCGCCCGACGACGACGGCGATCGCCGAGCCGGCGATGAAGTCGGCAAAGGCGCGGTAGGCGCCCATCGTGTCGGCGCCGGTCCAGTGGCCGGAGGGAAACACGCCGCGCGAGGAGGCGTATTCCAGCCCGCCGACCCAGACGGCCAACAGCGCGAACAATCCGGCGAGCCCCTTCCAGCGGAACGCCAGGAGGATGACCGGGAAGAGCGCATAGGCGAAGAATTCCGCACTCACCGACCAGGACGGATAGTTGAGCGCCAGCTCGTCCGTCGTGCCGAGGCCGTGGAGGGCGAGAAGGTGCAGCGGCAGCGCCGCGAGGTCGCGCGCCCAGGGATGGTGAGCCGAGCCGACGACCAGCGCCACCAGCGCGATGGCGGCGAAGAACATCGTGGTCAGGAAATGCAGCGGATAGAGCCGCGCGATGCGCCGGCGCATGAAATTGGCGTAGTCGGCGACCGAGGCGATGCGGGTCGCGTAGCGGCTGGCGATCAGGAAGCCGGAGATCATGAAGAACATGTCGAGCAGCGGCAGCAGCCGGTGCAGGAATTGCGTACCGGCCTCGACGCCATAGGGCGCGAAGAACAGGAAGTGATAGGCCATGATCAACATTGCGGCGGTCAGACGCCAGCAATCGAAGACACGGAAGTGCATGGCTGCTCCTGTCGCGACCCGATCGGAACGGGCGGGCCTTGCGCCGCGCGCCCTGTCCGCCGTGCCCATAGGCGCGCGAGACACCGCAGCCTGCAAGCCAAGGATGAATTAACGGTAAACGCCGTGCTTGTTCGGTGTGGTGTGCCCCGAAACGACAAAGCCCCGGCGCTTGGGCCGGGGCTTTGCAGGTCTTGGCGATCTGCGGGCAGGCCGATCCGGCCCGCCCGCTGCCTGTTGGATCAGGCCGACTTCTTCTGGTCCGCGTCGTCGTTGACTTCCTCGAAGTCCGCATCGACGACGTCGTCCTTGGCCGCTTCCGACGCATCGGCGCCGTCCTCGCCCTCGGGCTGTTCGGCCTGGGCGGCCTCGTACATGGCCTGGCCGAGCTTCATCGACGCTTCGGCGAGCCGGTCGCTCTTGGCCTTGATGGCCTCGGCGTCGGCTTCCGGCTTCTCGACTTCGGCCTTCAGGTCCTCGATCGCCGCGCTGATCGCAGCACGATCTTCCTCGGAGACCTTGTCGCCGTAATCCTCGAGCGACTTCTCGGCCGAGTGCAGCAGGCTCTCGGCCTGGTTCTTCGCCTCGACGGCCGCGCGACGCTTCTTGTCGGCGTCGGCATTGGCCTCGGCGTCCTTGACCATCTGCTCGATATCGGCGTCGGACAGGCCACCGGAAGCCTGGATGGTGATCCGCTGCTCCTTGTTGGTGCCCTTGTCCTTGGCCGACACGTTGACGATGCCGTTGGCGTCGATGTCGAAGGTGACCTCGATCTGCGGCACGCCGCGCGGTGCCGGCGGGATGCCCTCGAGGTTGAACCGGCCGAGCGACTTGTTGTCCTGGGCCATCTCGCGTTCGCCCTGGAAGACCTGGATGGTCACGGCGTTCTGCGAGTCCTCGGCGGTGGAGAACACCTGGCTCTTCTTGGTCGGGATCGTCGTGTTGCGATCGATCAGGCGGGTGAACACGCCACCCAGCGTCTCGATGCCGAGCGACAGCGGCGTCACGTCGAGCAGCAGCACGTCCTTGACGTCGCCCTGCAGCACGCCGGCCTGGATGGCGGCGCCCATCGCGACGACCTCATCCGGGTTGACGCCCTTGTGCGGCTCCTTGCCGAACAGGTTCTTCACCGCTTCCTGGACCTTCGGCATGCGGGTCATGCCGCCGACCAGAACGACCTCGTCGATGTCCGACGCGGTGACGCCGGCATCCTTGAGGGCCGCCTTGCACGGGTCCATCGTGCGCTGGACGAGGTCGTCCACCAGGCTCTCGAACTTGGAGCGGGTCAGCTTCATGGTAAGGTGCTTGGGACCCGACGCATCGGCGGTGATGAACGGCAGGTTGATCTCGGTCTGCGAGGCCGAGGACAGCTCGATCTTGGCCTTTTCGGCGGCCTCCTTGAGGCGCTGCAGGGCGAGCTTGTCGTTCTTCAGGTCGATGCCCTGGTCCTTCTTGAACTCCGAGGCGAAGTAATCGACCAGACGCATGTCGAAGTCTTCGCCGCCGAGGAAGGTGTCGCCATTGGTGGACTTCACCTCGAAGACGCCGTCACCGATCTCCAGGACCGACACGTCGAAGGTGCCGCCGCCCAGATCGTAGACCGCGATGGTCTTGCCGTCGTTCTTGTCGAGGCCGTAGGCCAACGCCGCCGCGGTCGGCTCGTTGATGATGCGCAGGACGTCGAGACCGGCGATCTTGCCGGCGTCCTTGGTCGCCTGACGCTGGGCGTCGTTGAAGTAGGCCGGAACGGTGATGACCGCCTTCTCGACCTTCTCGCCGAGATAGGCCTCGGCGGTTTCCTTCATTTTCTGCAGGATCATCGCCGAGATCTGCGAGGGCGAATATTTCTCGCCGGCCGCCTCGACCCAGGCATCGCCATTGTCGGCATTGACGATCTTGTAGGGGACCATGCCCTTGTCTTTTTGCGTCGTCGGATCCTGGAAGGTCCGGCCGATCAGGCGCTTGATCGCAAACAGCGTGTCTTCGGGATTGGTCACCGCCTGGCGCTTGGCCGGCTGGCCGACGAGGCGCTCGCCGTCGTCGGTGAAGGCCACCATGGAGGGCGTGGTGCGCGCGCCCTCGGCATTCTCGATCACCTTGGCATTCTTGCCGTCCATGACCGCGATGCAGGAATTGGTCGTGCCAAGGTCGATTCCGATTACCTTCGCCATGCATAGTCTCCTTGTTTAGCGAGCCGCCCGGGACCCTCGAAGAGGCATTCCGGATTGGGCAGCCCCTGGAAATTCTGGGATGAACCGCAGGGCCGAAACGACTGCGTCGCCGGCTTCGGCGGGGCTGGCGGGTATATATGAAGTGGCATTTGGGGGTGCAAGACGGATGGTCGCGCTTTCGTGAGTTCGCATCCTGCGGGCCTTGCGGGCGGCTGAATCCGAAAATGGTTGGAACCGCAACGGACGGTCGGGACTTACCCCACCGAATACGCCGGCGCGCGGATGGTCCGCCTCCTGCCGGTCTGAAGGAGACAAGCCATGAACAGCATCATCTATCTCGTCGGCCTGGTCGTCGTCGTCGCCATCGTCCTGTCGCTGCTCGGCGTCCTGTAAGGACTCAACGCGACGCGTTCGCCTCACGCGCCCCAAGGGTCGCGGAGGGTCCGGGAACGGGCAGAACCGAGAAAGACAGCCGGCGGACATGCCGCCGGCCAATACAAGGGCCGGTCAGCCCCCGAAGATGCTTCTGAACAGCGAGCGGTCGCTGGAGCGGCCCCGGGCAGGGCCCTCGACGGTCACCCCCGGCGGCGGTGCGCTGTCATAGACGCGGCCGCCCCCTTGGGCCGGCAGACCCTGCGGCGGGATCGGCGCCTCGCCGTTCTGACGGTAATAGGGATCGGCCGATTCCCCCTCGTAGAACCCGCCATCCGAATAGCCGCTATCGGCCGTCAGCGGCGCCTGCGCTTCGCCGATCCGGTAGTCGCCGGGCAGCGGGATCGGGTCGAGCCCCTCATGCGCGGCCGTCATGAAATCGTGCCAGGCCTCGGCCGGCAGCGAACCGCCGGTGACCTTGCGCATCTTGGCGCCGTTGTCGTTGCCCAGCCACACGCCGGTGGTGAGATTGGCCGTGTAGCCGACGAACCAGGCGTCCTTGAAGTCCTGGGTCGTGCCGGTCTTGCCGGCGGCCTGCCAGCCGTCGATCGCCGCCCGGCGCCCGGTGCCGGCCGAGACAACGCGCGTCAGCATGGCATTCATCATGCCCACGATCTCCGGTGAGACGACGACCGGGGGCACCTCGGCGCCGCGCTCCCAGACCACCTTGCCCTGTTCGGTGACGACGCGGTTCACCAGATGCGGCGTCGCGCGGTAACCGCCATTGGCCAGTGCCGTGAAGGCACCGGTCAGTTCGACCAGCGAGACTTCCGACGTGCCGAGCGCGATGGAGGCGTTGTCGACGAGGTCGGACTTGATGCCCATGCGATGCGCCGTCTCGATCACCGCGTCGGCGCCAGCGCTCTCCACCAGCCGCGCCGCAACCGTGTTGAGCGACTGGCGCAGGGCGTCGGCGACGGTGACCGGACCGCGGAACTTGTTGTCGTAGTTCTGCGGCGACCAGTTTCCGATCCGCACCGGGGCGTCGTCGATGATCGATTCCGGCCGCCAGCCCTTTTCGAGAGCAGTTGCATAGACGAAGGGCTTGAAGGTCGAGCCCGGCTGGCGCTTGGCGTCGACCGCGCGGTTGAACTGGCTCTGGGCATAGTCGCGGCCGCCGACCAGCGCACGGATCGCGCCGGTGCCGTCCACCGCCACGAGGGCGCCCTGGCTGACATTCTGCGAGGCACCGTCGACGGTCTTGCGTACGACCTCCTCGGCCTTCTTCTCGAGGGCGAGGTCGATGGTGGTCTCGACGATGACGTCCTGGTCGATGTCGCCGACCAGCTGCTTGATGTCGCGCATCACCAGATCGGCGGCGTAATGCTCGCCGCCCGTCCAGTAGCTCTTGGCATTGGTCGGCTTCTGGGCCTTGGCGTCGGCATATTCGGTCTGGCTGATGAAGCCCTCGTCGCGCATCGCCGCCAGCACCACCTCGGCCCGCGCCTTGGCGGCGGCCGGATCGTTGGCCGGCGACAGCCGCGAGGGCGCCTTCAGGAGGCCCGCCAGCAGCGCTGCCTCGCCGAGATTCACCTCTTCGGCCGGCTTGTCGAAATAGCGCCGGGACGCTGCCTCGACGCCGGTCGAACCGGAGCCGAAATAGACCCGGTTGAGATACATCTCGAGGATCTGGTCCTTGGTGAATTTCTGCTCCAGCCACAAAGCCAGGATCGCTTCCTGGATCTTGCGGCGGATGGTCTGGTCGGGATTGAGGAAGACGTTCTTGGCGAGCTGCTGGGTCAGGGTCGAGCCGCCCTGCACGGTCTCGCCGGCCGCCATGTTCTGCATGAAGGCGCGGGTGATGCCGATCGGATCGACGCCCCAATGGTCGTAGAAGCGCCGGTCCTCGATGGCGATCACCGCCTGCGGGATATAGGGGCTCAT
Source organism: Aurantimonas sp. DM33-3 (assembly GCF_014334315.1). Classification (NCBI taxonomy): domain Bacteria; kingdom Pseudomonadati; phylum Pseudomonadota; class Alphaproteobacteria; order Hyphomicrobiales; family Aurantimonadaceae; genus Aurantimonas; species Aurantimonas sp. DM33-3. The sequence goes on along the minus strand of NZ_JACSGS010000002.1, from coordinate 447,368 downwards.
CTCGTCCAGCGAGACTTCCTTGCCGCCGGTCAGGCCGCGATTGGCCATCAGCTCGCCGGCCACCGAGACGATCTTGACGTTGGGCGGCCGGTCCGGGATCGCCCAGGCTTCCTGCGGCAGCTTGACGGCCATGTAGCCGACGACGGCCGCCACCGTCAGCCCGCCGACGACGCCGAGCATCAGGAACAGCCGGAAGACGTGGCCGAGGAAGCTGCGCCGGCGGCGTCCGCCGCCGCGGCCCGAGCCGCCGCCGCCCTGCGTCTTGCCGCGGCCGCGCCGGCTGGGGGCGGCGGGCTTGGCCGTCTTGCGGTCGTTGACGGGTTTCTTCGCGGTCTTGCGGCGCGGACCGCTGGAAGCGTTCGGAACGGCGCGATCGTCGGCGCTGATGCGGAAGTCGTCGTCGCCGAGTTCGGAACCGCCGAAGCTGGGTTCGATGCGCTCGTGCCGTCGTGCCGCCATTCGGACGTCTTTCCCTCACGAACCGGCAGGGCCGGTCCTGTTCGTTACGCGAAGGCCGCTGCGCGTCGCGCGCGGATCGGCCTCCAACCCCAAGTGTCGCGCAGGAGACGTCGCCCGGCCGGATCGCCGAGCTGCGTCGGACCGGTCCATGCGCCAACCGACCGGGCCCCCAAGCCCCGTCGCAAACGTCTCCGCAGATCCGCGATGCAGCTTAAATGCGGCGAATTAACGGGGCATTAAGCAATGCGGCAGCGGCCGGAACGCCGCGAATGCCAGCCTGCCAGCCGCCTCGCGCTGCCACGAGACGCCATTGATGCGCCCGAAGCGCTGCGCCATGTCCCGCCGAAACGGGGACGCCTGGCGCCCCGACCCGGAGATTTGCGAGAAGGAAGACGCCATGAACATCGACCTGTCCGGCAAGCGCGCCGTCGTCACCGGTTCGACCGGCGGGATCGGTCTGGCCGCCGCCATCGGCCTGGCCCGCGCCGGCGCCAGCGTGGTGGTGAACGGGCGCGGCGAGGACCGGGTGGAGACCGCCGTGCGCAAGGTGGTCGACGCCGTGCCGCGCGCCGACGTCTCGGGTGCCGCCGCCGACCTGATGACCGCCGACGGCTGCAAGGCGCTGGTCCGCGCCGTGCCCGACCCCGACATCGTCGTCAACAATGTCGGGATCTTCGGGCCGAAACCCTTCTTCGAGATCGGGGACGATGTCTGGGAGGACTTCTTCCAGCTCAACGTCATGTCCGGCGTGCGCCTGTCGCGGGCGTGGATGCCGGCCATGATGGAGCGCGGCTGGGGGCGCATCGTGTTCCTGTCGTCGGAATCGGCGCTGAACATTCCCGCCGACATGATCCATTACGGCTTCACCAAGACGGCGCTGCTGTCGATTTCGCGCGGGCTTGCCAAGCTGGCCGGTGGCTCCGGCGTCACCGTCAATTCGGTGCTGCCGGGACCGACCATGTCGGAGGGCGTCGAGGGAATGCTGGCGGAGATGGCGTCGGAACAGGGCATCTCGATCGAGGAGGCGGGCGTCGCCTTCGTCAAGGCGGCGCGTCCGAGTTCGATCATCGGCCGGCCCGCGACCGTCGAGGAGGTCGCCAACATGATCGTCTATGCCTGCTCGAAGGAGGCGTCGGCCACCACCGGCGCGGCGCTGCGCGTCGATGGCGGCGTGGTCGACACCATCGCCTGACGGGCTACCGGTACGCGGAGCCCAATACGAAAAGGGCCCGGTCGCTGGCGACCGGGCCCTTGAAGAGAAAGGCGTTGAAAGCCTGCCGTCCTACCAGAGGTCGAGCGAGAAGCGCTTGGAGACGCCGAGACCGAAGAAATACTGGTTCTCGTCGCCGGCCTGCACGATCGGCGAATCCTTGGCGTCGCCGACCAGCCGGTCGTATTTGGCGTCGGCATTGATGAACCAGTCGGTGAAGATCTCGTAGCGCGCCGAAGCGGCGACGCCGACGCTCTTGAAGCCGCCATCGGGATCGTAGGCGCCGAGGCGGAAGCCGGAGGCGGCCGATTCGCGGGCGCTGACGCCGAAATAGGAATCCATGTAGTCGCTGGAGGCGAAGCTGGCGGTCGGGCCGGCCTTCAGCACCAGGCGCTCGGTCGGCCGGGCGATCAGGTTCGCGCCGATGTCGCCGACGAAGCCGTCGGCACCGCCGAAGGCATAGCGCACGGCGCCGTAGACTTCGGCGCTCTGCCACTCGTAGCTGGCCTTCAGGCCGAGCTCGTAGGTTGCGTCGAGATCGTCGAGGCCGGTCAGCTCCGAATAGTCGCTCGCGTCGCGGTCGCCGATATAGTCGAAGGAGGGTCCGATCGACAGGCCGAGGCCGTCCTTGCCGCCGAAGGCGCCGATGCCCGGCAGGTTCAGATATTCGACGCTGATGATCGGCGACGGATTGATCTGGTACTCGTCCGAGCCGAGATATTCCGGCGACACGATGCCGGAGATGCCGAGCTCGAAGACGAAGTCGGTATCGCCATAGTCGTTGGCGGCGGGTGCCAGCGGCGCCGGTGCCGGGTCGTAGGGGGCGTAGACGGCATCGGCGGCAGCCGCGCTCAGCGAGGTCGCGAGCAGCAGGGCGAGGGCCGAGGCGGCGGTACGAATGCGCATGTCTGATACTCCAGCCTGTCACGCCATTCTTCGATCCATCGGACCGCGTGGCGTGTTGTTGCCTTCGTTCATACGGGAATTTCGCGATCCATCAATTGCCGGAAGAGCCCCGCCGACGCTTTGCCGGGGCGCCGTTGCGCCGCAGGCACAGTGACCGGATGGCGCAGGCCGGCAGGGCGCGTTTGCGCGTCCGACAAAACCCCGATCCGACACGAAAAAGGGCGCGGCAGCCGGTTGGCGCCGCGCCCTTTCGTTAGAGCGGTCGGAGAACCCGGGTGACCTCAGTCGCCGGCGCCCAGCGCCGCCAGCACGCGGGCCCAGGAGCGCTGGCCCTTGTGGAAGGAGCTCATCTCGTACTTCTCGTTCGGCGAATGGATGCGGTCGTCGCCGAGGCCGAAGCCGATCAGCAGCGATTCCATGCCGAGCCGCGCCTTGAACTCGCCCACCACGGGGATCGAGCCGCCCATGCCGATCATCACGGCAGGCTTCGGCCATTCGTCCGAGAGCGCGGCGCGGGCCTTGCCGAGCCAGGGCGAATCGAAGGGGAGCTGGATCGCCGGCGAGCCGCCATGGGGATGGTATTCGACCGAGCAGTCGGCCGGCAGGCGGGCTTCGACGAAGGCGCGGAAGGCGGCGCGGATCTTGTCCGGGTCCTGGCCGGCGACCAGCCGGAACGAGACCTTCACCATCGCCTGCGAGGCGATGACGGTCTTGAAGCCCTTGCCGGTATAGCCGCCGGAAATGCCGTTGAACTCCGCCGTCGGGCGCGCCCAGACCTGCTCCAGCACCGAGCGACCGGTCTCGCCGGCCGGCACCGACAGGCCGACCGAGCCGAGGAATTCCTCGGCCGAGAAGTCGAGCCCGTCCCAGATGGCGCGCACCTCGTCCGGAATGTCCTGGACGCCGTCGTAGAAGCCGGGGACGGTGACGCGGCCGTCGGCGTCGTGGATGTCGGCAAGGATGCGGGCGAGGACGCGGATCGGGTTCTGCGCGGCGCCGCCGAAATAGCCCGAATGCAGGTCCTGGTTCGCCGCCGTCAGGACGATTTCCTCGCCGACGAGGCCGCGCAGGCCGGTCGAGATCGCCGGGGTCTGGCGGTCCCACATATTGGTGTCGCAGACCAGCGCCACGTCGGCCGAGAGTTCGTCGCGATTGGCGTCGAGGAACGGGGTCAGCGAGGGCGAACCGGATTCCTCCTCGCCCTCGAGGAAGATGGTGACCTTGCAGGGCAGGCCGCCGGTCTCGGCCTTGTAGGCGCGGCAGGCCTCGATGAAGGTCATCAGCTGGCCCTTGTCGTCGGCCGAACCGCGCGCCACGATCCGCTTGGTGCCGTCCGGGCCGTCCTTGAGGACGGGCTCGAAGGGCGCGGTCTCCCACAGCTCCAGCGGGTCGACCGGCTGGACGTCGTAATGGCCGTAGAACAGGACGTGCGGCGCGCCCTCAGGGCCGTCGTGATGGGCGACGACCATTGGGTGGCCCGGCGTCTCGCGCAGCGAGGCGTCGAAGCCGATCGCGTCGAGATCGCCGACGAGATATTCCGCCGCGCGGCGGCAATCGGCGGCATAGGCCGGATCGGTGGAGATCGACGGGATTTTCAGAAGATCGGTGAGCCGGCCGAGCGAACGCTCGAGATTGAGGTCGAGGCAGGCAAGGACGCTGTCGAGATTGGCCATGGGAGATCCGTTTCTGCAAGGGAGCGGCCGCGCGGCGGGCGGGGCCGGGTCGTGCCCGTGAAGATGGGGCGCAGGCACGCGATGTCCTTCGTTACGGGAGACATCGGGTGGGGATCAAGGCCGATGCCGGGCGGCGCGTCGCGGCGCCGCCCGGCAGGATGTCGCGCGTTTAGCCGAGCCGTTCGGCGTGCCAGCGCAGATGGTCTTCCATGAAGGAGGAGATGAAGTAGTAGCTGTGGTCGTAGCCCGGCTGGCGCCGCAGCGTCAGGGCGATCCCGACGTCGGCGCAGGCCTTTTCCAGGAGTTCCGGCTTCAGCTGCTCGGCGAGGAAATTGTCGGCCTCGCCCTGGTCGACCAGAAGGTCCTTCACCCGTGCGCCGTCCTCGATCAGCGCCACCGCGTCGTGCTTGCGCCACGCGGCCTTGTCGTCGCCGAGATACAGCGGCAGGGCCTTGTGGCCCCACGGCACCTGGCTAGGCGCGACGATCGGCGCGAAGGCCGAGACGGCCTTGTAGCGGTCCGGATGGGTGAGCCCGATGGTCAGCGCGCCATGGCCGCCCATGGAATGGCCGAGGATCGACTGCCGGGCCATGTCGGCCGGGAATTCGGCCGCGACGAGGGCCGGCAGTTCCTCGGTCACATAGGACCACATGCGGTAGTTCTCGGCGAAGGGCGCCTGCGTGGCGTCGACGTAGAAGCCGGCGCCGAGGCCGAAATCGTAGGCGCCCTCGGCGTCGTCCGGCACGCCTTCGCCGCGCGGGCTGGTGTCCGGCGCCACGAAGATCAGGCCGAGCTCGGCGCAGATGCGCCGGTACTCGCCCTTTTCGGTGACATTGGCGTGGGTGCAGGTGAGGCCCGACAGGTACCAGACCACTGGCAGCTTCGCGCCGTCGGCGTGCGGCGGCACGAACACCGAGAAGGTCATCTCGGTGCCGGTTTCCGTCGACGCGTGGCGGTAGACCCCCTGCACGCCGCTATGGGCGGTGTTGGTGGAGACGGTCTCCATCAGAACACCACCACCGAACGGATCGACTTGCCCTCGTGCATCAGGTCGAAGCCCTTGTTGATCTCTTCGAGCGTCAGCGTGTGGGTGATCATCGGATCGATCTGGATCTTGCCGTCCATGTACCAGTCGACGATCTTCGGCGTGTCGGTGCGCCCCCGCGCGCCACCGAAGGCCGAGCCCTTCCAGACGCGGCCGGTGACCAGCTGGAACGGCCGGGTGGAGATTTCCTTGCCGGCCTCGGCGACGCCGATGACCACGGAGACGCCCCAGCCGCGATGGCAGGCTTCCAGCGCCTGGCGCATGACCATGGTGTTGCCGGTGCAGTCGAAGGTGTAGTCGGCGCCGCCGCCGGTCAGCTCGACCAGATGCGCGACGATGTCGCCCTCGATCTCCTTCGGATTGACGAAATGGGTCATGCCGAAGCGCTCGCCCCATTCCTTCTTGTCGTTGTTGAGATCGACGCCGATGATCTTGTCGGCACCGACGAGGCGGGCGCCCTGGATCACGTTGAGGCCGATGCCGCCGAGGCCGAAGACCACGACATTGGCGCCCGGCTCGACCTTGGCGGTGTTGACCACGGCGCCGACGCCGGTGGTCACGCCGCAACCGCAATAGCAGGAGGTCTTGAAGGGCGCGTCTTCGCGGATCTTGGCGACCGCGATCTCGGGCAGCACGGTGAAGTTCGAGAAGGTCGAGCAGCCCATGTAATGGTAGATCGGCTTGCCCTTGTAGGAGAAGCGCGAGGTCCCGTCGGGCATGACGCCCTTGCCCTGGGTGGCGCGGATGGCGGTGCACAGATTGGTCTTGCCCGACAGGCACGACTTACACTGGCGGCATTCCGGCGTGTAGAGCGGAATCACGTGGTCGCCGGGCTTTACATAGGTGACGCCGGCGCCGACCTCGCGGACGATGCCCGCGCCTTCATGGCCGAGGACCGAGGGGAACAGGCCTTCCGAATCGAGGCCGTCCAGCGTGTAGGCATCGGTATGGCAGATGCCGGTCGCCATGATCTCGACGAGGACCTCGCCGGCTTTGGGGCCTTCGAGGTCGAGTTCGACGATCTCCAGCGGCTTCTTGGCTTCGAATGCGACGGCGGCGCGGGTCTTCATAGAGGTCTCCAGACTGTCGGTGCCGGGTTCCTGCTAGACGTTTCGGGCCGCGATGCAAATACCCCGAAAGGCGGTCGCCGCCGACAAATGGCAGCCGGCAAGCCGCGACAAACGTTTGCGATCAGCGCCGAAGCGGCAGGGGCCGACGAGATTCAGCCTGCGACGATGATGGCCTGGAAGAGGGGAGGGGACGCGAGAAGAGAGCCGCCGCGGCCTGGAGGGGGATACACCGCAACGACTCTCTCGCTTAGTCCGAGCGGCGCGCCCCGGAGAGGGGGAAAGGGGCCGTGTCGCTCTCCATTCCGGCACATAAGCGGGGGACGTGCTTGTGGCCGAACACGACGCTCGGGGCGTCGTTGAACAAGAGATGCGTCGTGGGGTGGGGGAAATCAAGCAATGGACTCGTGAAGGGCGATCACATCGCCGTGATCGCACAATTGCCAAACCGTAGCAAACAGCAACAATCGTGTGATTGCAAGGGGGGCGGGCTAATTTGTGCGCCGACCGGGCGCGCCGCGGCCCGGGAAAGCCGCGGAAACGGCGGCGCCAACTCCTTCTTTAGGCCATGTCGGCACATGCTCCGGAGAGGCTGCAAACCGGATGGACTCGCGCGAGACGCCAAGCTACGACCGGCCCATGAACAAGGGCGACCATCTCTTCCTCGTCGACGGATCGGCGTATATCTTCCGGGCCTACCACGCGCTGCCGCCGCTGACGCGAAAGTCCGACGGCCTGCCGGTCGGCGCCGTCTCGGGCTTCTGCAACATGCTGTGGAAGCTGGTCGAGGAATCCCGCGACACCTCGGTGGGCGTCGCGCCGACCCATTTCGCGGTGATCTTCGATCATTCCTCGACGACCTTCCGCAACGAGCTCTACGCCGACTACAAGGCCAATCGCGAAGCGCCGCCCGAGGACCTCGTTCCGCAATTCGCGCTGATCCGCGAGGCGGTGCGCGCCTTCGACCTGCCCTGCATCGAGAAGCAGGGTTTCGAGGCCGACGACCTGATCGCCACCTATACGCGCCATGCGGTCGAGGCGGGCGGCGACGTGACCATCGTCTCCTCCGACAAGGATCTGATGCAGCTCGTCGGGCCGCGGGTCATCCTCTACGACCAGATGAAGGACAAGCGTCTCGGCCCCGACGAGGTGAAGGAGAAGTTCGGCGTTCATCCGGACAAGATGATCGACCTGCAGGCGCTGGTCGGCGACACCTCCGACAACGTGCCGGGCGTGCCGGGCATCGGGCCGAAGACAGCCGCGCAGCTGCTCGTGGAATATGGCGATCTCGAAACGCTGCTGGAGCGCGCCGCCGAGATCAAGCAGAACAAGCGCCGCGAGAACCTGATCGCCTTCGCCGACCAGGCGCGGCTGTCGAAGACGCTGGTCACCCTCGACCAGAACACGCCGCTCGACGTGCCGCTGGACGACCTGTTCATCCACGAGCCGGACGGCGAGAAGCTGATCTCCTTCCTGAAGGCGATGGAGTTCACCTCCCTGACCCGGCGGGCCGCGACCCAGCTCGGCACCGACGCCTCCGAGGTCGAGAGCGCGGCGATCGCCGTCGACACGCCGGCGCGCGGGCCCGACCTCGACCCGGCCGGATCGGCCGTCGCGGCGCCCGGTGCCGGCGACGCCGCCCTGCCGCTGACGCCCTCCGCCCTTGTCGAGAGCCGCCGGGCCGCCGCCGCGGCCTCGGTCTTCGACCACAGCGCCTATGTCACCATTCGCGACGCGGCGACGCTGTCGGCCTGGATGGACGAGGCGCGCGAGACCGGCCTTCTCGCCTTCGATACCGAGGCGAGTTCGCTGTCGGCGATGAAATGCGACCTCGTCGGCGTGTCGTTTGCGACCCGTGCGGGCCGCGCCGCCTATGTGCCGCTCGCCCATGTCTCGCCCTCGGGCGAGGCCGACCTCCTGTCCGACAAGGCGGTGGAGGACGAGATCGGTCCGCAGCTGCCGATGGACGAGGCGCTGGCCATCCTGAAGCCGGTGCTGGAGGACGATTCCGTCCTGAAGATCGGCCAGAACGTCAAATACGACTATCTCGTCATGCGCCGCCACGGCATCACCATGGCGCCCTTCGACGACACCATGCTGATCTCCTACGCCCTCGACGCCTCGGCCTCGCTGGCCGGCCATGGCATGGACGAATTGTCGGAGCGCTTCCTCGGCCACAAGCCGATGAGCTACAAGGAGCTCTGCGGCTCCGGCAAGGGCGCCAGGCCGATCGCCGCCTGCGCCATCGACAAGGTCACCGCCTACGCCGCCGAGGACGCCGACGTCATGCTGCGGCTGTGGCAGGTGCTCAAGCCGCGCCTGGTCGCCGAAGGCCTCGCCACCGTTTACGAGCGCTTGGAGCGGCCGCTGGTCGCCGTCCTCGCCCGCATGGAAGAGCGCGGCATCAAGGTCGACCGGCAGATCCTGTCGCGCCTGTCCGGCCGCTTCGCCCAGAAGCAGGCGGGCCTCGAAGCCGAGATCGCGGAGATCGCCGGGGAGACCTTCAATCCCGGCTCGCCCAAGCAGCTCGGCGAGGTGCTGTTCGGCAAGCTCGGCCTGCCCGGCGGCAAGAAGACCAAGAGCGGCCAGTGGTCCACCGACGTGCGCGTCCTCGAGGACCTCGCCGCCGAGGGCCATCCGCTGCCGCGCCGCATCGTCGACTGGCGCCAGCTCACCAAGCTGAAGGGCACCTATACCGACACGCTGCCGGGTCACATGGACGCGCAGGGCCGCATCCATACCTCCTATTCCATGGCCTCGACCACCACGGGGCGGCTCTCCTCCTCCGAGCCGAACCTGCAGAACATCCCGGTGCGCACCGAAGAGGGGCGGGCGATCCGCACCGCCTTCGTCGCGCCGGCCGGCCACAGCCTGGTCTCGGCCGACTACAGCCAGATCGAATTGCGGATCCTCGCCCATATCGCCGACATCCCGCAGCTGAAGGAGGCCTTCCGCGAAGGGCTCGACATCCACGCCATGACCGCGTCGGAAATGTTCGGGGTGCCGGTGGAGGGCATGCCATCGGAGATCCGCCGCCGCGCCAAGGCGATCAATTTCGGCATCATCTACGGCATCTCGGCCTTCGGCCTCGCCAACCAGCTGTCGATCCCGCGCGACGAGGCCGGCACCTACATCAAGCGCTATTTCGAGCGCTTCCCCGGCATCCGCGACTACATGGATTCCACTAAGGCCTTCGCCAAGGAACACGGCCATGTGGAGACCCTGTTCGGCCGGCGGGTGCACTATCCGGACATCCGCTCGCCCAATGCCTCGGTCCGCGCCTTCAACGAGCGGGCGGCGATCAACGCGCCGATCCAGGGTACCGCTGCCGACATCATCCGCCGCGCCATGATCCGCATGGAGCCCGCGCTGGCCGACGCCGGCCTGTCGGCGCGCATGCTGCTGCAGGTCCATGACGAACTGATCTTCGAAGTCGAGGACGAGGAGGTCGAAGCGACCATTCCGGTGGTCCGCAAGGTGATGGAGGAAGCGGCCATGCCGGTCGTCCAGCTTTCGGTGCCGATCGAGGTTGATGCCAAGGCGGCGGCGAACTGGGACGAGGCGCACTAGGTCGGCGGCATCCGGACATTGCCTGACGGGCAATCGGCTTTATCTTTGCCCGACGGCCCGGAACGCGGGCAGACGACGGTGAGAGAGGTTCGATGGGGCGTTTCGACGGAGATGCGCATGGCACGCCCGCCATGCCCGAGGACATCAGCACGACTGCCCTCGCCAAGATGCCGCTGGCTCTGGTCCTCACCAATCCCAATCTGGACGACAATCCCATTGTCTACGCCAACCGGGCATTCGAGAAGATCACCCGCTATTCCTCCGACGCGGTGATCGGCCGAAATTGCCGGTTCCTGCAGGGCGACGACACCGACCCGGCACAGGTCCGCCAGCTGGCGCAGGCCGTGCGCGAGGAGCGCGACTTTTCCGTCGACATTGTCAATTACCGCTCCGACGGCACGAAGTTCCTCAACCGGCTGATGATCACGCCGCTCTATGACGAGGAACGCAATCTCCAGTGTTTCCTCGGCGTCCAGCGCGACATGAGCGAGGGGGCGGATTTCGACCCGTCGCGGCAGGGCGGTGAGGCCGAGCGGATCGACGCGGCGCTCGGCGAAGTCCAGCACCGGGTCAAGAACCATCTGGCCATGGTCGTCGGCATGATCCGCATGCAGGCCCGGGCCAAGACCAGCAAGGAAGCCTTCGACGCGCTGGCACGGCGCATCGAGAGCCTGCAGCTCCTCTATCAGGAGATGACCGAGGCCGGGATCGCGTCGACGCGGTCCAAGCGCGTGCCGCTGGGCGCCTATGTCAGCCGGATCGCATCGACCATCGGCCATCTCGACGGGCGTCGTTCGATCCGCGTCAACATCGACTGCGACGCCATCGAGGACGACGTGGAGCGGGCGGCGCGGATCGGGCTCCTGTTCTCCGAACTCCTGACCAATGCGCTCAAGCACGCCTTTGAGGGCCGCGAGGAAGGGCTGGTCGAGGCGCGCCTCAAGATGCTGTCCTCCGGCGTCATCCGCATGACCGTGTCCGACGACGGCATCGGCCTGCCCGAGGGCAGCCAGTGGCCTTACCGGAGCGACGACCGGCCGGCCGATCGCGCCCGCGCCGCCGATGCGGCGCAGGAGCCCAATGTCGCCCGCCAGATCGCCGAATCCATCGGCCATGGCCGCGCCGGCAGCGACGATGACGCCGAGGCAGAGACCGGCAGCGAGGTCGTCGATACCAGCGGCAACGCGCTTGCCCGCCAGCGCCGGACCCAGGCGCAGGGTGGCCTTGGCGGACGGATCACCCTATCGCTCGTACAGGGGCTGAACGCCCGGATCGATGTCAGCAGCGAAATGGCGGGGACGGTCGTGACCGTCGACATTCCCCCGGAGGATTCCAATTGAATGCAGTGACAAACCGCGCGGCAGCCCGTGACCGGCTGATCGTCGGCCTCGACGTGCCCACCTGGGCGGAGGCGGAGACGATCGTCGATACGCTCGGCGACGAGGTGCTCTGGTACAAGATCGGCTACCAGCTCGCCTATGCCGGCGGCCTGCCGCTGGTCAGCGAGCTCGCCCGCGCCGGCAAGCAGGTGTTTCTCGACCTCAAGCTCCTCGACATCTCCAACACCGTCGCCAAGGGCGTCGAGAGCGCCCAGGCGCTCGGCGCCGCGATGCTGACGATCCATGCCTATCCCCACGCCATGAAGGCGGCGGTCGAGGCGGCCAGCGGATCGCCCCTGACGCTTCTCGGCGTCACCGTTCTAACCTCGCTGGACGATTCCGACCTGAAGGATGCCGGCTACGGCCTCACCGTGCCCGAGCTGGTGGCCCGGCGGGCGCAGCAGGCGCGCGACATCGGCATGGGCGGCATCGTCTCGGCCGCGTCCGAGGCCGGCCCGATGCGTGAACTGATCGGTCCGGACATGGCGATCGTCACGCCCGGCATCCGCCCGGCCGGTGCCGCAGCCGGCGACCAGAAGCGGGTGGCGACGCCCGGCGATGCGCTGCGGGCAGGGGCTTCGCATCTGGTGGTGGCGCGGCCGATCGTGGCCGCCGGCGATCCGCGCCAGGCCGCCATCGCCATTCTCGACGAGATGGCCGCCGCGCTGGGCTGACGACACGACCAAGCCGATGTCACGCATCGCCGCCGCGGCCGTTGGGGACGCGGCGCAACGGGAGGGAAACTCATGGCCAAGGGATACTGGATCGCACGCGTCGATGTGCACGACGCAGAAGGCTACAAGGGCTATGTCGAGACCGCGGGGCCGGCCTTCAAGGAATATGGCGCGCGCTTCCTGGTGCGTGGTGGCCCCTTCGTCGAACTGGAAGGCACGGCGCGCAGCCGCAACGTCGTGATCGAGTTCGACAGCGTCGAGACGGCGCGTGCCTGCTACGAGAGCGAGCAGTACCAGAAGGCCAAGGCGATCCGGCAGCGTTATGCCGACGCCGAGATGGTCATCGTCGAGGGCTATGACGGCTGAGACCGGCCGCAGCGCATGAGCCCCGCACCCGACTGCATGGCCGGGTGCGAGGGTCCCGTGACTGTCTGGCGCAAGCATTTCGGCGCATGCTTGACCGAACGTCGTCGGCGGCTCCGGAACGCCGAGGTCGTCGCTGCGTTGCAACCTGGGAAGCCGCATTGGCAAGGGCGCATCCCGGCGTGCCGCACCGTGAGCGGATTTGTGCATTGCAGCAATAATTGCTAGATTGCCGGAAACTAAAACGAGCGAGAGCCGATGCTGTACCACTTCTATGAATGGAACCATGCCGCGCTCGTCCCGCTCCGCGCCGCCGCGGACGCCACGAAGCTGTTCTACGAAAACCCGCTGAATCCCCTGTCCCACATGCCGGTGGGCCGCTCCATGGCGGCCGCCGCCGAGCTGTTCGAGCGCACCACCCGCGTCTACGGCAAGCCGGAATTCGGCCTGCACGAGACCGTCGTCGATGGCCAGCGCATTCCGGTGCAGGACAAGGTCGTCTGGCAGAAGCCCTTCGGTCAGTTGCTGCATTTCGAGCGCGAACTGCCCAAGCGGCACGGCAAGGACCCGCGCTTCCTCGTGGTGGCGCCGATGTCCGGCCACTACGCGACGCTGCTGCGCGGGACGGTCGAGGCGCTGCTGCCCTATGCCGACGTCTACATCACCGACTGGCGCGACGCCCGCAAGGTGCCGCTGGCCGACGGCAAGTTCGATCTCGACGACTATGTCGATTACCTGATCGAGATGCTGCAGTTCCTAGGGCCCGACACCCATGTCATCGGCGTCTGCCAGCCGGCCGTGCCGGTGATGATGGCGGTGGCACACATGGAGGCCGAGGGCGACGATTGCGCGCCGGCCACCATGACGCTGATGGGCGGCCCGATCGACACCCGCATCAATCCCACCTCGGTCAACCAGCTCGCCCAGGAAAAGGGCATCGACTGGTTCCGCGACAATGTCGTGATGCCGGTGCCCTTCCCGCAGCCGGGCTTCATGCGCCAGGTCTATCCGGGCTTCCTGCAGCTGACCGGCTTCATGTCGATGAATCTCGACCGGCACATGACGGCCCACAAGGAGTTCTTCTGGCATCTGGTCAAGGATGACGGCGACTCCGCCGACAAGCATCGCGAGTTCTACGACGAATACAACGCGGTCATGGACCTGACCGCCGAGTTCTACCTGCAGACCGTCGACGAGGTCTTCATCAAGCACTCGCTGCCGAAGGGCGAGATGATGCATCGCGGCCAGCGGATCGACCTGACTAAGATCAGGCGCACCGGGCTGCTGACCGTCGAGGGCGAGAACGACGACATTTCCGGCGTCGGCCAGACCGAGGCCGCGCAGCATCTGTGCGTCAACATCCCCGACGACAAGCGCGTCCATTACGTGCAGCCCAAGGTCGGCCATTACGGCGTCTTCAACGGCTCGCGCTTCCGGGCCGAGATCTGCCCGCGCATCGTCGACTTCGCCCTGACCCACGGCACCACCCATTCGGCGGCGTCGCTGCCGAAGCGGGGCCAGCCGGCAAAGGCCACGGGCACGCCCGAGCGTGAAGGCGCCGTCGCCGAGCGCGAGGCCAAGGCCGAGACCCTCGGCAAGGACATGACCGGTGCCGGCGAGACGGTTCTGGCCGGCGCCGTCGTCTCCGAAGGCGGCGCCGCCAAGGCCGTGGCAGCCGCCGCGCAGGCGGCCGTGACCCCGGCATCTGAGGCTGTCGTCCCGGCCAAGGCGAAGAAGAGCGCCGAGGGCGTGGCGAAGACGGCAGCGGCAAAGACGACCGCCAAGTCCCCGGCGACCGCCCGCAAGCCGGCGGCGCGCAAGGCTGCTGCCAAAGCCGCGCCCGTGGCGGAAGCCAAGCCGGCGAAGGCGCCTGCGCCGCAGCCGCGCCCCGCAGCCAACGATCAGCCAGCCTCGGCTAGCGCCGCCAAGCCGGCACCTGTGGCCGAGACGAAGCCTGTGGCCGAAGCGGTGAAGCCGGCGGCGAAGGTTGAAAAGCCGGCCGGGACCGTCGCGGCCGCCAAGCCGGCAGTCGAAGTCGCAAAGCCCGCCGAGAACATTGCAGCGGCCAAGCCGGATATTGCGAAGCCCGAACAGGTGGCGGCCTCGGCATCCGCAGGGAACACGGCGCCGGACGCAAAGGCGACGACGCCGGTGGCGGGCAAGCCGGAGACCGGCGGCAACCGCCAGACCCGGCGCGCCGCCGCCACGCGCCGCCGCCGCTGACGCGGCTATCGACCGAATGGCATGACGGACGGCGCCAAGGCGTCGTCCGCGGGGTCTTGTCAGCTCATCGTAAGCGCATCCGCCTCACCGGCGGGGCGATGCATGCGCCGGTTTCCGCGCCGGGAACGTCCCGAACCGCTACTCTCCGAAGCATATCGGCCGCGCGGGAAACCAGCGCGGCCGATATTGATGCTCGGCTGATCAGCCGGCCTGCTGGGCCTTCTTCTCCAGCCGCCGGCGATGAAGCACCGGCTCGGTGTAGCCGGACGGCTGCTCGCGGCCCTCGAAAACCAGTTCGCAGGCGGCCTTGAAGGCGATCGACGTGTCGAAATGACCGGCCATCGGCTCGTAGGCCGGATCGCCGGCGTTCTGCGCGTCGACCTTCGCCGCCATTTCCTGCATGGCGTCCATGACCTCGTCCTTCGAGACGACGCCGTGATGCAGCCAGTTGGCAATATGCTGGGACGAGATGCGGCAGGTCGCGCGATCCTCCATCAGGCCGACATCGTTGATATCGGGAACGGTGGAGCAGCCGACGCCCTGGTCGACCCATCGCACGACATAGCCGAGGATGCCCTGGGCGTTGTTGCGCAGCTCGGCCTTCACCTGCTCTTCCGGCCAGTTGGCGCGGTTGGCCAGCGGAATGGTCAGGATGTCGGAAAGCACCGCGCGGCGGCCCTTCTGCGCAATCTCCTCCTGCCGCGCGAGCACGTCGACCGTGTGATAATGGGTCGCGTGCAGCGTCGCGGCGGTCGGGCTCGGCACCCAGGCGCAATTGGCGCCGGCCTGCGGATGGCCGATCTTGGCGGCGAGCATGTCGTTCATCTTGGCCGGCATGGCCCACATGCCCTTGCCGATCTGCGCCTTGCCGCGCAGGCCGCAGGCCAGACCCACATCGACGTTCCAGTCTTCATAGGCCTGGATCCAGGTGCGGTCCTTCATGACCGTCTTGCGCACGACCGGGCCGGCTTCGATCGAGGTGTGGATCTCGTCGCCGGTGCGATCGAGGAAGCCGGTGTTGATGAAGAAGACGCGGTGCTTGGCGGCGCGGATGCACTCCTTGAGGTTCACCGTCGTGCGGCGCTCCTCGTCCATGATGCCCATCTTCAGCGTGTAGCGCGCAAGACCCAGCGCATCCTCGACCTGGCCGAAGATCTCGTTGGAGAAGGCGACCTCGTCGGGGCCGTGCATCTTCGGCTTGACGATGTAGACCGAGCCGGCGCGCGAATTGCGCAGGCCGCCGGTCTTCTTCAGGTCGTGCAGCGCGATCATCGACGTGATCATCGCGTCCATCAGGCCTTCCGGCGCCTCCGAGCCGTCCTTGAGGCGGATCGCCGGGTTGGTCATCAGGTGGCCGACATTGCGGATCAGCAGCATCGAGCGGCCCGGCAGCGTCAGGGTCGAACCGTCGGGGCCGGTATAGTCGCGATCCGGGTTCAGCTTGCGGATGACGGTCTCGCCGCCCTTCTCGAAGCTGTCTTCCAGGTCGCCCTTCATCAGGCCGAGCCAGTTGCGATAGACCGCCGTCTTGTCCTCGGCGTCGACCGCAGCGATGGAATCCTCGCAGTCGCAGATCGTCGACATGGCCGATTCCATCAGCATGTCGGCGACATGGGCGGTGTCGTTCTTGCCGATCCGGTGCTCGGCGTCGATCGTCACCTCGACATGCAGGCCGTTATGCTTGAGCAGCACGGCGGTCGGGGCCGCGGCGTCGCCGCGATAGCCGGCAAAGGCGGCGGGGGTCTTCAGCCGCGCCGTCTTGCCCGCGCCGAATTCGGCGACCAGCGCACCGCTGTCCACGGTGTAGCGGGTGACGTCGATATGGGAGATGCCTTCCAGCGGCGCGACGCCGTCGAGGAAGCTTTTGGCCCAGGTGACGACACGCGCGCCGCGGGCGCGGTCATAGCCCTTGCCCTCGGGCATGTCGCCCATGGCGTCGGTGCCGTAGAGCGCGTCGTAGAGCGAGGTCCAGCGGGCATTGGCGGCGTTCAGCGTGTAGCGCGCATTCATCAGCGGCACGACGAGCTGCGGACCCGGCACCAGCGCGATCTCCGGATCGACATTGGCGGTCTCGATGGCAAAGTCCGGCCCTTCCGGCACGATGTAGCCAAGCTGGTCGAGGAAGGCGCGGTATTCGTCCATGTCCTGCGGCTTGCCACGACGGGCCACGTGCCACTCGTCGATGGCGCGCTGCATGTCCGCGCGGATCTGCAGCAATTCGCGGTTCTTCGGCGCCAGGCCGTTCAAGAGGTCCGAGAAGTTCTTCCAGAAGGCGTCCGGCTCGAGGCCCGTGCCCGGCAGGGCTTCACTGTCGATGAAGGTCTTCAGGGTCGTCGCGACGCTCAAACCGTGGACGTCTGTCATTTCAGGCATGCGCTTCCTCCAGAGATGCTTTGCGATCGACATCGGACATGGCATCGGCGAAGTCAATCGAGGCACGGCACCGCGCCCGGGCAAGTTGCCACCGACGATGGTCGGGGTACCCGACCCTTGAGCTTTCCCGTGCGGCTGGTACTTATTGGCCGAACGGGCCCGTCGGCCCGCCACTGGGAGGACACTTCATGAAGCTTTTCCACCGCATCGCCGCCTCGGCCGTGGTCGCGGGCCTGGCCTTCGCGCCGGCCACCGCCTCGGCCCAGCAGTTCATCAACGTCCTGACGGGCGGCACCTCGGGCGTCTATTATCCGCTGGGCGTGGCGCTGGCCAAGGTCTATGCCGACAACATCGAGGGCGTGAAGACGCAGGTCCAGTCGACCAAGGCCTCGGTGGAGAACGTCAACCTCGTCACCCAGGGTCGCGGCGAGATCGCCTTCGCCCTCGGCGACACGGTGAAGGCCGCCGCCGAAGGCAATGCCGACGCCGGCTTCCAGCAGCCGGTCGAGAACCTGCGCGCCATCGCCGCGATCTACCCGAACTACGTGCAGATCGTCGCCTCGCAGGAATCCGGCATCACCGATCTGGCCGGCCTGAAGGGCAAGGCCCTGTCCGTCGGCGCACCGGCCTCGGGCACCGAGCTGAACGCCCGGGCGATCTTCGGCGCCGCCGAGATGAGCTATGACGATCTCGGCAAGACCGAATATCTGCCCTTCGCCGAATCCGTCGAGTTGATCAAGAACCGCCAGCTCGACGCGACGCTCCAGTCCGCCGGCCTCGGCGTCGCCTCGATCCGCGATCTGGCTTCCTCGCTGCCGATCACCGTCGTGGCGGTCCCCGCCGAGATCGCCGAGAAGCTCGGTGCGCCGTTCGCGGCGGCCGAGATCCCGGCCGGCACCTATGACGGCCAGGACGACGCCGTTCCGACCCTGGCGATCACCAACATTCTCGTGACCTCCGCGGAAGTCGACGAGGAACTCGCCTACCAGATGACCAAGCAGCTCTTCGAGAACCTGCCGGAGCTCATCGCCGCCCACAACGCGGCCGAGGGCATCGACCCGAAGACCGCCGGCAAGAACCTGCCGGTGCCGCTGCATCCGGGCGCCGAGCGCTACTACAAGGAAGCCGGCCTGCTCTAGTCGGACGACGTGCGGCGCCTTCGGGCGCCGCAAAGCTGTGACGGCCGTGTCGCCCCCGGGGGCGGCGCGGCCGTTCGCGTCTGAGGGCAGGGCTGCGGCCCGAAGAGCGCCCGCGCGGCACTTCCCGTGCCCCGTGTCGCAGTGCTGCACTACGCAGACACCGCGCAATCGGTTAGGAAAGTGGGTGATAGGATGCACCCGGACGGTGTCCGCCGGTGATGGCCATGCGCCCCGGCGCCGCCGTTCACCCCATTCGACGCAACGCGGCCCGCGCGGCCCCACGACCTGAAACGAGGAAGCAGACCCATGAAGGTACGCCTGACGTCCCTGCGGACGCTCGCCGCATCGCTCGCCCTGACCATCGGCCTCGGCGCCGCCGCTCCGGCCCTTGCCGCCCAGTGCGGCAACAGCGCCGGCGGCTTCAACCAGTGGAAGCAGGAATTCGCCCAGGAAGCCGTGCGCGCCGGCATCTCCCAGGGCACCGTGCAGTCGGCCCTGATGCCGACCAGCTATTCCAACCAGGTCATCAAGCTGGACCGCAACCAGCATTCCATGAACATCTCGCTCGAGGCGTTCATGCAGCGCCGTGCGCCGGCCTCCTTCGTCAAGAAGGGCAAGCGGATCATCCAGCAGAATGCCGGCCTGCTCAACTCGATCGAGAAGAGCTACGGCGTCCAGAAGGAGATCATCGTCGCGATCTGGGGCATGGAAACCGGCTTCGGCGCCAATTCCGGCTCGATGAACATCTTCAGCTCGCTGGCGACGCTGGCCTATGACTGCCGCCGCTCGGCCTTCTTCACCGAAGAGCTGCTGGCGGCCCTGGCGATCGTCGATCGCGGCGACATGAAGCCGAGCCAGATGAAGGGTGCCTGGGCCGGCGAGATCGGCCAGACCCAGTTCCTCGCCAAGAACTACCTGCGCTTCGCCGTCGACGGCGACGGCAATGGCCGCCGCGACCTGATCAACTCCAAGGCCGACGTGCTCGCTTCCACGGCGAACTTCCTGCGCCAGCACGGCTGGCGTCCGGGCGCCGGCTACCAGCAGGGCGAGCCGAACTTCGCCATCCTGCGCGACTGGAACCGGGCCGGCGTCTACCAGAAGGCCCTGGCGCTCTTCGCCTCCAAGCTCGCCAACTGATCGGCCAGCCGGCCAGACCAGGGTCCGGCCCCTTGCTGCGTTTCGCGCCCCGGCCTCTCGCCGGGGCGTTTTCGCTTGGGGGTCAGTCCGCGTCGAGTTCGGGGTAGTTTCGGAAGATGCCGTCCTCGTTGAAGGCCATGCGGCGGTCGCTGGCGAGATACGCCGCGACGCGCGGCGCGGCAGCCACCCGCTCGACCAGCGCCGTGATGCCCGGATAGTCGGGGGCGAGCGTCTTCATGCGCCCTGGGAAGGCGTAGCGCAGGCCCGCCACCGTCTGGAACAGGCCGAGATCGGCATAGCTGATGGCTTCCCCGACGAGGACGCCGGAGCCTGCCGGGTTGCCGGCCAGGATCCGCTCGTACCAGCCGAGGAACTTCGGCAGCCGCTCCTCGCGGAAGCCGACGGCGCGTTCGCGCGCCGCATCGGTCTGGTCCTCGTAATAGAGGCCGACGCCGAGGGGATGATGGACGTCGTGGGCCTCGGCGACGAGATCGGCCGTGGTGAGCGCGATCGAGCGGGCGAACAGCCGCTCCGCCTCGCCCTTCGGCGCCAGCCCGTGCCGCTCGCCGACAAGGATGCAGATCTCCGCCGCCTGCGAGACGACGAGATCGCCGTCGACCAGAAAGGGCGGCGCGAATGGCGGCAGGTGGCCTTTCTGACCTGCGATGAAGGCCTGCATGGCGGCGATGCCGCCGCCCTCGGATTCGGGCAGGCGGGCGACGTCGCGATAGGCGACACCGGCAGCTTCCAGGACCAGCCGCGGATATTCCCCGCGGCCCGGGATCATCGGCCAGTAATAGAAATCATAGGCCATTGTCGCTCCTGCAAAAGACATCGCGGCGATCGCACGCCCGTCCATCGGCCGTGACTATAGGGGTCTCGGGCCGCGTCTGAACCCCTGTCCCGCAATCGCCCCGCAGGCCCTCGTCGGGGAGCCCGTCGTCGCGTATCATCGCCGGCGTCTGACATTCGAGGAGGAAGCGTATGAAATGCCCGATCTGCGAGGGCGACGCGACATTGCTCGAGCCGGAAAAGCCGGACCAGAGAGCAATCCACTGCGAGCACTGCGGCGAATACCGGGTCTCGACGGAAGCGGAGGCGAAGCTGCACACGCTGACGCCCCACCAGCGGCTGCAGGCCCTGCGGTACGTCGAGACGATCACGCCGACCGGGCGCCGGCCTTTCGTTGCCGGTTTGGGCTGACGACGGCGGGCCGATGAAGGCGGCCGACCCTCGATGGGCAGGGCGCGAGCCTTGGCCGGAACTGACGGAGCGGCAACCGATTTTGCTGTCATGGACTTGACGCACAGCCCTGAAAGCGTAGGCTGATAACTGCGTCAATGACGCTGCGGGAGGTGTCGAATGGAACCACCTATGCATGTCGCCGCACGGACTGCCGAGGTTGTTGTACGGGCCTCCGCATAGCGGCGTTTTCACTGACAGGCCTTGGGAGCGGCTGACGGGCTGTTGCACTCGTCGAAGGCCCGAACCATAGCTGCTCCCAAGTCTCCATCACGCCCGTCCGCATGAGTGCGGGCGTCTGAGCCGAAACCGATTCCGAGCGCCGGATCGCGTGTTCTGCGATGCGGGTGCCTGCGTGTAAGCCTCCGGGGCGTGGTCTCCGGGGGTGCTGCGCCGTTCGCTCGCCTGGCGTCTCGTTGCCGCGCGCCTAGGGCCGCTGGCCGCCTTGGCGCGAAGGCTACGGGCCGGACTTGCGCGACGGCACGAACCGGTTGGCCGAGATGCCTCGGCGAAGCCGCAATCCAGTGCCCTCGAACGCCTGTATGGCAGGCATGGTCGCGCCGATGGCGACGCCGTGCGGCGCCCATCACCAGCGCGTCACCGCCACCGATTCCCGTCGCATTCCCTCTGGCAGAGGCCTATAAGCGATAGCCTATGAAGGGACACGCGGCGGCATCGTGTCGTTTGCGTCACCTCCCTGCCGATGACACCCCGATGCTGCACCAGCCGTCGCCCAGCTCCGTCTCCCCGCGGGAAGACGGGCACCCCCGATCCCCCCATCGCCAATCCGAAGCCGCCGCACACACCGGATATGTCATCCGTCCCGCGCGGCCGGGCGATCTCGAGCCCCTCGTGGCGATCGAGACCGCGGTCTTCGAGGCCGACCGGATCTCCCGGCGCTCCTTCCGCAACCTCATCGTTTCGCCCAGTGCCGTCGTTCTCGTCGTCGAGGCGAGCGGCGTGGGCGACGGGGCCGTCGACACGACGGCTGGCGCGCCGCGCCCCGCTGGCGATGCGCCGCGGTCCGGCCCGATCCTTGCCTATGCCGCGCTTCTCGTGCGGCGCGGCACCGGTCTCGCCCGCCTCTATTCCATCGCGGTCTCTCCGAAGGCGGCGGGACGCGGCATCGGCCGAGCCCTCCTGAAAGCGGCGGAAGCCGCGGCCTTCGCGCGCGACCGCATCGCCCTGCGGCTGGAAGTGCGCGCCGACAACGACGCGGCCATCGCCCTCTATCGCGGCGAGGGTTTCCGCCCCATCGGCACCTATCTCGACTATTACGCCGACCACGAGACGGCGCTGCGCTTCGAGAAGACCCTGCGCGGCGACCACCCGATCGACACCGGCGTGCCCTATTACGAGCAGACCACCGATTTCACCTGCGGTGCCTGCTGCCTGATGATGGCGATGGGCCGCGACATTCCGGGCTTCGTGCTGGAGCCGGTGACCGAGATCCGGCTGTGGCGCGAGGCGACCACCATCTTCATGATGTCGGGGCCGGGCGGCTGCGAGCCCTATGGTCTGGCGGTCGCCGCCCACGAGGCGGGCCTCGCCGCCGAGATCCACGTCTCCGAGCCGGGCGATCTGTTCCTCGAGGGCGTCCGCAGTCCCGAGAAGCAGGTGGTGATGGGGCTCGCCCAGGAGGATTTTCGCCGCCGGGCCGAACGCTACGCCATCGACGTGACCATCGGGCGTTTCACCCTCGACGATCTGCGCGCCGCGATCGCCGCCGGCAAGACCGCCGTCGTGCTGATCTCGGGCTATCACATGTTCGGCAAGAAGGTGCCGCACTGGGTGCTCGCCCATGGCGACGACGGCCGCCATATCGTCATCCACGACCCCTGGGTCGCCGACGAGCGCGGCGAGACGGTCGCCGACGCAGCCAATCTTCCGATCCCCTATGAGACCTTCGACCGGATCGCGCGTTTCGGCAAGGTCGGCCTCCGGGCCGCGGTGTTCCTGTCCAGGCGCGAGGCTTAGCCGTCTTTCATGTCCCAATGGGTGGTTCTCGTCGGACGCCTGTCCGATCTCGACAACGGCGCGACGCCGCACAAGGTCATGACGGTGCGCGACTATCTCGCGCGGCCGGGCCTGTTCCGCGGCCAGCGCCCCAAGATTATCAATCTGTCGCGCTCCTACGCCTATCAGAGCCGCGCCTATTACGGCTCGCTGCTCGCCGAGGCGCGGGGCCATCGCATCATCCCCTCGGTCGAGACGATGATCGATTTGTCGGAGAAGAAGCTCTACGAGAACGCCCTGCCGGAACTGGACGCGGCCCTCGCCAGGGCGCTGGAAAAGGGCGAGCGACCGACATCGCCGATCCGCATCTATTTCGGCTACACCGACGATCCGCGCCTTGAACGCTTCGCCAAGCTGGTTTTCGACTGGTTCCGCGCCCCGGCCCTGGAGGTGCATCTGGACGGTGCCGAACCCGCGGAGCGACCGGCGTCTGCCGCGTCCGGGAGGCGGACCGGCATCCAGGCGCCGCAGGACGGGCGGGCGAAAATCCGCCGTATCGGTTTTGCCGCGCCTGCCAAGCTGGATGCGGTCGAGACCGGCCGGTTGCTGGCCGCCATGGAGCGCTACACCGCGCGCGAATGGCGAGCCGCCAAGGCGAAGACGCCTGCGAAATATGCCTTCGCGACGCTCTACGATCCCAACGAGGCCTTGCCGCCATCCTCGGTCGACACCCTCAAGCACTGGGCCCGCACGGCCGCCCGGCTCGGCGTCGACGTCGAGCCGATCACCCGCCGCGACCTGCCGCGCCTGGCCAATTTCGACGCGCTGTTCATCCGCGAGACGACCTCGATCTCCAACCACACCTATCGCTTCGCAAGGCGCGCCATGCAGGAGGGCATGCCGGTCATCGACGATCCGATCTCGATGATCCGCTGCACCAACAAGGTCTATTGCAACGAGCTGATGGCGGCGAACGGGGTGGCGACGCCGCCCTCGGTGATGATCGGCGGCAAGGAGGATTTCCAGAAGGCGGCCGACGAACTCGGCTTCCCCATGGTGCTGAAGATCCCCGACGGCTCCTTCTCGCGCGGCGTCAAGAAGGTCGACGACATGGCCGGGCTGGTCAGGCTGGCGACCGCATGGCTGGAGGATTCCGACCTCCTGATCGCCCAGAAGTTCATGCCGACGAAATTCGACTGGCGTATCGGCGTCCTCGGCGGCGAGCCGCTCTTCGCCGTGCAGTACCTGATGGCCGGCGAGCATTGGCAGATCATCAACCACGAGACCGGCGGCCGGCCGATGGAGGGCGGCTTCCGGCCCTTCGCGCTGGGCGAGGCGCCGCCGCATGTGCTGGACGCGGGCCTGCGCGGCGCCCGCTGCATCGGCGATGGGCTCTATGGCGTCGATCTGAAGGAGACCGACGACGGCGTCTTCCTGATCGAGGTCAACGACAATCCGAACCTCGAACACGGCGTCGAGGATTACGCCGAGAAGGACGAGGTCTGGACCCGGCTCACCCGCTGGTTCATCGACCGCATCGAACGCTAGGACCTTCTGCTGCTGTGCTTCGCCCGTTCCTGGACCGCCCGGCCGAAAGGCGCGCGGCTTGAAGCGGTGCGGGGCGATGTGTAGACCGCTGGGCCTGTCTGCACATCGGAGCGGGTCAATGCGCACCAATATCGAGATCGACGACCGGTTGATGGCCGAGGCGATGGCTGCCGCGGGCCTGTCGACCAAGAAGGCGACGGTCGAGGAGGCCCTGCGCCGGCTGATCGCCCAGGAACGCCGCCGCCGCGCTCTCGCCGACATGCACGGCATGGGCTGGCCGGGGACGGGCGGACCTGGCCAGACGGACGCGGCCGGCGGATGATCCTCGTCGACGCCTCGGTCTGGATCGCCAATCTGAGGGGCGAGGACACGCGCGAGATCCGCCTGCTGCGGGAGAGCCCCGATTTGTCGGAGATCGGCATCGCCGACCTGACCCTTTTTCGGCTGCTGGCAGGGGCGGCGGATGATCGCGCCGCCGACCGCATCGGCCGCTATCTGCGCCAGTTCCCGATCCTGCCCGTCACGGGAGAGCGGTCGGTCGGGCGGGCTGCCGGTCTCGCCCGCATTCTGCGGGACAGAAGCGTCGTGCTGCAGCGGCCCGAAGCGGCGCTGATCGCCGCCCATGCCATCGACCGGGGACATCGCGTCCTGCACGCCGACCCGGACATGACGGCGCTGGCGGCTCATTGCGGGCTGCTGACCGCCTGACGCGGAAGGCCGCCCTTAGCCGCCGGCGCCGATCAGCGCCGCATCGGCCCGCACGCTCTCCAGTCCCTCGCGATAGGTCCGATGGCGGAACTGATAGCCCGCCGCCTTGATCCGGGCGTTGGAGACCCGCTTGTTCTCGCCATAGAAGCTGCGCGCCATCGGCGAGAGTTCGGCGGCGTCGAAGGGAATTTCCGGCGGCGGTGCGACGCCTGCCATCGCCGCGGCGTGGGCGACCACCTCCTGCGGCGGGGCCGGCTCGTCGTCGGTGACGTTGTAGATGCCGCCGAGCCGCTGTTCCGCCAGGAGGCCGAGTGCCCCGGCAATGTCGTCGACATGGATCCGGTTGAACACCTGGCCGGGCTTCACCAGCCGCTTGGCCGTCCCCTTCGCCAGATTGACGAAGCCGTTGCGACCGGGGCCGTAAATGCCGGACAGGCGCAGGATCGCGAGCGGCACCCGCCGCGTCGCCGCCGCCTCCTGCCAGGCGACTTCAGCGGCGATGCGGGCCTTCGATCGCTCCGAGACCGGCCGCGTCTCGCTGTCCTCGTCCACCCAGCCGCCATCATGGTCGCCATAGACCCCGACGGTCGAGAGATAGCCGATCCATTCGAGGTTCGGGCAGCCATGGGCGATCGCGTCGCCATACCAGCGCAGCACCGGGTCGCCCGGCCGCGCATTGGCGCCGCCGACACTGGCGCCCTTCGGTGCCGCATGGCCCGGCGGCACCGAGACGAGCAGATGCGTGGCGCGGTAGAGCGCCGGCGAGATGCCGTCGGTCGGGTGCTCGCCGTCGAAGACGAAGGGCTTCAGATGATGCGCCGCCAGCCGGCTCGCCTTATCCGCCGTGCGCACCGTCACGCCGGTGACGTCGTGCGGATCGAGCGTGTCGACGAAGTGCCCGGCCGAATAGCCGTGGCCGAAGACGAAGAAATGCATGGGGTCAGTCGCTCCAGGGTTCGGCGGAATCGTGCGGCCGGGCCATCTCGCCGAGTTCCAGCCGGCCGATCCGCAGCCTGCCGATGTCGGCCGTTCCGATACGGGCGCTCCCGACGGACAATCGCCCGATGGCAAAGGCGCCCACCGCCACCGATCCGATCGCCAGCGCGCCGATGGCCAATGCGCCGATTGCGCCGGCACCGAGCGCCCCGGAATCCGTGGCCGCGGCCGGCGTCACCGGCATTCCGTGACGCAGCTGGGCGACGGCCCGTCGCACCTTGGCTTCGACCGCCGCATGGCGGGCATCGGATCGGGATACCTTACGGTCCTTGAAGAGCATGCCATTCGCTCCTGACGACGGGGTCGTCTTCCCTATCAAGCGCGGCGGGCCGGCGCTGCAAGGCATCTTCGGGGGACAGCCGGGCCAGCGCCCAGACCGCCATGGCCCGCACGAGGGGCGCCGCGTCCTCAAGGTGGCCCCTCACGGCGCCGAGCAGCGCCGCATCGCCGGAATTGCCGGCGGCGATCAGGCAGTTGGAGACGAACTTGTCGCGCCCGATCCGCTTGATCGGCGAACCGGAGAACAGGGCGCGGAAGGCCGCATCGTCCAAGGCGAGGAGATCGGCGAGTTTCGGCGCGTTGAGATCCTCGCGGGCGATCAGCTTTGCCTCGCTGGCTGTGCCGGCAAACTTGTTCCAGGGGCAGACGGCGAGACAATCGTCGCAGCCATAGATGCGGTTGCCCATCGCCGCCCGGAACTCTTGCGGCACCGGCTTGCGGGTCTCGATCGTCAGGTAGGAGATGCAGCGCCGGGCATCGAGCTTGTAGGGTTCGGGAAAGGCATCGGTCGGGCAGACGTCCTGGCAAGCCCGGCAGGAACCGCAGAGATCGCGACCCGGCGCATCGGGCGCCATCTCCAGCGTGGTGAAGATCGAGCCGAGGAACAGCCAGGAGCCGTGCTCGCGCGAGACGAGGTTGGTGTGCTTGCCCTGCCAGCCGAGGCCGGCCATCTCGCCCAGCGGCTTTTCCATCACCGGCGCGGTGTCGACGAAGACCTTGGCGTCGTGGTCGCCGAGCCCGGACTGGCGGGCTTTCGCAACCATGCGGCCGGCCAGTTCCTTCAGTCGGCCCTTGATGACGTCGTGATAGTCGCGATGGCGGGCATAGACCGAGATCGCGCCGCGATCCGGGCGTTCCAGGATCGCCAGCGGATCGTCCTGTGGGCCGTAATTCATGCCGAGAACGACGATCGAGCGCACCTCGGGCCACAGCGCCCGGGCGGAACGGCGACGCTCCGCCGTCTCTGGCATCCAGCCCATCGTGCCGTAGCGGCCCTTGGCTATGAATTCGTCGAGGCGGGGTCCGGCCGCGACATCACCGGTTCCCGGCGCGATGCCGACCGCCGAAAAGCCAAGCCGGCCGGCGTCCTTGCGGATGAAGTCGGTCAGTGTCTCGCGCGCGGTCATGGGGCGGATATAGGCGGTTCGTCGGTCCGGCGCACGCCCCCGGGGGCCGCGTTGTGGCTCAGAAGTCGAGCTGGACGTAGTGATGTACCGGCGGCAGGCCGCGCACGCGCTCGGTCAGGAGCGGGCGGAAGGACGGGCGCGACTTGATCCGCATGTACCAGTCCTTGGCCGCCGGCTCCTTCTCCCACGGGATCTCGCCGAGATAGTCGAGGATCGAGAGTTCGGCCGCGGCCGCCAGATCGGCATAGGACAGTCGCGGGCCGGCCAGCCAGTCGCGGCTTTCGGCCAGCCAGCCGAGATAGCGCAGATGATGCTTCAGATTGGCCCGTGCCGCCCGGATCGCCGAGGCGTCCGGTGGTCCGCCACCGGCATCGGCGCTCATTTCCAGCTTGAACACCCGCTCGCGGACGAGATAGCGCGTGACCTCGCTGTCGAGCTTGCCCAGGAACCACTCGGTCAGCCGCCGCACCTCGGCCCGCTCCAGCGGCTTTTCCGGCAGGAGCCGCTTGTCGCGCTGGAAGACACCGCGGGTCTCGTCGAGATATTCGCCCGCCACCGTCGCGCCGACAATCGCCGGGCCGTCATCCTCGAGCATCACCGGCAGGGTCGCGGCCGGATTCAGCGCCAGGAAGTCGCGGCGCTTCTCCCACGGACGCTCCTCCAGATATTCGGCGCGCTCGCCATATTCCCCGAGGACGAGCCGCACGAAACGCGAGGCGGCGGACATCGGATGATGGTGTAGCTTCAGCATGCGGTTGGATCGGGTGCTCTTCGGATGGATCACCCGCGCGCGGGCTGCCCCTGTTTGAAATGATCGACGGCGCGCCCGAAAGGACGTCCCTGCGCGTCATGATGGCAGACACTCGTCAATGGACCGTCAACGGGTCTGCCTTTGCTTTGAGCGACATAGCCGGAATCGCACCGGCGGCAAGCGGCGCGGGCTGCGCCGCGAACGGGCGCACTCGCCACACTGGCCGAGGATTCCGGCTATCGGATGGCCGTCCCCGTTTCCCTTCGCCGGCAGATCGGGTAGACGCCGCGCTGGAACGGGGCAGGGGATTGTCATGGATTTCGCAGCAGTCGGCGACGCCGTCATTCTGGGCATCACCGAGGGACTGACGGAGTTCCTTCCGGTCTCCTCCACCGGGCATATCCTGCTGCTGGGCCATTTTCTCGGCTTCCAGTCCACCGCCCGCAGCTTCGAGGTGCTGATCCAGCTCGGCGCGATCCTCGCCATCCTGATCCTGTATTTCGGCCGGCTCTGGCGGATATTCGTCACCCTGCCGACCGACCCCCGCAGCCGCCGCTTCACCGCCGGCATCCTGCTCGCCTTCCTGCCGGCGGCCTTCGTGGGCGTTCTGGCGCACGACTTCATCAAGACCATCCTGTTCGAAACGCCGATGGTGATCTGCGTCGCGCTGATCGTCGGCGGCATCCTGCTTCTCGTCATCGACCGCATGCCGCGGATCGTGCGTTATGACGACGTCATGGATTATCCGCTGTCGCTCTGCCTGAAGATCGGCATCTTCCAGTGCCTCGCCCTGATCCCGGGCACGTCGCGCTCCGGCGCCACCATCGCCGGCTCGCTCCTGATGGGCACCGACAAGCGCTCGGCGGCCGAGTTCTCCTTCTTCCTGGCCATGCCGACCATGCTCGGCGCCTTCACCTACGACCTGATGAAGAACCGCGACCTTCTGTCGGTCGACGATACCGGGCTGATCGTCATCGGCTTCGTCATGGCCTTCGTCTCGGCGCTCTTCGTCGTCCGCTTCCTGCTCGACTTCGTCTCGCGGCACGGCTTTGCCGTCTTCGCCTGGTGGCGCATCGGCGTCGGCCTCGTCGGCATGGTCTTGCTGCTGGCCCTGCCGGCCGAGGATGGCGGCGAGGCCGTGACGCCCGTGCCGGCCTCCGTCTCGCAGCCGCTCGCCACCGACGGTGGGACGCCGCCCGCGCGCTAGCCTAGGCCGTCGAAGTCTGGCTCACAGCAGCCCGGTCAGGCCGCGGCGCAGGAGGTCGAGCGAGATCACGACGAGGATCGCCGTCAGCATGAAGCGGAACAGCCGCTCGTCGATGCGCTTCAGCAGCGCCGTTCCGGCCAGCGTGCCGGCAAAGCCCGTGACGATCATCGCCGCGATCAGCGGCGCATAGGCGGCGAGCCCGACGCCGAGGGCGAAGAAGGCGAGGCTCTTGAACAGATGCTGCAGGAAGGTCGTCGCCGCCAGCGTCGCAACCAGTTCCATGCGGTCGTCGAAGGCCTTGGCGAAGAACGCCGCGTTGATCGGCGCCGTGGCCCCGACGAACATCGACAGAAACGTCGTGACGAGACCGGCGAAGGCAAAGCCCGGCGGCCCGATCCGGCCGATCGCCGGCAGCTTCGCCAAGGCAAGGATCAGGATGAAGGCGCCGAGCGTCGTCTGCAGCACCGCTTCCGGCAGGGTGACGACGAAGCGCGCGCCGATCAGCGCGCCCAGCGCCGCGCCGGCCAGAAACGGCAGCAGCGCGCGCCAGGACACGGCCCGCCGCTGCACCAGGACGCGCCCGAGATTGGAGGCGAGCTGCACCAGGCCATGGACGGGAATCAGCACCGCCACCGGCAGCACCGTGCTCATGATGGCGAGGAGCGACAGGCCGCCGCCGATGCCGAAGGCGGCGGTGGCGGCCGACGTGAAGAAGCTCGCCACGACCAGCAGCAGCGCGGTGCCGGCCGCAAGGCCCGGCGGAAGCAGCATCGCGTCCAAGCCGGTCAGCCGGTCACGGCCATGTCGGCCTCACCGGTCGCCGTGGCTCAGACCGCCTCGTCGTCGGGCATCCGCACGCCGCCGGCCTGGGGCTGCGGGTGGGTGAACTGCCCGTGCTTGCGGAAGCGAACCAGATAGGTCGGCAGGATCGCGTCGACGGTGCGCGGCCGGATGCCGAAGGCCTCCAGCGTGCGGCCGTCGCCGATCGCCTCCTGCGACACGACATTGTCGGTCTGCAGCTGGGTGACCTGGTCGGGCGTCAGCGGCGCGCCGGGCAGGAAACGCATCAGCTTGGCCATCGAGGCGGCGGCGCCGAACGGGATGGTGACGAAGTTGCGCTTGCGCTCGATGATGCGCAGCATCTCCTCCATCATCTGGCGGAAGGTCAGCACTTCGGGCCCGCCGAGCTCGTAGACCCGTCCGCCGGGAACCTTGCCGTCCACCGTGTCGGCGATCGCCTCGGCGACATCGCCCACATAGACCGGCTGGAACCGGGTCTTGCCGCCGCCGATCAGCGGCAGGAACGGCGAGAACCGCGCCATGTCGGCGAAGCGGTTGAAGAACTGGTCCTCGGCGCCGAAGACGATCGACGGGCGCATGATGTAGGCGCCGGGAATGGCGTCGAGCACCGCCTTCTCGCCCTCGGCCTTGGTGCGGGCATATTCGGATTCGGAGGTCTCGTCGGCGCCGATGGCCGAGATCTGCGTCATGCCGGCGCCGATCTTCGCGGTCGCCTCCGCCACCGTGCGGGCGCCGAAGGACTGCAGCGCGTCGAAGCTCTGCTGGCCGCTCGGGGCCAGAATGCCGACGAGGTTGACGACATGGTCGGCCCCTTCGACCGCCCGCTCGACGGACCACGGATAGCGCAGATTGGCCTGGATCGGCATGATCTGGCCCATATTGCCGTTGGGCTGCAGGTGATAGGCCAGATCCGGGCGCCGGCAGGCGACGCGAATGCGATGGCCGCGGCGGGCCAGGGCCTGCACCAGGTAGCGGCCGACAAAGCCCGAACCGCCGAACACCACCACCGTCTTGTTCGTGTCGACACTCATCGTACTCAAGCTCCTGCCTTGCCTGTGGCCCGTCGGCCCGGTTCCCGTCCGGGCGGGGCCGGATGATTCGTGCCGCCCGGCGCGGGCCCCGTTCCGCCGCGTCATAGCCCGTCTGCGGCGTCAGGTGAAGGCGGCGCCGCGCCGCGAGCCGGCTGTTTCACGCCGCGTCCGCCGGACCGGGGGCGCCGGTCCCGCACAATCGCGCAGATGGCGCACCGCACCCGGTCCGCAAGCCCGCGGCACAAACGGTCGCAGGGCCCTGCCGCGGCCACGGGAACGCCCGCCGCCCGGCGCCATTGCCCCGCTCCCGCTGCGCGCCCTGGCTTGCCCCCGACAGCCGACGGACGCGTCCGGCATCCGCGTCCGGTTTGACGTCGCCTGCGGAAAAAAGGCCGCGCCATCCCCTGCGAAAACCGCGCCGTCCACGCCGGTCCGCTGCACTGCGACAGAAAATTCGTGCGCCGGCGCCAATCGTCGCAAAACTGCGTTGACAGCGACCCGGCCTCCCTCTAATGCTCCGCGCCGTGCCCAGGTGGCGGAATTGGTAGACGCGCACGGTTCAGGTCCGTGTGCCGCGAGGCGTGGAGGTTCGAGTCCTCTCCTGGGCACCAATTGACTGTTCGAGATGATCCGCAGCGATCCGGACAGTAGCCACACCCCCCGAACACTTCGCGATATGATGGCTCCGGCATCGGCCGGGCATGGCGTGCGCACCATTTTGCTTCGACGCGCGGATGCCGGGTGGTGCCTGCGCGCTGCCGTCACGGCCGGACAAAGTGCTGGTCTGCGATCCGGGCGCAATCGCCTGATGTTCCTCACGATATCCGCACCTGCTTGCAGCCTGCCGAAAGACTGACGTTAATCCTGCGCGTGCCGCAGGGCCTGTCGTCATGCTGCCTTTCCGGACGCCGGGGAGCGTGCACGGGATCGGGGAAAAGCGTGGCGAATCTTGAGTGTATTGTCTGCGGAGAGTTCCAGGCGAGGAACGCAAAAGCCTCAGGCCGGGCTGTGTGGTTTGGGATGGATGACGACGACAATGGATCGTCGCCTGCGCGGCGCGAGCGTCGAGGCCTCGATGAGCGACACTGCTGCCAACGGCGCGCCGCGCTTCAGGATCGGCGAAGATATCGTCACCGAGACCGTCTGTGCCTCGGTCGACCATCAGCCGGACGCCCATGTGGAAACGTTGATCCTGACCGCCGCCGACGACTCCTGGGCTTAGCGCGTCCAGCCTGTCTTCCGCTGGGGAAGAAACGCGGGTAGTCTTGATGCACGTCAAGTCGGAGCGCGCGAATGGCCGTCACGCTCGGGCATCGACAACCCGGCGGGAGGCGCCCAACATGAAGATGCAGACAACTGGAACCCTGCGAGGCACGCTGATCGTCGCTGCGCTCGTCTCGTTTGCCGGCGCATCGCAGGCGGTTGCCCAGAGCTATCGGAGCATGAGCTGCGACGAGCTCTGGTATGCCCGCAACGCCATCTATGCCGACAATGGCTATTGCTTCGAAACCCGCCGGGCGCGCCGCGCCTTCGGCCGCAGCTGCTTCCCGCCCTATGGCGAACTGTCGGGCCCCGACAGGCGGGAGGTCGCCGCGATCCAGCGATGGGAGCGCCGCAAGGGCTGCCGCTAGGCGGCGAACGCCACCGCTGATCCGTCGCCGGCCGGCTCCTGGGTCGGCTCGCGACGCAGCCTGTTTCCGTGTTCCGGGGATTTCCTCATGTTGCGTCTTCGGGGCATCCGGGCTGCGCTGTGCCTGACGGTCTTGCTCTGCGGCTGTGCCGCGTCATTGCCAGGCAGAACGCCGCGCAGTGACCCGGCACCGGTTGTGCTCGTGCCGCAGCCATTGCGCGGTGTCGGCCTCGCCATCCATCATGTCTCGATGGCCACCGGGGTCTATGCGCTCGCCGAACGCCTGCGGGGACCCGGCGAGCCCCCCGGACCGGAGGAGGCGCGCGAAGCCTCGCCATCCGCCGGGCCGCCGCAGCGGGGCGGAATGACGGCGACCTGGTACGGTCATTCGACCGTTCTCCTGCAGCTTGGGAAGACCATGATCCTGACCGATCCGGTGCTGGCGGGCGCCGTCTCGCTCGCAAGCCCGCTGCCGGTTCGCTATGGCTGGCCGCAATTGCACCTCGACCAGCTTCGGGGAATCGATGCGGTGGTCCTCTCCCATGGCGACTTCGACCATCTCCACGCCCCCTCCCTGCGGATGCTCGCCGGACGGTTTCCGGAGGCGGCCATCGTCGTGCCGGACGGTCTCGCACATCTGGCGGCCGATGCAGGATTCCGGCGCATCCACGCGCTCCCGCTGAACGGATCCGCCAGGATCGGCGCGGTCACGATCACCGGCCTGCCGGCGATCCACGCCACCCGGCGCAACCTTCTCGGCATCCCGGACGGGACGGCCTTCTCCTGGGAGCTCAGGGACCCGTCCCACCGCGTCCTGTTCATCGGCGACAGCGGCTACGCACCGGTGTTTGCAGAGATCGGTCGCCGGCGCGGACCCTATGACCTCGTGCTGGTGCCGATCGGCGCTTCCGAGCCCCGGCACCTGGTCGGCGACATGCACATGACCCCGGAAGAGGCGGTCCGGCTGGCGGACGATGTAAGGGCGAAGGCGGCGATCGGCATTCACTGGGGCACCTTCGCCCTGTCGCCGGAGCCGCGCGGCGAACCATCGCGGCGGTTCCTGCAGGCCGGCGTGACGAGGAACGCCCGCACCCTGTCGATCGGCGAACCGGCGCGCTTTCCATGACAGGCCCCGGGTACCTGAGGACGCGTTGGCCGATACGCCTGCTGCTCCTGCCCTGCACCCTGCTTCTGCTGGCGCTTGCCGGCTGCGTCACCGGGCCGGCAGGCGGCGATCTCGGCCCGGAGCCACCACCGCCGGCGATCCGCAAATGCTGCGCGAATGTCGAACGCTATCCCGACTGGCTGGTGGCGGTGCTCGACCCGGTCGCGCCGGTGATCGGCCGCGTCGTGGCCGCGGTCGAATGGCGCGATGGCCATCTGTATGGCCGGGACGGCGCCGTCCGGCTCCTGCGGCGGCATCTGCGGCCGCTCGACATCGTTCTGGTGACCTCGGGCGGGCGGCTGACCAACGCCACCCTGCCGGGCCTGTTCAAGCATGTCGCGATCTATCTGGGGTCGAACGCCGACATGCGCCGGCTGGGCGTCTGGAGCGATGCGGTCGCGCAGGGGCAGGCGCCCGACATCCTCGCAGGCCGGACCTTCATCGAAGCGGATCAGGACGGGGTGCATCTGAGTTCTGCCGAGACCGTCCTCAACGCGGATTATCTGGTCGTGCTGCGCCCGGCGCTCGCCGCGCGGGCCGAACGCCGCCGGGCGATGCGGTTCCTGCTCGGCGCCGTCGGCCAGCCCTTCGATTTCCGCTTCGACGCGGATACGGCGGATTGCTTCTTCTGCAGCGAACTCGTGCGCCGGGCCCTTCCGAGCCTGCCGGTGGAGGCCCGACACATCTACGGCCGGCACGTCTTCGTACCCGACCAGTTCGCCGATCTCGCGGCCGCCCGTCCGTCGCGGCTGCGGCCGGTCCTCTATCTGGTGGGCCATCGCGACGAATGGGGAACGCGATCGCCGGCCCGGCTGCGCGGCGATCTCGCGCGCTACTGGGCGGCACAGCCCTGACGCCGACCTGTCGGCGCAGAAAGGCCCGGGCCGGCCGCGCCGCTTGATCCGGATCAAGGGGCCGGCCGCCGTCTTCGGCAGGATGGGTACGGCACCTGCCCCCGACGGGCGCTTCGAAAGGATGATCGGATGACGCGACTGACATCTGGGATCGCAGCGGCGGTTCTCGTCGCTGCGGGGCTTGGCACCGCGCCCCAAGCGCTCGCCGGCGACTGCACCGGACGGGTGAGCGGCGTGCGCCCGATCTCCTCCTACGACCACCGGACCGGCGCAGGATTTCTGGCGGTGCGGCGCGGGCCGTCCTCCGCCGCGCGGCAGATCGGCGAGGTCTATGCCGGCGATCTCCTGTCGGTCTACGACCGGCGCGGCAACTGGTACCACGTGACCTGCATGGAAGGGGACTGCGAGGACCCGTTATGGGGCCCGGCCTCTCCGTCCGGCTGGGTCTCCGCCCGCTATGTGCGTGCCCGGGGCGTCTGCCCCTGAGGCATCGCTGGATGCCGGCGCTGGCGACGGTCGCTGATAGCCGTCAGTCGCCGGCGCCGATCGTCTCGTGCCGCACGCAGTGCCGGCGCACGGCGTCCGCGTCGACCGTGACACCGAGGCCGGGGCCGGTGGGGATCGCCAGGCACTCGTTCTCGAGCACGAATGTCTCCGTCAGGATGTCGTCGCGCAGCGGATTGTAGGTGCGGTCGAACTCGATCATCGTCTCGTTCTGCAGCGGCACCGGACGCGCCGTGTAGGGCGCATGGGGCACGATCGCCAGCGCCTGCAAGGCGGCGGCGACGGCCACGCCCGATCCCCAGACATGCGGCACCACCATGATGTTGTGGCTCGTCGCCAGCGCCAGGATGTTCTTCCATTCGGTGAAGCCGCCGGCCGCGCAGATATCCGGCTGGGCGATGTCGATGCAGCCGCCGCCGATGAGGTCGCGAAAGCCGAAGCGGGTGAATTCGGCCTCGCCGCCGGCGATCGGCACGTCCAGCGTCTCGCGCAGGCGGCGATAGCCCTCGCGGTCCTCCGGCACCACCGGCTCCTCGAACCAGCGGAAATCCAGCTCTTCCATGACCCGCCCGATCCGCACGGCGGAGGCGTAGTTATAGGCGTGGTTGGCATCGGCCATGATCTCGACGTCGTCGCCGAGGGTCTCGCGCACGAGGCGCATGCGCTCGATGTCGTCGCGGATCGGCAGGAGACCGATCTTCATCTTGACGGCGGCGACGCCGGTGGCGCGGATGCGCAGCACCTCTTCGCGCAGTTTCTCCAGCATCACCGGGCGGTCGGCATAGTCCGGCGGGTAGTAGCAGCCGGTCCCGTAGGCCCGCACGCGCTGGCGGATGGCGCCGCCGAGAAGCGCGTGGACCGGCTGGCCGACCATCTTGCCGAAGATGTCCCACAGGGCGATGTCGATGGCGCTCAGAGCCTCGACATAGGCGCCTTTCTGGCCGAAATCCCGGGTGCGGGCGTAGAACTCCTCGAAGATCGCCGTCGGCGCGGCCGGATAGCGTCCGATCAGCCGCGGGCCGATGACGTCCCGGATGCAACTGGCCGGCGGCTCGGGCGGGCCGTACTGGCCGCCTTCGCCCCAGCCCGTCGTCCCGTCGTCGCAGGTGATCCGCACCAGCAGGCTGGTGCGCTCGGCGAAATAATCCTGCGACGAATAGAACGCGTTCTCGCGGCTGGAGACCTTGAGAACATAGGTGTCGATGCGCTCGATCTTCATCGGCGTCCCTCCCTTGCAACCGGTGGGGCCACAACGCAGCCGCTGGAGCCCGCGCGAATGCAGACCGATGCCGCGCACGCGAAACCGGTCTGCCCGCATCTCCCTCTCCCCTCGTCAGGCTGACGCATCGTTCCGTAAGCTACAAGTACGAAAATCGCCGGTTCGGGGCGCCGTTGCGGTCGCCATGTCGGGATATTTTTTGGTACGGTCTTTTGCCTCAAGGCGTTATGCGGCATTGAGGTTCATGGTGGGCACCGTGAAGGAGGAAGAATGGCGGTGCGGGAGCTTCGGCCACGGGATCGTGGGCCCAAGGGACGGGAACTCGACGAGACGGCGTGGTCGGACATACGGGAGCTCCTCGGTGAACGGGAGCGGCGACGGGACCTACTCATTGAATATCTGCATCTGATCCAGGATCGCTTCGGCTGCCTGAGCGCGGCCCATCTGCGCGCCCTGGCCGAGGAGATGCGGCTGTCCCAGGCGGAAGTCTACGAGGTGGCGTCCTTCTACGACCATTTCGACGTAGTACGCGAAGGCGAGGAGAAGCCGGCGCCACTGACCATCCGGATCTGCGATTCGATCAGCTGTGCGCTGGCCGGCGCCGAAGCGCTGATCGGTGAAGTGTCGGCAGGCGTCGATCCGGCCGCCATCCGCGTCGTGCGCGCACCCTGCATGGGCCGCTGCGCGACCGCGCCGGCCGCCCGCATCGGCGACCGCGAAGTCGATCACGCCAGCGCCGAGGGGCTGGCCGCCCTGGCCGCTGCCGGCGAGACCACCGTCCGCGTGCCCGACTACACCAATCTGGCCGATTATCTCGCCGCCGGCGGCTACAAGCTCTTGTCGAAGATCCGCGACGGGTCGCTCGCCGTCGACACGCTGATCGAGACCATGCAGTCCGCGGGCCTGCGCGGGCTCGGCGGCGCAGGCTTCCCGGCCGGCAAGAAATGGGGCTTCGTGCGCTCCTATCCGGGGCCGCGCCTGATGACCATCAATGGCGACGAGGGCGAGCCCGGCACCTTCAAGGACCGCTACCACCTGGAGCGCGACCCGCACCGCACGCTGGAAGGCGCTCTCGTCGCCGCCCATGCGGTCGAGGCCGAGCGCATCTACTTCTACATGCGCGACGAATATCCGGCCGTGCTGCACATCCTGCGCACCGAGATCGCCGCGCTGGAAGCCGGCGGCCTGATCACGCCGGGCTTCATCGAGCTGCGCCGCGGCGCCGGCGCCTATATCTGCGGCGAGGAAAGCGCGATGCTGGAGAGCATCGAGGGCAAGCGCGGCCTGCCGCGGCACCGCCCGCCCTACATCGCCGAAGTCGGCCTGTTCGGCCGCCCGACGCTGAACCACAATGTCGAGACCCTGTGGTGGATCCGCGACATCGTCGACAACGGGCCCGAATGGTTCACCGGCCTCGGCAAGCCGGGCTTTCCGGGGCTGCGCTCCTGGTCGGTCTCCGGCCGCGTGCGCGAGCCGGGCGTCAAGCTCGCCCCGGCCGGCATCACCGTGCGCGAACTGATCGAGGAGCATTGCGGCGGCATGGCCGAGGGCCATGCGTTCAAGGCCTATCTGCCCGGCGGCGCCTCGGGCGGCGTCCTGCCCGCGGCGCTTGGCGACATTCCGCTGGATTTCGGCGGCGAGCTCGCCCGCCACGGCGCCTTCGTCGGCTCCCATGCCGTGGTGGTGTTCTCCAACAAGGACGATATCCGCGAGGCCACGCTCAACCTTCTGCGCTTTTTCGAGCATGAGAGCTGCGGCCAGTGCACGCCCTGCCGCGAGGGCACCGGCAAGCTGGTGTCGCTGCTCGAGTCCCGGGAGCCGATCGACGAAACGGCGATCCGCGATCTGGAGACCGTCCTGCGCGACGCCTCGATCTGCGGTCTCGGCCAGGCGGCGCCCAATCCCGTGAATCATCTTCTGACGCATTTCCGCGAGGAGCTGTCGCGATGACGAGCAAGATCACCTTCGAACTCGACGGCAAGTCCGTCGCCGCGGATGCCGGCGAGACCATCTGGGAAGTGGCCAAGCGCGAAGGCACGCGCATCCCGCATCTGTGCCATGTCGACATGCCGGGCTACCGGCCGGACGGCAATTGCCGCGCCTGCATGGTGGAGATCGACGGCGAACGGGTGCTGGCCGCCTCCTGCATCCGCAAGCCCGCCGAGGGCATGGTGGTGCGTACCGCCACCGAGCGCGCAGTAAAGTCGCGCCAGATGGTGGTCGAGCTTCTGGCGAGCAACATGCGGCCGCCCGAGGAAAGCCCGGACAATCAGTCGATGTTCT
Organism: Aurantimonas sp. DM33-3; assembly: GCF_014334315.1. NCBI lineage: Bacteria > Pseudomonadati > Pseudomonadota > Alphaproteobacteria > Hyphomicrobiales > Aurantimonadaceae > Aurantimonas > Aurantimonas sp. DM33-3. The sequence goes on along the minus strand of NZ_JACSGS010000002.1, from coordinate 408,849 downwards.
GGGACTGGGCGTCCTCCATGGGGGTGGCCGGCAGCGACCGCTATCCGTCGAAATTCGCCGATGGGCACGCCACGGCCGAGTTCGACGTCACCAATCCGGCCATCGCCGTCAACATGGACGCCTGCATCACCTGCGGCGCCTGCGTGCGCGCCTGCCGCGAGGTGCAGGTCAACGACGTCATCGGCATGGCCGAGCGCGGCAACCGCTCCGTGCCGGTCTTCGACATCCACGACCCGATGGGCCTGTCGACCTGCGTGACCTGCGGCGAATGCGTCCAGGCCTGCCCGACCGGTGCATTGTACGAGAAGTCGCTGATGGACGAGACACGCACCGTCCGCGCGATCCAGGACTTCGACAAGGTCGTCGACAGCGTCTGCCCGTTCTGCGGCGTCGGCTGCCAGACCAAGGTCGCGGTCAAGGACAACCGCATCGTCCAGGTCGACGGCCGCGACGGCTATGCCAACGAGAACCGGCTGTGCGTGAAGGGCCGCTTCGGATTCGACTACGCCATGTCGCCCGAACGCCTGACCAGGCCGCTGATCCGCCGCGACGATGCGCCGAAGGCCGGTGACATCGACATGCGCAACGTCGATCCGCTGACCGTCTTTCGCGAGGCGACCTGGGAAGAGGCGATGGAGCGCGCTGCCGGCGGGCTGACATCGATCATGGCAGCCCATGGCGGCCAGGCGCTGGCCGGCTTCGGCTCGGCCAAGGGATCGAACGAGGAGGCCTATCTCTTCCAGAAGCTGATCCGGCAGGGTTTCGGCACCAACAACATCGACCATTGCACGCGGCTCTGCCACGCCTCGTCGGTGGCCGCGCTCATGGAGGGTGTCGGCTCCGGTGCGGTCTCGGCGCCATTCAACGACGCCATGAAGGCCGAGTGCATCATCGTCATCGGCGCCCGCCCGACGACCAACCACCCGGTCGCCGCGACCTATTTCAAGCAGGCCGCCAAGCTGGGCAAGCAGCTCATCGTCATGGACCCGCGCGGCCAGGACCTGATGCGCCACGCGACCCACTCGCTGAAGTTCAAGCCCGGCACCGACGTCGCCATGCTGAACGCGCTGCTCCACGTGATCATCGAGGAACAGCTCTATGACGAGCAGTATATCCAGGCCAATGTCGCCGGCTTCGAGGCGCTGAAGGAGAAGGTGAAGGACTTCTCGCCCGAGGCCATGGCCGACATCTGCCGGGTGCCGGCCGAGACGCTGCGGGACGTCGCCCGCACCTATGCCAAGGCCGAACGCTCGATCATCTTCTGGGGCATGGGCATTTCTCAGCACACCCACGGGACGGACAATTCCCGCTGCCTGATCGCGCTGGCGCTGATCACCGGCCAGATCGGCCGCCCGGGCACCGGCCTGCATCCGCTGCGCGGTCAGAACAACGTCCAGGGTGCGTCGGATGCCGGGCTGATCCCGATGTATTATCCCGACTACAAATCCGTCGAGAATCCCGACATCCGGGGGACCTACGAGAATTTCTGGGGCCAGACGCTCGACCCCAAGACCGGGTTGACCGTCGTCGAGATCATCGACGCGATCCATGACGACGTCATCAAGGGCATGTACGTCATGGGCGAGAATCCGGCCATGTCGGATCCCGACCAGGCTCATGCCCGCGGCGCGCTGGCCAAGCTCGAGCATCTGGTGGTGCAGGACATCTTCCTCACGGAGACCGCCTGGCATGCCGACGTGGTGCTGCCGGCCTCGGTCCATGCGGAAAAGCTCGGCACCTTCACCAACACCAACCGGCAGGTGCAGATCGGCCGGCCGGCGCTCGACCTGCCGGGCGAGGCCCGGCAGGATCTCGATATCATCATCGACCTTGCCCGCCGCATCGGCCTCGACTGGAATTACGGCCATGTCTCGGAGGTCTATACGGAGATGGCGGCGGTGATGCCGTCGCTGAAGCATATCTCCTGGGAGCGCGTCGAACGGGAGGAATCGGTCATCTACCCGGCCGACGGTCCCGACCAGCCGGGCAACGAGATCATCTTCTCGACCAGCTTCCCGACCGCCGACGGCCGCGGCCGCATCGTGCCGGCCGATCTGCTGCCGCCGGACGAGGTGCCCGACGCGGACTATCCGCTCGTGCTGACCACGGGCCGGCTACTCGAACACTGGCACACCGGCGCCATGACCCGCCGGGCCGGGGTGCTGGACGCCATCGAGCCCCAGGGCATCGCCTCAATGAACCCGCGCGAGATCGGTCGCAGGGGCCTGCAACAGGGCGAGATGATCGCGATCGAGACGCGGCGCGGCACGGTCGAGGCCATCCTGCGGGCCGACCGGGAGGTCGCCGACGGCATGGTTTTCATGCCGTTCTGCTTCAACGAGAGCCCGGCCAACATGCTGACCAACCCGATGCTCGATCCCTTCGGCAAGATCCCGGAGTTCAAATACTGCGCCGCCCGCATCGTCGCGCCCGCGACCAGCCGGGAGGCCGCGGAGTAACAGATCAAGGCCCGCCGGCGCTCCTCGTAGCGCCGGCGGACCATCGGGCAGCCCCCGTGCAGCACGGCCCGGCAGCTGCCTCCTTCATTTGCGATTTGCCTCGTGGGCGCCCAAGCGCTGCTGTGGAGTGGTCCCGGCGGCTTGCCGTTCACGTGCCTTCCCACCTGTTGCCCGCAGGCATGCGTCCCGACCCAACAGCTTCGGGGCGTTGCTGAATCCGGCTAACCAAACGCAATCAGGCGCGATCGACAGGCGCGCCAAGCTCGAGATTCGCGACCGCTACAATAATGCATGCATTGACGCATTCATTGAATGGGGCTAGGCCTGATCGCGAGGATTGAGTGGCGACAGGAGTGTCCGAATGAGTGATCTGGAGATCGTGGTCCTTCCCGGTGACGGGATCGGGGTCGAGGTGATGGACAGCGGTCTGGCGGTTCTGGACGCTCTGGAGGCACGTTGCGGCTTCCGTCTGGCGCGCCACCAGCATCCGGGCGGCGCGGCATATTACAAGGAAACCGGCATCGCCCTGACCGATGAGGCCGCCGACGCGACGAGGTCCTGCGACGCGATCCTGTTCGGCGCCATGGGCCTTCCCGACATCCGCTATCCGGACGGCACCGAGATCGCCCCGCATCTGGAGATGCGCCGGGAATTCGGCCTCTATGCCGGCGTCCGCCCGGTCCGCCATCTGCCCAACACGCCGAGCCCGCTGGCCGATCCGCGCGCCAAGGACATCGACCTCGTCATCATTCGCGAATCCACCGAGGGGCTGTTCTATTCCCGCGGCAAGGGCACGGTCGAGGACGACAAGGTCGCCCGCGAGACCATGGTCATCACGCGGTCGACCTCCGAGATGCTGTTCGACTTCTCCTTCCGCCTCGCGGAGCGGCGCCAGCGGCTGCGCGGCAAGACCGGCCGCGTTACCTGCGTCGACAAGTCGAACGTCTTCGTCGCCATGGCCTTCTTCCGCAAGATCTTCCACGAGCGGGCGGTGAACTTCCCTGGCGTGGACGCCGATTCCGCCTATGTCGACGCGACGGCGCTGGACCTGATCCGCAAGCCCTGGGACTTCGACGTCATGGTCATGGAGAACATGTTCGGCGACATCATCTCCGACCTCGGCGGCGGCCTCGTCGGCGGCATGGGGCTGGCGCCCTGCGCCGAGATCGGCGACGAGCATGCGCTGTTCCAGCCGAGCCATGGCAGTGCGCCGGACATCGTGGGCACCGGCAAGGCCAATCCGACCGCCATGCTGCTGTCGACCGCGATGATGCTTGACTGGCTGGGCGCCCGCCACAAGCTGGACGCGCTGACCGATGCGTCGCTGATCCTGGAGGCGGCGATCGACAAGGCCTATGCCGAGCGCATCCGGCCCTTCGAGTTCGGCGGCAGCAACGGCACCGCGGACATCACCCGCGCGGTCATCGCTGAAATCGAGGCTGCCAAATGAGCGAAGCCAAAGCGGCCGCCGCTGCGCCCTACGTCATTCTCGTGGAATTCGCGGTTGCCGCCGGGTCCGGTCCGGCCTTCGAAAAGCTGATCGTCGAGAACGCCCGCCGCTCGCTGTTGGACGAGCCCGGCTGCCGTGTCTTCGACGTCTGCGCCCGGCCCGGCGACGCCTACGGGATCGTCCTCTACGAAGTCTATGACGATCGCTCAGCGTTCGACGCCCATCTGGCCTCGTCGCATTTCCAGACCTTCGACGCGGCGTCGCGGGACATGGTGACGGGCAAGCGCGTGACCGAGCTCACGCTTCTGGCTGGCGCGTCGGGCTGATCGCCCGGCTGCGACGGGGCGTGGCGGGCGAGGGGGCAAGCCACGCCCATTCTCTTCGAACGGTCAGCCGCTGGTCCGTGCGTCGTTCCTTGGCGGCTAGAGCTGGGTCAGGCCGTAGTCGCGCAGCAGGCCGACCAGCATGCGGCCGTTGCGGAAGCGATGTTCGCGGTGGATCTGCCGGGCAGCATCGGCGTCCCGGCGCTCGATCGCATCGAGCAGCGCTTCGTGGTCCTCGTTCGACCCCACCGGCCTGGGGCGCAGGCGCAAGGTGAGCATGCGGACCCGGTGCGACTGGGCGAGGAACTGCGAGACCAGTGCCCGCAGGCGCCGGTTCGGGCAGTTTTCCATCAACAGGCGATGGAAATGATCGTCGGACTGCGCCCAGGCCAGGAGATCGTCGCTCTTGAGCGCGGCATCCATGTCGTCCACCGCCTGGCGCATGGCCTTCATCGCTTCGTCGGCGACGCCCTCGCGGGCGATCTCCTCGGCTGCCTCCGACTCCAGCGCTGTCAGGATCTGGTAGATTTCCTGCATGTCGTCGGCCGAGACCGGCAGGACGCGCATGCCGTGCCGCGGCTTGATCTCGACCATGCCTTCCTCGGCGAGGCGGATCATGGCTTCGTGGATCGGCGTGCGGCTCATCTCCAGAAGAACCGACAGTTCCTTTTCCAGGACGTGCGTGCCGGCAGGCATCTCGTTGTTCAGGATCAGCCTGCGGATCTCACGATACGCACGCTCGGCATAGGAGATCCGCTCCTCCGCGACGGAAGCGGGCGTTCCAGTCTCTGTTGCCACTGTCACAAGGCACCTTCCGCATGAGAATCATCTTGGACCGTCTTTAGCATTCCGTCGCGGGCGGAGGCATAGATCGCCGCCTCGATCCGCAGATTGGCCAGATAGTCCGCTGCCGCGTTGACGACAGGTGTCTGGCGCAGGAGATGGTCCACCACATGGCGCTGCAGGGCGAGAACGCTGTCGCCGCCGAACCCCTCCATGTTGCGCTCATAGGCGATCTCGCTCTCGTCATTGCTGCCGAAGGCGCGGAAGAACAGCCGTCCGTAGCCGTCGAGCCGGATCGTGCCGTCCGAGCCCTCGACCAGCATCTCGCCCATGGTCAGGCGGCGGTCGTCGGCCTGATGGTCGCCCAGCCTGTTGCCGTCCAGCATGGCCCGCGCGCCGTTCGCGAACTCGAACAGGATGATGCCGGCATCCTCGCCGACGATCGCCGGATTGAGGTGCACCAGCCGTGCCATCACCGCCTCGACCGGGCCGAAGAGGTAGCGGAACGTGTCGACGAAATGGATCGCCGTCTCGTGGACGAGGAAGCGCTCCATCTTCTGGAAATAGGGCTGGCGATCGAGATAGGCCCGCGGCCCCTGCCCGTCGCCGGGCCGCAGGCGGAAGCTGGCCTGGTAGACGCTGCCGATCCGTCCGGCCTCGATCTGGCGGCGGATCTCGCGGTGCCAGGGCTGGAAGCGGAAATTCTCGTGCACCACCAGCATGGTGTCCGCCTCGGCGGCGATCCGCGTCGCCTCTTCGGCTTCCGCGACGCTGGTGCAGAAGGCCTTCTGGCAGATCGTCGGAATGCGGCGCGCCGTTGTCTTGCGGATCAGATCCAGATGGGTGTGCGGCGGCGTGATGATGTCGACGAGATCGGGGCGCTCGGCCTCGAGCATCGCGTCGACATCGGTATAGACCGCGGGCACGGCGAAGCGCTCGGCATAGTCCTGCGCCCTTGCCGCATCCTGGTCGCAGATTGCGACCAGCGTGGCGTCCTCGATGCGCGACCAGGCATCATGGTGGAAACGGCTGAAATAGCCGGCGCCGATGGTCGCAACGCGCAGTGTGCTCATGGGTCTCGGGCTCCTCGGCGTTCAGGATCAGGACGGGTTCGGGGCGACGGTCGGCAGGTCGGCGATCCGCCGCTCCAGCGCCTCGATCGGCAGCGACCAGTGCAGCGGCGCAAGACCGGCCACCGGGCTCTCGAAACTGGCGATCGCCTCGCCCTGCAGGCAGCCGAGATAGGCGGTCCGAAGGTCGGGCCCGCCGAAGGCGAGGCTGGAGATCGCCCGCAGCTTCTGGCTCTTCATCGTGTCGAGATGCGAGCGCTCGATGGTCTTCGACGCATAGGCCGCCTCGACATAGGCGACGTGACCGGCATCGCAGTCTTCCAGCATCAGGGTCTGGTCGCCGTCGGGGCTGACCCGGATGACCCGGTTGCTGACGATGCTGGTGATCCACAGACAGCCTTCCGCGTCGAAGGTCATGCCATCGGGATAGGTGCCGGGGCCGAACTGCGCCACCACGTGCCGCGCCTCCAGTTTGCCCTCCACGATGGTGAAGCGGGTGAGGCGCCGGGTGAAGGTCTCGTTGATATAGAGATGGCGGCCGTCGGGGGAGACGAGGCATTCGTTGCTGAAGCCGATCCCGTCGGCGACGATGCGCGCATCTCCGTTCTCGACGAGGACGATGAAGCCGTCGGCGACGTCGCCGCGCGCCGCCAGATGGCGCGGATTCATGCGCGTGCTGACCGTCACCCACATGCGGCCGGCCGCATCCAGATGCACGAAATTGGACGGCGGCAGCGGCGTGCCGTCCACCTCCAGCAGCACCGGGTCCACCGTGCCGTCCGGGTGAAGCCGCCACACGCCGCCGGTGTCGACGCCGAGCTCGGTCAACAACAGGCTGCCGCCGCGCTCCAGCGCGATGCCGTTCGGTCGCAGCGGCCGGGGCGGGTTCTGCGCCAGATGCCGGCTGACCCGCCCCGACGGCTCGATGATCGAGACGCCGCCGCCACCGGTCCAGTCGGCGGTGATCAAAAGCCCTGACGCATGGGCAAGGACGCATTCCGGACGGTTCAGCCCGTGGCCGTGAAAAGCGATCCCGGAAAGACTGAGCATCAGGCGACCTCGACAAGGATATAAAAGAGCAGTACCTTATCAGTAGACTAATACATAAGCGCATACAATGTGCCGAGATTGCTCCGACTGGGAGGTCGGAGGAATACCGAGTGGAACGTCTCATGGGAGGAAAATCAGATGCTTGACTGGAAAACTGCAGGCGCGGCAGCGCTGCTGGCCGGGGCCCTCGCAATGCCCGCAATGGCGCAGGACTACCCGGATCGCGACATCTCCAACGTCGTCGTCTGGGCCGCCGGCGGCGGAACCGACACGCTGAACCGGCTGATTTCGGCGGAGATGCAGGACGGGCTGGGCGTCAATATCAACGTCTCCAACCGCACCGGCGGCGTCGGCGGCTCGGTCGGCATGAGCTACGTCCATTCGCAGCCCGCCGACGGCTACACGCTGGCCGGCATTTCGGAATCCGTTGTCACCGCCGGCATCCAGGGCGGCTGGGACCAGCGCATGGACGTCTGGGACTTCTTCCTCGTCGGCGGCTCGCCGGAAATCATCTCGGTCTCGGCGAACGCCCCGTACCAGACCCTCGACGAGCTCATCGCCGCCGCCAAGGAGGCTCCCGGCACCATTCGCGCCGGCGCCAGTGCGGCCGGCTCGATCCACCATCTGAACCTCCTGGCCCTGCAGAAGGGAACGGGGACGGAGTTCAACTTCATTCCCTATACCGGCTCGGCCCCGGCCCAGAATGCGGCAATTTCCGGCGAGGTCACGTTGGTCGTCACCTCGCTCGCCGAGCAGCAGCAGCTCATCCAGGCCAAGCGTCTGCGGCCGCTCGCCATGCTGGTGGCGGATGCCACGGAGCTTCCCGACATCGGCACCGTGCCGTCGGCCTTCGACGCCTATCCGGGCCTGACCGAGACGCTGCCGGTCAAGCAGGCCATCGGCCTCGCCGTGCGGGCCGACACGCCCGACGACGTCAAGGCCAAGCTGGTCAGCGCCTTCGATGCGGCCATGGCCACCGACGCGGTCGTCGAATGGGCGGCGGACAATCACTACACCCTGTCCGGCCTCACCGGCGAAGAGGCGAGTGCCGAGATGAACCGGCTGGAATCGCTGTTCGCCTGGACGCTCGAGGATCTCGGCGCGGCGACGGTCAGCCCGGAAAAGCTGGGGATTCCGCGCCCGTAACCGGCAGACCCGACAGGACCATCACCGGGGGCGATGCGGCCAGACCGCTTGCCCCCGGCCTTTCCGGGAATGTGAGGAGTGCCGCAGGGCATGGATCGAGATCGCTCGCTGAAGGACGCCCGCGCCGATTTCTGGGCCGGGCTCGCCATTCTGGCCGCCGCCACGGCGATGCTGGTTCGGTCGCTGACCTACCCCCTACAGGGCAGCTACGCCGGCGTGCGCAACGCCTGGTACGTGTCACCGGCGCTGTTTCCGCTCATCGTCGCCACCGGCCTGATCGTCTTGAGCCTGATGCTGCTGGCCCGCGCCCGGCGCGCCGGCGGGGCGGCCGCGGCGCTGGCGTCGATGCGGCGGATGGCGCCCGGCCGCCTGTCCGAGCGCAGCGCCACCTTCTGGCTGATCGCCGCGCTCATCGTCTTCTATGTCTACGCCCTCGTGCCGCGGGTCGACTTCATCGCCGCAACGGCGCTGTTCCTCCTGGCTTTCACGACGCTCTTCCACCTGACCGCGGCCCCTGCGACCCGGCTCATCCTGGCGCTGTTCTTCGGCGTGTCCCTGGCAGTCGGCGGAGCGGCGCTCCTCGGCCTGGAGACCGGCGTGCGGACGCCTGCCGCGCTGATCGTCGACGCGCTGATCTGGCTGGCCGTCCTAGCCGCCTGCGCCGCGCTTCTGCGCGCCACCCGCATGCCGAAGGATGCCGCGCGCCATGCAAGGCAATGCGTCGGCCTCAGTCTGCTCGCGCCGCTGATCCTGGACATCGTCTTCAAATACGGGCTCCTGGTGCCGCTACCCCACGAGGGGCTGACGATCGTGGCGAGCGACCAAGTCCGGGCGCTGCTCCGCTCCAGTTTCTAGGCGATCTCCATGTGGCTCCTCGACACCTTCGGCTCGTTCTTCACGGCCCTCGGCACGCTCCTGGCGAGCCCGTCCAACTGGGCGCTCCTCATCGGATCTAGCCTTCTGGGGATCGTCTTCGGGGCGCTGCCCGGTCTGACGGCGACCCTCGGCGTCGGGCTCCTGGCGACGCTGACCTACGGCTTCGACCTCGACGTCGCGCTGATCGCGCTCCTGTCCATGTATGTCGGCGCGGTCTATGGCGGCTCCTATTCCGCCATCCTGATGAACATTCCCGGCACGGCCGCCTCCGCCGCCTCGGCCCTCGACGGCTATCCGATGGCGCGGCGCGGCGATGGCGGCCGCGCGCTGGGGCTGACCACCACCGCCTCCTTCATCGGCACCGTCATCGGCATGCTGGCGCTGGTCGTCTCGGCGCCGCTGATCGTCGAACTGGCGCTGCAGTTCACCTCCTACGAATTCTTCGTCCTGGCCCTGTTCGGCATCCTGATTTCCGGCACCCTGACCAGCCCGGACCTGGTCCTGAAGGGCTGGATCGCCGGTTTCATCGGTCTTGCGCTGTCGACCGTCGGGCGCGACCTCCTGATGTTCTTTCCGCGCTTCACCTTCGGCCTGCCGGAGCTCGATTCCGGCCTCGAGGTGGTGCCGGTGCTGATCGGCGCCTTCGCCGTGCCGCAGATCATCCGGTCGCTGCAGGAGCGCCACGTCGCCGGCCCGATCCAGAAAGTCGGCCGGGTGCTGCCCGATTTCCGCACCATCTTCGGCAATCTCCGCCATATCGTGCGGTCCGGCCTGATCGGCGTCGGCATCGGCGCGGTGCCCGGCATCGGCGAGGACATCGCCGGCTGGGTCTCCTACGGCACCGCCAAGAGCATGTCGAAGACACCGGAGGAGTTCGGCAAGGGCGAGCCGGTCGGCCTGATCTCCGCCGAAACCGCCAACAATGCCTGCATCGGCGGTGCGCTGATCCCGCTGGTGACGCTCGGCATTCCCGGCAGCCCGCCGGCGGTCATGCTGCTGGGCGCGCTGATGCTGCACGGCCTGACGCCGGGGCCGATGGTCTCCATCGAGCGTCCGACCTTCCTGACCGAACTGGCCGCGATCATGGTGCTGGCCTCGCTCGCCATGTGGCTGAACGGCATTTTCCTCGCCCGCCAGGTGGTGCGGGTGCTGAGCATCCCGGTGACCCTGTTCATGCCGGTCGTCGCCGTGATCAGTGTCCTCGGCTCCTATGCGCTCGGCCTCAGCGTCTTCAATCTCTACCTGATGGTGCTCGTCGGGCTCGCCGCCTACCTTCTGACCGAGATGGATTATCCCATCGCGCCGCTGGTCATCGGGGTGATCCTCGGGCCAATGGCCGATACCAACCTGCGCCGCGCGCTGATGGTGGGGCAGGGCGATGTCACCGGCTTCTTCACCCGTCCGGTCAGCCTGATCCTGATCCTCGCCATTGTCCTGATGGTGCTGGTCCAGCTGCCGGCCTATCGCCGCCTGCGCCAACGGCAGAACGCCTGGCTGGGGCGTGCGTTCTCGCGGATCCGGAACCGCGACTGAGCGACCGGTTGATGCCGCTCGGGCGTCGATGGCGGAGGCCGCCGCCTGCGCCTGAGGGGCGGTCCGTCACCATACGTTCGGTGTAAGCGACGGACACATCACGCGATGATCGCCGATCAATCATGGCGCTCGCCCAATCGCCTCCGGAACCTCAAAGTGAATATGTCTCAGCGCCGGATCTCCCGGCCTGTCACTGCGCATTCTTTCCGTACAATCTAGCGTATGCATTGACGAATGCGCTGGCATGCGAGCATAGTGCGGCCGGATCGCGAGGAGCGCGAAGGCGGCCAGCGGCACCCATCGTGCCGGTCCGCTCTTCGCATGTGCGGTCCACTGGCTCTAGGGAGGAGAGATGACCATGAAGATGATGACGGCCGCGATGGCCTTGCTTCTGGGCGGTGCGCTGACGGCGCAGGCTGATGCCCGCGAGATCAATCTGGCGCATCTCGCACCGATCAACGATCCGCGCCACGAGACGCTGGTCGAGTTCGCCGAGCAGGTGAAGGAGGAGACCGGCGGCGAGATCACCGTCAAGATCTTCCCGAACTCCACCCTCGGCAAGGACCGCGAGGTGTTCGAGCAGCTCCAGGGCGGACTGACCCAGCTCGCCCTCAACGGCGAGATCGTCTCGAACTTCTACCCGAAATGGTCGATCATCAACCTGCCCTTCTTCTGGCGCGACCAGGACCACCTCAACGCGTTCCTCGCCAGCGACACCGCCAAGGGCTGGACCGAGGACATGGCCGAACAGGCCGGCGTGCGCACGCTCGCCTTCCTCAACCGCAACCCGCGCATCCTGTCCACCAAGGAGACCGAGGTGAATTCGGTCGACGACATCCAGGGCCTGAAGATCCGGGTGCCGCGCATCGACATCTACATGGACACTTGGCGGGCCTTCGGCGTGCAGCCGACGCCGCTGTCCTCGTCGGAATTCTTCCTGGCGCTGAAGACCGGCACGGTCGACGGCATGGAGAACCCGATCGAGGTCATGCATGACTGGAAGATCTACGAGGTCGCCGGCAATCTGTCCCTGACCAACCACATGCAGACGCGGCTCTTCCTGAATGCCAGCGTGAGCTTCCTCGACAGCCTCAGCGAGGAGCACCGTCAGGTCATCGTCGACGCGGCAGCCGATGCCGAGACCCGGCATGCCGAGAAGATGAGCAAGATCAGCGGCGAGTATGTCGCGCTGCTGCGTGAAAAGGGCATGACCATCGTCGAGGACCCGGACGTCTCGGGCTTCAAGGAACGCGCCGAAGAGGTCCACGAGGCCTATCGCGAGGTCATCGGCAACGACGTGTTCGAAGCCGCCAAATCCATGTGATGCCTGTCGGCGGCGCGCGGCGGCTCCGGCATGCCGCGCGCCGCCGAATGCTTGTCTGAGACATATCCGCGACCGCTTGAGAGGCGAACCATGTCCCTGTCCACTGCCGACCGGCCGGGCCCGGCGCGCGCGCTCGCCCTGCTCAACCGGCTGGTCGCGTTCGTCATCATCCTCGCCTTTCTCGCCATGGTCTCGTCGGCCTGGCTGCAGGTCATCTCGCGCTATTTCTTTGGCTATTCCCTCGGCTGGACCGAGGAGGTCGCCCAGATCTCGCTGTTCTGGGTGACCTTCATGACGGCGGCGCATCTGGCCGCCGGGCGCCGCCTGATGAAGGTCGACGCCTTTCTCGTCCTCGCCCCGCCGCGCCTGCGCCTTGCGCTCTCGGCGCTGATGCAGCTGATCGCGGCGCTCGGCTTCGCCTATCTCGCCTGGCTCGGCATCCGCCTGATGGGGCTGGCGGCCAACCAGACCTCGACGGCACTGAAGATCCCCTATTCGGCGATCTATCTCAGCCTGCCGGCCGGCGTCGGCATTCTCGTCCTGCACCTTGTGATCCACGCGGTCCATGATGCCCGCTACGCCCTGCGTGGCGAGGTCCGTCCCGACGATCCGACCGCATCCCGCGATCTGAGGGATCAGTAATGACCTATCTTCTCGTCTTCTTCCTGCTGCTGGCGGCCGGCATGCCGATCGCCGCCGTCATGGTGGTCGTCGGCCTCGGCTACGTGGTGCTGGTCATGGGCATGGACCCGCTGATCGCGGCCCAGCGCGTGGCGACCGGCATCGATTCCTTCCCGCTGCTGGCGATCCCGTTCTTCATGCTGGCGGCCGAGCTGATGAACCATGCCGGCATCACCGACCGCATCTTCCGCTTGGCCAAGGCGATCGTCGGCGCCGTGCCCGGCGGCCTCGGCCATGTGAACGTCGTCGCCAGCATGCTGTTTGCCGGCATGTCCGGCTCGGCCGTGGCGGACGCCGGCGGGCTCGGCAAGATCGAGATCAAGGCGATGAAGGAGGACGGCTACGATGTCGAATTCGCCGCCGCCCTGACCGCCGCCTCCTCGACCATCGGGCCGATCATCCCGCCCAGCATCTCCTTCGTCATCTACGGCCTGACCGCCGGCGTCTCCATCGGCGGGCTCTTCGCGGCCGGACTGGTGCCCGGCCTCCTGATGGGCGCCGCGCTGATGGTGATGGTGGCGTTCTATTCGATGAAGCGGGGCTATGGCCGCTCGCAGCCCTTCGGCTTCGGCGAACTCGGCGCATCCTTCGTCCACGCCTTCCTCGCCCTGATGACCCCGGTGATCATCATCGGCGGCATTCTGGGCGGCGTCTTCACCCCGACCGAGGCAGGCGCCTTCGCGGTTCTCTACGCCTTCATCCTCGGCAAGTTCGTCTATCGCACCGTGCGCTGGAGCGACGTGCCGGAACTGGTGATGGAGACCGCGCGCAGCTCGGCCAACGTCCTGTTCATCATCGCCGCCAGCGCACTGCTCGGCTGGATCCTGACCGCCGAGCAGGTTCCGATCCATCTGGCCGAATCGATCATCGGCTTCTCCGCCGAACCGTGGGTCTTCCTCCTGCTGGTGAACCTCATCCTATTCGTTCTCGGCTGCTTCATGGCCTCCGCACCTGTGATCATCATGCTCGCCCCGGTGCTGCTGCCATCGGCGACGCTGCTCGGCATCGACCCGCTGCATCTCGGTGTCGTCATGGTGCTGAACCTGATGATCGGCCTGATCACGCCACCGGTGGGGCTGTGCCTCTTCGTGGTCGCGGACGTCGCCAAGCTGCCGGTCACGCAGCTCGCCCGTGCGCTGGTGCCGTTCTTGATTCCGCTGGTCGTGGTGCTGCTGCTGGTAACCTACGTTCCCCAGCTCACCCTCGCCCTGCCGGCGGCGCTCGGCTATGGTGGATGACGCGGGGGCCGGTTCTGCCGGCCTCCCTGTCACGATACGGCGGCGATGAGGACTTCACCCGGATGATGAGCAGCAACGAGGCCGCGCACCCGTTCTATCGCCCGCTCTGGGTGCGGGTCTGCCTGGTCGCGTCGCTGATCGGCTGGTCGGCGCTGGAGTGGTTCCACGCCGCGTCCTTCTGGGGCATCGTCACCGCCGCCGCGGCGGTCTGGGCGATCTGGACCTTCTTCGTCACCTACGATCCGAACGCCGCAAAGGGCGCCAAGAACGACACCGGCCCGCACGCGCCGGAGGGCGCGAACGAGCCGGATTGATGCGACGAGCCGTGGCCCGCGCCGCCGTCAGGGCCGCGAGATGTCCAGCGGCCGCTCCTTGATGTCGAGGATGGCGCCGATCGCCTCGCGCAGGTTCTTCGGCTGCCGGTCTTCCTGGCTGAGGACGAAGACGAGCAGCGAGCGCCCGGTCACCTCGAAGACCTCACCGAACTTGAAGGACGGCACGTCGGTGCGATCCGGCGTGTTGGTGTCGATCAGGCAGACCCAGCGCTTGCCTTCCGGCACCTCGGGCAGTGTGAACTCCACCACGTCGTGGTAGGAATTGGTGATGATCAGCAGCGTGGCGTCGTCGCCGCGCTTCTTGATGCCGGTCGGCTGGGCACGGCCGTCGAGCAGCATGCCGAAGCATTTCGCACCCTCCTCGTCCCACTGCTCCTGCGCCATCTCGTCGCCGGTGGGCGACAGCCAGGTCACGTCCTTGACGTCCAGTTCCTCGTTGTACTCGCCGACGAGGAAGCGGCCGCGATGCAGGATCGGATAGGCGCGGCGCACGGCGATCAGCTTGCGCGTGAACTCCTGCAGCGCCCGGCCGTCCTTGCTGATGTTGTTCCAGTCCAGCCAGTTGATCTCGTTGTCCTGGGCGTAGGAATTGTTGTTGCCGTCCTGGGTGTGGCCGAACTCGTCGCCCGCCAGGATCATCGGCGTGCCCTGGGACAGGAGCAGCGTCGCCAGCATGTTGCGCTTCTGGCGCTCGCGCAGCTCCTGGATCTCCGGATCGTCGGTCGGACCCTCGACGCCGTGGTTCCAGGAATGGTTGTTGGAATGGCCGTCGTTGTTGTCCTCGCCATTCGCCTCGTTGTGCTTGTCGTTGTAGGAGACGAGGTCGTTCAGGTTGAAGCCGTCATGGGCGGTGATGAAGTTGACGCTCGCCCACGGCTTGCGGCCGCGGCTGTTGAACAGGTCGCCCGAACCCGAGATGCGGCGGGCGAACTCCGGCAGCACGCCGTCGTCGCCCTTCCAGTAGGAGCGGACCGTGTCGCGGAACTTGTCGTTCCACTCGGCCCAGCCCGGCGGGAACTGGCCGACCTGATAGCCGCCCGGGCCGATGTCCCACGGCTCGGCGATCAGCTTGACGCGGCTCAGCACCGGGTCCTGGCGGCACACGTCGAGGAAGCCGCCGCCCTCGTCGAAGCCGTGCGGCTCGCGGGCGAGGATCGTGGCGAGGTCGAAGCGGAAGCCGTCGACGCGCATTTCGTTGACCCAGTAGCGCAGCGAATCCGCCACCATCTGCAGCACCCGCGGATGCGACAGGTTCACCGTGTTACCGGTGCCGGTGTCGTTGATGTAGTAGCGCTTCTGGTCGGGCAGCAGCCGGTAGTAATTGGCGTTGTCGATGCCCTTCTGGGAGAGCGTGGGGCCCAGTTCGTTGCCTTCGGCGGTGTGGTTGTAGACCACGTCGAGGATCACCTCGATGCCGGCATTGTGGAACTGGTTGATCATCTCCTTGAATTCGTTGACGAACGGCGTCTGGAGGTAGCGCGGCGCTGGGGCGAAGAAGGCGAGGCTGTTATAGCCCCAGTAGTTCTTCAGCCCCTTCTCGATCAGGTAGCTGTCGTCGACGAAGGCATGGATCGGCAGGAGCTCGGCCGAGGTGACGCCGAGCGCCCGCAGATATTCGGCGACGCGCGCATGGGCGAGACCGGCGAAGGTGCCGCGCTCGGCCTCGGGAATGCGGGTGTTGAGCTTGGTGAAGCCCTTCACATGCATCTCGTAGGTGATCGTGCGCTCCCACGGCACCATGGGATGGGTCGCAGAGCCCCAGGTGAAGGCCGGATCGATGACCCGGCACTTGGGCATCAGATGCGCGCTGTCCTGGTCGTTGAAGGACAGATCCTTGTCGGCATGGTCGAGCTGGTAGCCGAACAGCTCCGGACCCCATTCCAGATTGCCCACCAGCTGCTTGGCATAGGGGTCGATCAGCAGCTTGTTGGCGTTGAAGCGGTGGCCGGCCTCGGGCTCGTAGGGGCCGTGGACGCGGAAGCCGTAGACGGTGCCCGGACGCGCTTCCGGCAGATAGCCGTGCCAGACCTCGTCGGTATATTCGGGCAGTTCGATCCGCTCGCGCTCGGTGACGCCGTCGTCGTCGAACAGGCAGAGTTCGACCTTGGTAGCATTGGCCGAGAAGATGGCGAAGTTGACGCCGAGACCATCCCACGTGGCGCCCAGAGGGAAGGGCCGCCCTTCGCGGACCACGGCGCGCTGCTGCACTTGCGGGGCGGACTGCCTGGGCGAGTCGATCATGAATCAGGTTTCCTGGGTAAGAAGGCAGGCAGCAACGCCGGACCCCGCGGTCCGGTTCCCCGCGCATGCGCGCTCATGTGCGAATCCGTGAACCCGGCGGTAACCATGTTGCCGGCTATTGCCCCAGCATTGAGGGAACGTCGCAACTTCCGTCGCCGCCGCGTGTTTCGTCTTTGACGATCGGCGGAACAGGTCCCGATAACCATTACGGGACACGGGTATCGCCCATTTAACGGGCGCTTCATCGGTTCCGGCGACGATCGGCACGCAATGAACCGAGTGACCGACGATGCCTGCCCCAAGTTTTGAACAGATCCTCGACGAGGTCGCCACCGCTGAAGCCGCACTGGCCCAGAATGGCGCGGGTCCTCGCAGTTCGCCGGGATTCTGGTCGGCCTTCGCCCGCATCGTTCCGCCTCGCTCGGCTACGGCCGGGAGCGCCCGCAAGAAGCCGGTGACGCCGGAGCCGATGGATCTGCCCGACGCGGCGCAGCCGCCGAGCGTCGATCCGGCAGTGATCCTCGATGAACTCGGCCTGCGCCCGGGCATGACGGCCGCCGAACTGCAGGGCGTGCGCCGCAGCTTTGCCCGGCGCAATCATCCCGACGGCTACGGCCACGACTTTCCCGTCCAGGCGACGACCCGGATGCAGATCGCCAACGCGCTGATCGACCAGGCGCTGAAGAAGATCCTGCCCTAGACGCCGCTCGCGTCGCCATCGCGGCTTACCCGGTCAGCCGGGCTTTGCCGCCGCGATCTCAGCGGTGAAGCGCTTCTCGAGCTCCGGGTCCAGCTCGGCCGGTGCGAGGTTCACCCCGGCCGACAGCCGGTCTGCGATGGTCACCAGAGCGGTGACCCGCGCATATTTCTTGCTGTTGGCGGCGATCACCGTCCAGGGCGCGGCGGCCGTATCGGTGCGATCCAGCATGTCGTCGGCAACCGTCAGATACTCGTCCCATTTGTCGCGATTGCGGAAATCCTCGTAGGACAGCTTCCAGCGCTTCAGCGGGTCGTGCAGGCGCCGCTCGAAGCGGTCGAGCTGCTCGTCGCGGTCGATATAGAGGAAGATCTTGGCGATCTTCACGCCGTCGTCGACCAGCAGCTTCTCGAAGCCGTTGATCTCGTCATAGGCCCGGCGCCATTCCGGCTCGCTGGCAAAGCCTTCCACCCGCTCGACCAGCACGCGGCCGTACCAGGAGCGGTCGAAGACGGCGATCTCGCCCTTGGCCGGAAGGCGCGACCAGAACCGCGCCAGGTAATGATGCGACAGCTCGGTCGGCGTCGGGGCGGCGATCGGCCAGACCTTGAAGCCGCGCGGATCCATGACGGCGGCCATGCGGCGGATCGCGCCACCCTTGCCGGCCGCGTCCCATCCCTCGAAGACGACGACGGCCTTCTCCTTGCTGTTCAGATAGGCCTGCTGGATCTGTCGGAAGCGAAGCTGCACGGCCTCGAGCCGGGCATCGTATTCCTTGCTGCCCAGCTTGGCGCTCATGTCGAGCGCTTCGAGGCGCCGCTTGCCGCTCTGATCGTCCATGCCGTCCTCGCATCAGGGTTTGTCACGCCCCCAATTAGGGCACGTGCACCGGATTCCGACGAGGCGGGACGAATTCAGGGCACCCGCGCGCAAGACGGCCATGCAGCGGCGGCGAGGGGGGCATGCGCCGGCGGGCATATCGTCAGCCGGCCATATGGCCTACAAGCGGCGAACCGAGCGCCGTGCTCACACCCGACGACCAGTGCGTGACATGCACCCGACCAATCGAATGCTCCTCGGCGGTTTCCTGACGCTGGCCATCGTTATGGGCGTCGGCCGCTTCTACTACACGCCCCTGCTGCCCCTGATGCAGCGCGATTACGGCTTCGGACCGGACATCGCCGGCATCGTCGCGGCAGCGAACTTTGCCGGCTATCTCGCCGGCTCGCTGATGGCGACCTTCATCAGCCGGGGCGCCCCGCGGCTCGCCGCCTTCCGGATCGGCATCGTCGCCAGCATCGTCACCACCTTCGCCATGGGGATGACCGACGATCTGGCGCTCTGGCTGGTCCTGCGCACCGTCTCGGGCCTCGCCAGCGCCTTCGCGATGATCGCCGCGGCCGGCATGGTCGCCGAGGCCCTCGCCGCGATCGGCGCCGAAGCCCGGCTGAGCTGGATGTTCGGCGGGGTCGGCATCGGCATTGCCGGATCGGGGCTGCTGGTCCATTTCGCCGCGCCCTTCATCGATTCGGCCGGGCTGTGGATGGCGGCGGGCCTCTTGACGGCGATCCTGGCGCCCATCGTCTTCATCGAGATCGGCGAGCGCGATCTGCCCGCCACCCTGCGGGCGCCCGATCCGCGCCGCCGTGTGCCACGACCGCTGCCGTTCTGGCCGCTGATGCTGAACTACAGCTGCGAAGGGCTCGGCTATTCGGTCTTCGCCACCTTCATCGTCGCGATCGTCAAGTCGCGACCGGGGCTGGAGGGCATGGGCGACTGGGTCTGGATCATCGCCGGGCTGGCCGGCCTGCCGAGCTGCCTGTTCTGGTCGCGCATGGCCGAACGCTTCGGCTTCTCCGCCGCGCTGATGGCCGCCTATGCGGCGCAGATCGTCGGCGTCCTGCTGCCGGTCGTCTCGGACTCCGGCGCGGCCGCGCTCGTCGCCGCGGTGCTCTTCGGCGGCACCTTCATGGCCATCACGCTGCTGACCATTCCGCTGGGGCGGCACGGTCTCGGCGGTCGCGGCTTTGCCGTCCTGACGGCCGGCTTCGGCCTCGGCCAGATGCTCGGCCCGCTGATCGCCGGCTTCCTCGTCGCGGGCGACGGCAATTACGACATGGCGCTGGCCGGATCGGCCGCCGTGCTCGGGATCGGCCTGGTGGCCCTGGCGGCGGCGATCCGGATGCGGCCCGCCACCGTCTGACCCGTCATCATCCCCCGGGTGCAGGTCAGGGCTGCGGCGCGTCCTCCGGCAGGCTGGCGTCGGCGTTTTCCAGCGCCTCGATGAACGTGTCGCACCAGATTTCCGACGTGCCGGCGAAGACCGCCTCGCGCATGCCCTCCCAGCGCCGCTTGCGCTCGTCGAAGGGCATGGTCAGGGCCCGCTGCAGGGCGCGCGCGACATCGTCGGTCGAGTAGGGATTGACGATCAACGCATCGGGCAGCTCGGCCCGCGCTCCGGCAAAGCGCGACAGCACCAGGACGCCCGGATCGTCGGGGTCCTGCGCGGCGACGAATTCCTTGGCGACGAGGTTCATGCCGTCGCGCAGCGGCGTGACCAGGCAGACCCTTGCCGCGCGGTAGATGCCGGCCAGCGCCCGGCGGGTGAAGCCGCGGGTCATGATCTGGATCGGCGTCCAGTCGAGGGTGGCGAAGCGGCCGTTGATGTGGCCGGCCAGTTCCTCCAGCTCGCGCCGCAGCTCGACATAGGCGCCGAGCTCGGATCGCGACAGCGGCGCCACCTGCAGGAACTGCACGTTGCCGCGGTTCTCAGGATAATCCTCGAGCAGCCGCTCGAAGCCGCGGAAGCGCTCCACCAGGCCCTTGGAATAGTCCATCCGGTCGACGCCGACGATCTGCAGCCGCTCGCCGGCCATGTCGCGCAGCATCTCCTCGTGCTCGCCGGCTTCCGGCGACACGGCGAACCGTTCGTAGCCGGGGGCGTCGATGCCGATCGGGAAGACCCGCGCCGTCACCACCCGGTCGCCGACCCGGATGCGATTGTCCGACAGCTTCTGGCCGCCCAGTTCGCGGATGCAGAAGGCGAGGAAATTGCGCCGGTCGGTGTCGGTCTGGAAGCCGACGAGATCGTAGGCGAGCATCGCCCGGACGATGTCGTGGCTGGCCGGCAGCGCCGTGAAGATTTCCGGCGGGCAGAAGGGGATGTGCAGGAAGAAGCCGATTCGGCCTTCGAAGCCGCACTGGCGCAGTTCGGAGCCGAGGAAGAAGAAATGATAATCGTGGACCCAGACGATGTCGTCGTCGTCCAGCATGGGCGCCAGCCGGGCGGCGAAACGCTGGTTCACCGAGCGGTAGACGCGTTCCGACTGCCGGTCGAACTGGGCGAGGTCGAGCCGGTAGTGCAGCAGCGGCCAGAGCGAGCGGTTGGCATAGCCGAAATAGAAGCCCTCGAGCTCTTCCTGGTTCATGTCGATGGTGGTCATCGACACGCTGTCCTGCACCTCGGTATGGGCTTCGCTGAAGGTCCCCTGTTCCGACGTGTCGCCACTCCAGCCGAACCACAGGCCACCGCGCCGCTTCAGCGCGTCCGACAGCCCGACCGCCAAGCCGCCGGCCTTGCCCTCGTCATTGAGGGGACCGACCCTGTTCGACACCGCCACCAGTCGCCGCTGCCCGTCCGCCATCGTCTCCCGTCTCCTGTTGCAAAGCCGCCTTCGGCTTCGTCGTCGTGATTGCCGTTTGGTCCAGCCTCCGGCGCTCCCTCAGGAGGCCGCGGCGATCCAGGCGTGAACGGCGGCGATGTCCGGCAGCCGGAACTCCGCCACGCTGGTCTTCTCGGCGCCGCCCACCTTGATGGAGACGCCGCCCTGGTTGCGCACGTGGCGCAACGCGAATTCGTCCGTCGTGTCGTCGCCGACATAGACGGGAATGCGGCCGGCAAAGGGCGCATCCTCCATCATCGCGGCGACGGCCTTGCCCTTGTCCATGCCGGCGGGATGCACCTCGACGATGCAGTCGCCATGCATGACGACGAGGTCGTCGCGGCCTTCGGTCGCCTGCGCCATGATGCGCTCGGCCAGATCCTGCAGGTCCGGAGCCGTGCGGTAATGCAGGACGAGGGCGGTGTCCTTGTCCTCCAGATGCAGGCGCCGGGCGGACTCTACCGCGCTGGCGATGCGGTCACGCACCGGGTCGAGGGTCTCCGGACCGGCCAGCATCTCCACCGCGCCGTCGGGGCTGCGCCGACGCTCAAGCCCGTGGACGCCGGCCGCGGCAAAGCGGTCGGGCGACAGGAAGCGGTCGAGATCGGCGATGCGGCGGCCGCTGACGACGGCGAGCGCGCCGTCCAGCTTCCGGGCAAGGCCGGCCAGCTCCCGTTGGGCAGCGGGCTGCATCGCCACGGCCTGCGGATCGTCGACGAGCTCGACCAGCGTCCCGTCGAAGTCCAGAAAGACGGCGTGACGGGTCGTGTCGAGGGCGGGGGGGAATGCGGATTCTTGTACCATCTCGGTTGCAGTACATAGCATCCGGAACGCCCGCGGCCACAGGATCGATACGAAAGTCGACCGGTTTCTCCCCGACCGCATGCGCCCGGGGAAGTGACGCCGGGCGCGGATCGCCGCTCTGCCGGCTAGCGGGCCTTGGCGCAGGGCTTTGCCGAAACACCCAGCCGCGCCACGGTCGCGGCATCCGCCGCCGCCGAGACCGGCAAGCCGTGCGCTGCCTGGAAAGCCGTCAGCGCGGCCTCGGTGCCGGGACCGAAGATGCCGTCGACGACGAGGCGGTGGCCATGGGCGACGAGGGCGCCCTGCAGCCGGCGGACACGGTCGCCGCGCGCCCCGCGGCGCAACTCGCCTGTTGCCGGGTCCGTACCCAGCAGGCCTCTCGCCTTGCGCAGGGCGGCGGCGATCTTCTCGTCATAGCGATTGCGGCGATAGGCCGGGCCGTTGTAGCGCCGGGCAAAGCCGGCAACGTCGCCATTGATCAGGCGGTCCGCGAGCCGTCCGGCGGCGAGAAACCGCGCCGCGATCTCGAACTGCCCTTCGGCCGAGGCGCGCGCCGCCGCCGCGAGATCGGCGGCATCGCCATAGCCGAGCGCCTTCCAGTGCGAGCCCATCACCTGGCAAAGTCCCCAGGAGACCGACGCAGCGGCCGCCGCCGCATCGATCGCGGCCGCTGCGTCGAAGAGCGTCCAGCGGGCGCTCTGGGAGGCGGGATTGCGGATACGCCCGGCCCGCGGATCGGCCAGCCCCGCCGCCCGGGCGCGCTGTCGCGCCGGCCCCGACAGCAGCCGGTCGAAATAATGGCCCTCGAAGCGGATCAGCGGTTCGCGGCGATCGCCGATACGCGCGAACGCCACCGCGTTGGTTTCCACCAGCGCGACGGCGACCAGCACCGCCGCGTCGATGCCGCTCGTCTTCGATACATGGCGCGCTGCGCCGAGAACCGCCTGATCCACCCTCATCGCTCCCTCCGTCCCGTCACCACGATCAGTGTCGCCGCATCAAAGCGGGCGGGGAGAAAACAACGGCCGCCCCTCAGGCGAGGGACGGCCGAAATGGACGGGGTGGATGTATGCGAAGCCGCAACGTCAGGCGGCTGCGGGCAGGTCCGTCTCGGCCGGCATCTGCCGGAAACCGGCGGCACGCGGGCGTGCATAGCGGGCCTCGACCTCGCCGGCGATCATGTCCGCCGTCACCGCCGACAGGGTCCAGCCGAGATGGCCGTGGCCGGTGTTGTAGAACACCCCGGCCGCCCGGCCGGCGCCGACCCGCGGCATCATGTTCGGCATCATCGGGCGCAGGCCCGCCCAGGGCACGACCGAATCCGTGGCGATCTCCGGGAAGCGCGTGCGGCACCACTCGACCAGCGGCCGGATGCGGGCCGCCTTGATGTCGCGGTTCTCGCCGGCGAATTCCGCGGTACCGGCGATGCGCAGCCGGTCGGCGCCGAGGCGGCTGGTGACGACCTTGGCGTGGTCGTCGAGAAGGCTCACCCAGGGCGCGCCGGCCCGGCTCGCCTCGTCGGTGAGGTTCACCGTCACCGAATAGCCCTTCACCGGGTAGATGTTGACCCGGTCGCCGAGCTGGCGGGCGAAGGCGCGGCTGGCGACGCCGGCGCAGACGACGATGCCGTCGAAGCGCTGCTGGCGCGGCGCGTCCTGGGGCCGGCGGCCATCCTTCCAGGTCACGTCGACGCCTTCGGCACCGCGCGAGGCGAGCTTGCGCACGTCGGCATCGAAGGCGAAGGTCGCGCCCTTCCGCCGGCAGGCCTCGGCGAGGTGGCGGGTGTATTTGTGGATGTCGCCGGTGAAGTCGGATTCGGTGAAGAAGCCGCCGACGAAATCCCCGCGGATCGTCGGCTCGATGGCGGCGATCTCGGCCGGCGTCACCGCGTCGCGGCGCAGGCCGCCCTCGGCCAGGAGCCGGTTCACGCCGGCGGCATGGGCCATCTCCGCGCGGCTTTCATAGACATGCAGGATGCCGCGCTTCTCGGCGTCGAAGTCGAAGCCCTCGCGTTCGGCGGCGTCCAGCAGGTGCCGGCGCGCCGCGATCGCCAGCCGGGTGGTGGCGATGGTGTTGGCCTCGTAGCTGCGGGCGGCGAGGACGAATTCCATCATCCAGGACAGCTTGTGCCACGAGGGCGAGGGATGGACGAGCAGCGGCGCGTCCTTGCGCAGCATCCATTTCAGGCCCTTGAGGAAAGTGCTCGGCTGGTTCCAGACCTCGGCGTTGGAGGCCGAAAGCTGTCCGCCATTGGCGAAGGAGGTTTCCATGGCGGCATGGGCGTGACGGTCGAAGACGGTCACGTCGAAGCCGCGCTGGACGAGCTGATAGGCGGTGGTGACGCCGGTGATGCCGGCGCCGATGACGGCGATGGAGGTCATGACGATCCTTTCGCCCCGCCGCAGCGGGGGCGTCGTTCATGCCCCTCCCGTCATGAGCCTGAGAGCTTCGCGGCCGCGGAGGAATTTCCGGCAGCCACTTTCTCCTTCGGCGGACGCCCGATGAATGGCCGTCGCTCTTCGGAATTTGCAGAGACGCAGGCGGTTCTTTTGCCTGAGAGTTTCCGGGGCGGTTGCTCCTTCGGCGCCGGCCTTGCGGCCGGTCTCTCCCGCTAGCGTCTGTGGGCTTATCCTATGCTTTTCGCGGGGCGCCGGCAAGCGGCGTCGGCGCGCGGCCAGCCATGTCGGCAACGCAGGTATGAGCCTCGCGGTTGGCGGCTCGCTGACGGCGCGCCTCAGTCGATGCGCAGGCCGCTCGACGTGTCGAAGCGGTGCAGGGCCGAGACCGGCGCGGCGGCGCGGACCTTCGTGCCCGGCTCCAGATGGCTGTAGCCGGCCACCCGCACGGCGATCTCCGGACCCTTGTCCGGCAGCGCGCCGTAGACGTAGCTCTCGGCGCCGACCACCTCGACGCCGCTGACGGTGAGGTCGCAGACGAACTCGCCGGGCGCGGCTGGCGCGTCGGCGAGAAGCCGCATGTGCTCGGGGCGGATGCCGAGCGTCACGCCGGACGCGGTTCTGGCACCAGCGTCATCAAGGCCGCTGATGCCGGCCACGTGCGCGGCCTCGCCGCCGATCGGCACGAGGTTCATCGCCGGCGAGCCGATGAAGGTGGCGACGAACAGGCTCGCGGGACGCTCGTAGATGTCCATCGGCGAGCCGGCCTGCTCGATGCGGCCGGCATTCAGCACGACCAGCCGGTCGGCCAGCGTCATCGCCTCGAGCTGGTCGTGGGTCACGTAGAGGCTGGTGGTGGCGAACTGGCGCTGCAAACGCCGGATCTCGGCGCGCATCTGGACCCGCAGCTTGGCGTCGAGATTGGACAGCGGCTCGTCGAACAGGAAGGCCGCCGGCTCGCGCACGATGGCGCGGCCCATGGCGACGCGCTGGCGCTGGCCGCCGGAGAGCTGGCCGGGCTTGCGCGACAGGAGCGGCGCGATCTCCAGCACCTTCGAGGCCTCCTCGACGCGCCGGGCGATCTCGTCCTTCGCCATCTTGCGGTTCTTCAGGCCGTATTCGAGGTTCTGGCGCACGCTCATATGCGGATAGAGGGCGTAGTTCTGGAACACCATGGCGATGTCGCGCTGGGCCGGCTCCAGGTCGTTGACCACCCGGTCGCCGATGGTGATCGTGCCGGAGGAGATCGCTTCCAGCCCGGCCACCATGCGCAAGAGCGTCGACTTTCCGCAGCCGGACGGGCCGACGAGGACGACGAATTCGCCATCGGGAATGTCCAGCGAGACGCCCTTCACGGCCTCCACATTGCCGGCATAGACCTTGCGCACGTCCCTCAGTTCGATGCCTGCCAAGTTTACTTCTCCGCTTCGACGAGGCCGCGTACGAACCAGCGCTGCATCAGGACGACGACCAGGACGGGGGGCGCGATCGCCAGGATCGCCGTCACCATGACCAGATGCCATGGCGTATCGGCGTCGGCGAAGGACACCATCTTCTTCAGGGCGATGACGATCGTGTTCATCTGGTTGTCGTTGGTGACGAGCAGCGGCCACAGATACTGCGTCCAGCCATAGATGAAGAGGATCACGAACAGCGCCGCGATATTGGTCTTGGAGAGCGGCAACAGGATGTCGCGGAAGAAGCGCATCGGCCCCGCCGCGTCGACCCGCGCCGCCTCCACCAGTTCGGACGGGATGGTCATGAAGAACTGCCGGAACAGGAGCGTCGCGGTGGCCGAGGCGATCAGCGGCAGGATCAGCCCGGCATAGGTGTCGATCATGCCGAGATCGACCATCACCTTGTAGGTCGGCAGGATGCGCACCTCGACCGGCAGCATCAGCGTGATGAAGATCAGCCAGAAGAAGGTCATGCGCAGCGGGAAGCGGAAGAACACGATCGCGAAGGCGGACAGGATCGAGATGACGATCTTGCCCACCGCGATGCCCAGCGCCATCACCGAGGTGTTGAACAGCAGGGTCCAGACGCTGACGCCGCCGATCCGGTCGACGCCGCCGAACAGCGCCTCGCCGTAATTGTCGAAAAACTGGTCGCCCGGCACCAGCGGCAGCGGCGGCCGCAGGATGGTCTGCAGCGTCTGCGTCGAGGCGACGAAGGTGTAGTAGATCGGGAAGGCGACGATCGCCAGGCCCAGCACGAGAAGCACGTGGGCGACCGGCCGGCCGATGGGGCTGCGTTCGATCATGGTCGGCGGTTCCGGGGATCAGCCATAGTGCACCCGCCGTTCCACGTAGCGGAACTGCACCGCCGTCAGGGCGATGACGATCGCCATCAGGATCACCGACTGGGCCGCCGAGCTGCCGAGGTCGAGATTCACGAAGCCGTCGATATAGACCTTGTAGACCAGCGTCTCGGTGGCGCGCGCCGGCCCGCCGGCGGTGACCGCGTCGATGATGCCGAAGGTGTCGAAGAAGGCGTAGACCGTGTTGACGACGAGCAGGAAGAAGGTCGTCGGCGCGATCAGCGGGAAGACGATGGTCCAGAACCGCTTGGTCGAGCCGGCCCCGTCGATGGCGGCGGCCTCGGTCAGGGATTTCGGGATCGACTGCAGCGCCGCGACGAAGAACAGGAAGTTGTAGCTGATCTGCTTCCAGGCGGCCGCCACCACCACCAGCAGCATCGCCTGGTCACCGTTCAAGAGCGGGTCCCAGTTGTAGCCCGACCGGCGCAGCATGTAGGCGAAGGTGCCCATGGCGGGGTTGAACATGAACAGCCACAACATGCCGGCGACGGCGGGCGCCACCGCATAGGGCCAGATCAGCAGGGTGCGGTAGAAGCCCTTGCCGCGCACGACCTTCTCGGCCGCCGACGCCAGCAGCAGCGCCAGCGCCATGGCGAGGATCGCGGTGGAGAAGGAGAAGATCGCCGTGACCTTCACCGCATTGAGATAGCCGGGATCGCTCAGCACCGAGCGGAAATTGGCGAGGCCGACGAAGGTCGTCTTCAGCCCGAACGGATCCTGGCGCAGCACCGACTGGTAGAGCGCCTGGCTGGCCGGCCAGTAGAAGAACACCAGCGTGATCGCCACCTGCGGCGCGAGCAGCAGATAGGGCAGCCATTTGTTGGGAAAGACGGCTTTCGACACGGCGTCTCTGGGACTGGGCCGCCGCGCATGGCGCGTGACGACGGGAAAAGGGCGACAGGCAGAACAACGCCGGGCGGTCGAACCGCCCGGCGTCGGTGACT
The DNA here is from genome assembly GCF_014334315.1 of Aurantimonas sp. DM33-3. NCBI lineage: Bacteria > Pseudomonadati > Pseudomonadota > Alphaproteobacteria > Hyphomicrobiales > Aurantimonadaceae > Aurantimonas > Aurantimonas sp. DM33-3. The sequence goes on along the minus strand of NZ_JACSGS010000002.1, from coordinate 381,517 downwards.
TTGGCGCTTACTGCGCTTCGGCGATCGCCTCGTTGCCGAGTTCGACGATCTTGTCGAGCGCGGCCTGGGCGTCCTGCTGGCCCGACAGCATCAGCTCGAACTGCTCGTTCTCGATGTCGCGCAGCTGCGGCAGGTTCGGCAGGCGCACGCCCTTGGAGTTCTCGGTCGGCTCCTTGCCCATCATCTGCAGGATCGGCGTCTCGCGGCCCGGGTTCTTCTCGTAGAAGCCCGAATCCTTGGTCGCCTCGTAGGCGTCCATGGTCACCGGCAGGTAACCCGACACCTGGTGCAGGCGCGACTGGATCTCGGTCTGGGACAGGAAGTTGAAGAACTCCGCGATGCCCTTGTACTCCTCGTCGGACTTGCCGCCGAAGACCCAGAGGCTGGCACCGCCCGGGATGGTGTTCTGCGGCGCGCCCTCGGCATTGGCGTCATAGGGAAGCTGGCCGATGCCGTAGTTCATGCCCGACTTGACGATGTCGCCGAGACCGCCGGAGGATTCCGTCAGGATCCCGCACTCGCCCGACAGGAAGAGCTGCTTGGCTTCCGAGGTGCGGCCGCCGTAGCGGAAGACGCCGTCCTTGGCGAGATCGGCGATGTCCTGGAAGTGCTGGACATAGAGCGGCTCGTTGAGCTTCAGCTCGACGTCGGTGCCGGCCAGGCCGTTCTCGTTGGTGCCATAGGCCACGTTGTTCCACGCCGCGAAATTCTCGAGGTGGATCCAGGTCAGCCAGGTCGAGGTGTAGCCGCACTCGGCCGCGCCCGATTCCTTGATGGTGCGGGCCGCCGCGAACACGTCCTGCCAAGTCTCCGGCGGGCTGTCGACGTCGAGGCCGGCTTTCTCGAAGATGTCCTTGTTGTAGTACAGGATCGGCGACGAGGAATTGTACGGGAAGGACAGCATCGTGCCGTCCGGCTTGGAGTAATAGGCGACGATGCCGGGCAGGTAGTTCGACTTGTCGAAGTTGTAGCCGCCGGCTTCCAGGACGTCGGCGACCGGCATGACCGCACCCTCGGCGCCCATCATCACGCCGGTGCCCACGTCGAAGACCTGGATGATCGCCGGCGGCTGCTTGGCGCGGAAGGCGGCGATGCCGGCGTTCAGCGTCTCGGGATAGGTGCCCTTGAAGACCGGGGTGATCTTGTAGGCGTCCTGGCTCTCGTTGAATTCCTTGGCGAGCGTGTCAACGACTTCGTTGTTGGCTCCCGACATCGCGTGCCACCACTGCAGCTCGGTCACGGCGATGGCCTGACCTGCGCCAGCGACCAGCGCGCCCAGCGCGACGGCGGCGCCCAGAATTTTGCGGTTCATCATGTTTCCTCACCCTTGATGCGACTCTCGGGCCCTGTTGCCGAGCTCGTTGCAAGCCGCTTCTCTAGGAGTGCTTCAAAACCGATCGGTGACACAAGCATGAAGGTTCGATGACAGTGGAAAAACTCGGTATGGCGGCTGTAACGACCGTGATCCGGCGCACGTCGTGCGCCTGTTGGCGGCCGTCAGCCGGATTCAGGCTGCAACGTGCGAACCGCGCAGCACTGGCCCGCGCAAGCTGCGGCGGCATTCCCAAAATCGTTCGCAAGGATTAGGACATGTCCCCGTGCGCGTCCGCCGGAGGGGGCAGGGCCCGCGTGCCAAATGCCATTGGGGAGATACGCATGGCCTTGATCACCTATCTGACGAAGATCCAGTTCGAGGTCGGCGCCGCCAGCCTGCTCGGCGCGGAATTGCGCGAACTGGGCGTGCGCACGCCGATGATCGTCGCCGACAAGGGGATCGTCGCGGCGGGGCTGGTGGGGCGGGTGCTGTCGGCCGGCGGCCTGCCTGTCGACACGGTGGTCTTCGAGGGCACGCCCGAGAACCCGACCGAAGCGGCGGTCAACGCGGCGCTGGCGCTCTATCGCGAGCATGGCTGCGACAGCCTCGTGGCGATCGGTGGCGGCTCGCCCATCGACCTGGCCAAGGCGGTGTCGCTGCTGGCCACCCATGCCGGACCGCTGGAACAATACGCCGCGATCCTCGGTGGCATTCCGAAGATCACCGCGAACAAGCCGCCGCTGATCGCCATTCCGACGACCGCGGGCACCGGCAGCGAGGTCGGGCGCGCCGCGCTCGTCACGCTCGACGACGGACGCAAGCTCGGCTTCATCTCGCCGCACATGATTCCGAGCGTTGCGATCTGCGATCCGGAACTGACCGTCGGCCTGCCCTCGGGGCTGACCGCCGCGACCGGCATGGACGCCGTCACCCACTGCATCGAGACCTATCTGTCGCCGCGCTACAATCCGCCGGCAGAGGCGATCGCGCTGGACGGGCTGGCCCGCGCCATGCGCTGGATCCGCCGGGCGACGGAGGCCGGCGACGACATCACCGCGCGCAGCGAGATGATGATGGCGGCGCTGCAGGGCGGCATGACCTTCCAGAAGGGGCTCGGCGCGGTCCACTCGCTGTCGCATCCGCTGGGCGGACTGAAGAGCGTGCGCCTGCATCACGGCACGATCAACGCCATCCTGCTGCCGGCGGTGCTGCGCTACAACGCGCCATCCGCCGAGGAGAAATACCGGGCGCTGGCCGCTGCGATGGGGCTGGAGGCGGGCGCCGATCTGGCCGCGGCGATCACCGCGCTCAACCGCGATCTCGCCATGCCGACGACCCTGTCGGAAATGAACGTGCCGCGCGACTGCTTCGGCCTCGTCGCCGAGGGCGCCGAGCGCGACCACTCGACGGCCACCAATCCGCGCCCGGCCGTCACAGCCGACTTCCTGAAACTGCTCGAAGAGGCCTATTGAGCCGAAAGGCGCAACGCCTGGCTCGGGAGGTTATCGAGGATTGACGAACCGGGCGCCGGGCGCCCGGTCGTCATTGGCTGGATCAGCCCTTCGGCTTGGGCCGCGGACGGCGTGGCTTGGCGCTGCCGGGACCGGTGCCGCCCTTGCGGTTGAACGGCTTCTTGCTGAAGCCGCCCTTGCGGTCGGAATCGCCCCCGCCCGGTGCGCCCGTCGGGGAGATGGTGATGTCGTCGCCGTCGCTGACTTCGGCGGCATCGGCAAAGCGCTTGGCGACGCTCTCGGAGATCTCGAACTTCGTCTCGCGATCGAAGATCTTGATCATGCCGATCTCCTGCCGGGTGATCTTGCCGCGGCGGCACAGCAGCGGCAGGATCCACTTCGGATCGGCGTTGTTGCGGCGGCCGACATCCATGTGGAACCACACCATCGGGCCGCTGGCCTGATCGCGCTCCTTGCGCGGCGTGCGTTCCTTGCCGGCGAAATCCTTGCCGGCCTTCGGGTCGGGGCCGAAGCCGGGATCGAAGACGTCCTCGGGCGCCGGCAGGCGCGAGCGATAGAGCCGTGCCAGCGCTGCGGCGACGGCTTCGGGCGAATGCTTCTCCAGGAGGCTGCGGGCGACGGCGAGATATTCCTCGCTGGACTCCTGCGCCAGCACGGGATCGGTCAGAAGCCGGTCTTCGTCGAGCTTGCGGATCGCGTCGGCCGAGGGCGTGCCGCCCCATTCGGCCCGGATGCGCGCTTCGGCCAGAAGCCGCTCGGCCTTGCGGCGGCGCGAGATCGGCACCAGCAGAACCGAGATGCCCTTGCGCCCGGCGCGGCCGGTGCGGCCACTGCGGTGCTGCAGGGTTTCGGCGTCGCTCGGCAGATCGGCGTGAATGACCAGCGCGAGACCCGGCAGGTCGATGCCGCGCGCCGCAACGTCGGTGGCCACACATACCCGCGCACGCCCGTCGCGTAGCGCCTGCATGGCCTGGTTGCGCTCGGCCTGGCCGAGTTCGCCCGACAGCGTCACCGCCGAAAAGCCGCGCTCCAGAAGGCCGGAGGACAGATGGCGCACCGCCTCGCGGGTGTTGCAGAACACGATCGCGCTCGGCGCATCGTTGTAGCGCAGGACGTTGACGACGGCATGTTCCAGCTCGTTCGGCGCGATCCGGATCGCCTTGTATTCGATGTCGGCATGGGCTTCGCTGCTGCGCGTCGCCTCGATGCGCAGGGCGTCGCGCTGGTAGCGCTTGGCCATGGACGAGATCAGCTTCGGCAGCGTCGCCGAGAACAGCAGCGTGCGGCGCTCGCGCGGGGTGGCCTCCAGCAGGAACTCCAGATCCTCCCGGAAGCCGAGATTGAGCATCTCGTCGGCTTCGTCGAGCACCAGCGCCTTCAGGCCGCCGATCTGCAGGGCGCCGCGTTCGAGATGGTCGCGCAGGCGGCCGGGCGTGCCGACGACGATGTGGGCGCCCTGGGCGAGCTTGCGCTTCTCGGTGCGCGGATCCATGCCGCCGACGCAGGTCACCATTTCGGCGCCGGTCTGGGCGTAGAGCCAGGCGAGTTCGGTCGTCACCTGCATGGCGAGTTCGCGCGTCGGCGCGACGATCAGCGCCATCGGCGCGCCGGCCGGGCCGAAGCGCTCGGCTTCGCCGAGCAGGGTGGGGGCGAGGGCGAGCCCGTAGGCAATGGTCTTGCCCGAACCGGTCTGGGCGGAGACGAGGAGGTCGCGGTCGGCCGCCTGCGGCTCCAGGACGGCGTCCTGGACGGGGGTCGGGTCGACATAACCGCGCTCTGCGAGCGCGTGAGCGAGTGGCGTGCTCGTCGTGCGAAACGGCATCTGGTAATCCTTGGGTATCGGCAGTGGCGGCGGCAACGAGCACGCGCGCGAGTGGCGGCATTTCCGCCCAGCCGCGCCCCCTATTGCACAGGCAGGGCCGCGGCTCAACCGAAACGGCGCCTGCCGGTGCTCTCCGGGCGGCCCACGCAGGCAGTTTTTGCGCGCCGATCGCCGTCCCGATGGTGCATGCACTGTGCACTGCCGCAGCGGAATATCGTCATTCCGGGACAGCCCCCGCTTGCATCGCGCGTCATTGCCCACCATTCTGTGCCGGCGCGCGGGCGGTACGTCCGGCGCCGACTGGAAAAACAGGTAGTAAAATGGCTCAGACTGGTACGGTGAAGTTCTTCAACATGGACAAGGGCTTCGGCTTCATTAGTCCGGATGCGGGCGGAAGCGATGTGTTCGTGCACATCTCGTCCGTCGAGCGCTCCGGCATGACTTCCCTCACGGAGAATCAGAAGGTTTCCTTCGACACGGAACCCGATCCGCGCGGCAAGGGCCCCAAGGCGGTCAACATTCAGCCCGCATAATTCGGCCAGCTGGACCGTTTCGTCCGCTCCCCGTCGGGCCCGTCGCGAGACGGTTTCCGGCAGGCGCCGAAACGCCCGCTGATCGACCTGCCCGCAGACGGGCTCGATCGCTGCACCGGCTTGGCCGAAGCGATCGCCCGGATGCCCGCCGCGGGTGGCAGACACGACCGTGCCGGACCTTCCTGAGGCCCGGCACGGCAACGAGACCGATCAATGTTCTTCACGGCCGACACGCATTTCAACGATCCACGCGTCCTGCGGATCGACCGGCGCCCCTTTGCCGATCTTGCCGACCATGATGCCGCGCTGATCGATCGCTGGAATGCCGTTGTGGGGCCGGACGACATCGTCTGGCATCTTGGCGATTTCGCGCGCGGCGATGCCGCCGCCAAGGCCGCCCTTCTGTCCCGCCTCAACGGCCGCAAGCAGCTCGTCACCGGCAACAACGACGATGCCGACACGATCGCCGCGCCCGGCTGGGAAACCGTCCAGGCCTATCGCGAACTCACCATCGCCGACCGCCGAATCGTCCTGTGCCACTACGCCTTCCGCACCTGGAACGGCATGGGCAAGGGCGCCATCGACCTGCACGGCCATTCCCACGCGCGGCTGAAGAAGATGACCCGTCAGTTCGACGTCGGCGTCGATGCCTGGGACTTCCGGCCGGTCACGCTGGACCAGATGCTGGCCTCGCGGCCGCAGCGCCGCAAGGCGGCCGGTCCCGTCGACAAGGCATCTTCCAAGCCCCAGGCGAGCCCCGCGAGGCCGTAGGCGTCAGTCCGCCAGCGGCAGCCGGATGGTCTGGTCGAGACCGCCGCCGGCGCGGTTGGCGACCACGATCGAGCCGCCGGTCTGGTCGATGATCTCCTTGGCGATGGCCATGCCCAGACCGGCACCGGGCTTGAACTGGCGGCGGCCGAGATCGACCCGGAAGAACGGCTCGAAGGCGCGCCCGAGCAGCTCTTCGGGAATGCCCGGCCCGTCGTCGGCGAGGCTCACCACGGCATCCTGCCCGTCGCGGGTCAGCGCCACCCGCGCCCCGCCGCCATGCACGGCGGCATTGTCGACGAGGTTGCGCAGCGCCCGCTTGACCGCCAGCGGCCGGGCCCGGATCGACAGCGCCGGCCCGTCGAGGCGGGGCGGCTCCACCGGCCTTCCGATCTCGCGCAGCTCGGCGATGATCTCGGTCAGCAGGCGGTCGAGCCGCACTTCTTCGAGCGAACCTGCATCCACTTCCTCGCGCACCAGCCGGATCGCGCTGTCGGCGATGCGGTCGAGCTCGGCCAGATCCTTCAGCCAGACCTCCCGGTCCTCGTCGGGCAGGAACTCGGCGCGCAGCCGCATCCGCGTCATCGGCGTGCGCAGATCGTGGCCGGCGGCCGCCACGAGGCGCATGCGGCTCTCCACCGCCTCGCGCACCCGCGTGGTCAGCCGGTTGAGCGCGGCGGCGGTGGCCCGCACTTCTGCCGGCCCGTCCTCGGGAATATGGGCGGGCAGGCCGTCGCGGCCGACGGTGGAGACCGCCTGGTCGAGAATGCGCAAGGGGCGGGTCATCTTGGTGGCGACGAAGATCGAGACCGCGGCGGCGCCGACGACGACCAGCGTCATGTAAAAGACGAAGATCGGCCAGTTGCGGGGCGGAAACCCGGTATAGGGCAGATAGGCCCAGCGGCCCGGCGCAAATTCCAGCGCCAGTTGCCGGGTGCGCGCGGCCGGGTCGCCGACGACCCGCACCGGGATCGACAAGCCCTTGGCCGCCACGGCGCTGGCGATGCCGCGGGCGTCGCGCACCCGCATGTCGTCTTCGCGCACCGGCTCCGGACCGACCTCGATGCCGAGCCTGTCGGCGGCCGCCGGGTCCTCGACCAGCAGCGCGGCGACGATCCGTACCTCCTCGGCGAAGACCTCGCGAAAACTGTCGCGGTCCGGCCGTTCCAGGACGACGATGGAGACCAGCGAGGCGACCGCCACAACCCCGACGATGGCGAGGACCAGGAGCAGCGCCAGGCGCGAGCGCAGCGACCTCATGGCTGGCCGTCCCCGGTGCCCGGGGCAGCTTCGCTCCGCTCCACCCGGGCGGCGAACTGGTAGCCGCCATTGCGCACCGTCTTGAACAGGCGGAACACGCCGCCGTCGTTGAACTTGCGCCGCAGCCGGCTCATCGTCACGTCGACCGAGCGGTCGAAGGGATCGGCGGTGCGCCCGTGCAGAAGATCCATCAGGATGTCGCGGGACAGAACACGGCCCGGCCGCTCCAGAAAGATCATCAGGAGATCGAACTCGGCCCCGGTCAGGACCACTTCGGCTCCGTCCGGGTCGGTGGCGAGGCGCCGCTCGGGATCGACGGTGAAGCCTTCGAAGGTGAAGCGCGTCGGTGCCGCATCAGCCTGGGCGGCGTCCCCGCCGCCGCCACGGCGCAGCACGGCGCGAATGCGCGCGGCCAGTTCGCGCGGATTGAACGGCTTGCCCAGATAGTCGTCGGCGCCGATTTCCAGCCCGATGATCCGGTCGACGTCTTCCTTCAGCGCGGTCAGGAGGATGATGGCGATCTCCGGTCGCCGGTCCTTCAGGTCGCGGCAGATGTCGAGACCCGAGCCGTCGGGCAGCATCACGTCGAGCACGACGAGATCGATGCGGGCGTCGGCGATCTTTTGTTCGCAGGCCCGCCGGCTGGCGGCGATGGTGCAACGGAAGCCCTGGCTCTCCAGATACTTCCCGAGCAGGCGTCCGATCTCGGGGTCGTCGTCGACGACGAGGATGTGGGGCTGGCTCATGCGGGGCTCTCGAATGATGGCTCTCGCCCTTCTGTGACCGGGCTGCGCGCGGGACGCGAGACCATTCTTGTAACGGCGCGTTGCAGGAACCGCGGCCCGCAACATTGCGTAACAAGTTTCCGTGTCGGCGACACGCTTCGCAACATTCTGCCGCATCCTCGCAACATCGGCGCACTAGCTTCGGTTTCGGTAGTCACCAAGGGAAGGGAATCTCCATGACCTCCAAGCACAGCCAGACGAACACCCGCCGTTCGCACCGCCTTCTGGGTCTCGCCGGCGCCGCGCTCCTCGCCAGCGCCGCCGCCACTTCGGCCTTTGCCCAGACGACGCCGGCACCCGCCGCGCCGGCCGCGGCCACCGCCTCTTCCGAAAATGCCGGCCAGCGCGGCGACAACAAGCGGGTCGCAGAGCATCGGCGCGAGCGCGGCGGCAAGCATCATCGGGCCGGCCGTGGGGGCCGTGGCGGACATCACGCCATGCACCGCATGTTCACCCCGGCCAAGGTCGCCGGCGCGCTCGCCGCGATCGAGACCGGTATCGGCGTGCGGCCCGACCAGATGGAAAGCTGGCGCGCCTTCACCGCGGCGCTGGTGGACTTCGCCGACGCCTCGCAGCCGCCGCGCATGGGCCGGGGCAACGACCGCGGCGGCATGCGGATGATGCCGAATGACGACGCCGGCCCGGCCGATGCGGCCGATGACGAGGCCGCCGACGACCAGACCACGATCGATGCGGACGAGACGGACGACGCGGACACCATGGCCGAGGCCGATGCGCCCGAGGCAGGTGACGACGCGGCCGCGCGGGGCGACCGCGCCTTCCGGATGCTCGACCGCATGGCCGACCGCGCCATCGAGCGCGGCGACAAGGCCGAGACGCTGAAGAGCGCGCTCGCCGATCTGCAGGCGACGCTGACGCCGGAGCAGGTCACCACGGCCCGCAAGATCGTGCGCTCCATGATGCGCGATGCCCGCATGGAAATGCGCGGTGGTCGCGGCGGCGAGCGCGGCGGTCATCACGGCCGGATGGAGCGCGGCGGTGGCCGTGACCATGGCGAGATGCATCGCCGGCATCACGGCGGCGACAAGCGCGATGGCGGCGAGCGCCGGCACCAGCGCCACCATGGCGGCGGCGAGCAGCGCCCCGACCGCGGCTGATCTTGTCGCCCATTGACGAACGCCAGGCGGCCGGCCCTTCGGGGCCGGCCGTTTTCATGCGTGGTCTCAGCCGAGCGCGTCGGCGATGGCCTTGCCGCAATCGACCGTGCCGAGCGGGCCGCCGAGATCGCCGGTGCGCAGCTTGTCTTCCGCCAGCACGGTCTCGATCGCCCGAACGATCGCCGCACCGGCGTCCTTGTGGCCGAGATGGTCGAGCATCATCGCGCCGGCCCAGATCTGGCCGACCGGATTGGCGACGCCCTTGCCGGCAATGTCCGGCGCCGAGCCGTGGACCGGCTCGAACAGCGAGGGGAAGTCGCGCTCGGGATTGATGTTGCCCGACGGCGCGATGCCGATCGTGCCGGTGCAGGCCGGGCCGAGATCGGAGAGGATGTCGCCGAACAGGTTCGAGGCGACGACGACGTCGAACCGGTCCGGATTCAGCACGAAATGGGCGGTCAGGATGTCGATATGGTACTTGTCCCAGGCGATGTCTGGATAGGATTTCGCCATCTCCTCCACCCGCTCGTCCCAATAGGGCATGCTGATCGAGATGCCGTTGGACTTGGTCGCCGAGGTCAGGTGCTTCTTCTCGCGGGTCTGGGCGAGATCGAAGGCGTAGCGCAGGATGCGGTCGACGCCGGTCCGCGTCATCACCGTTTCCTGCAGCACGAATTCGCGGTCGGTGCCCTCGAACATCCGGCCGCCGACCGAGGAATATTCGCCCTCGGTGTTCTCGCGCACCACGAAGAAGTCGATGTCGCCCGGCTCGCGGCCGGCCAGCGGGCTCTTGACGCCGGGCATCAGCTTGACCGGGCGCAGATTGACGTACTGGTCGAACTCGCGGCGGAATTTCAGCAGCGAGCCCCAGAGCGAAATGTGGTCGGGCACGGTCTCCGGCCAGCCGACGGCACCGAAATAGATCGCATCATGGCCGCCGATCTGTGCCTTCCAGTCGCCCGGCATCATCTCGCCATGCTTGGCGAAATAGTCGCAGGAGGCGAAGTCGAATTCGTCGAACTCCAGCGCCAGGTCGAATTTCGCGGCAGCCGCTTCGAGGACCCGCAGGCCTTCCGGTACGACTTCCTTGCCGATGCCGTCGCCGGCGATGACCGCGATCCTGAGCGCGTTGGATGACATGGAGACCTCGTTCTGGCTGCGATGGCCGGCGATGCCGGCGAAGTGGAATGGGAGGGCCGCGCGCGGCCCGCCGACGAGCTATAGCGGAAGTAAGCCCGTCATAGAAATGGCCGGGTGTCGCGAAACGCCGGTCGTTCGGCCGTTGCGGAGCGCAGAGCGGCGAGATGCGGCGTGTCGGGAACCCAGTCGGCCCCGGGAAACCGCAGCGCGACATAGTCGAGCGCCGTGACCGCGGCGATGGTCGCGAGATCTAGCCGTTCGCCGGGCGCGTCGATCCGGGCGTCGAGTTCGGCCAAGCCGTCCACCATCGTGCGACGGCGCTTGCGGCCGATCGGGCTGGCGTCGAAGGTCGTGTCGGCGAAATCGCCGCTGACGATCTTGCGGCCGACCAGCGTCTGCACCGCGGCGTCGCAGACGCCCAGCGCCAGGCCAGCGATCGACAGGATTTGTGGAGCATCATTCCCGGGCGACGGCGCCTCTCCCACGTTGTCGGCGTAGCGTGCGATCAGCAGGCATTCGGCGATCGCCGTGCCGTCGTCGAGGACGAGGCAGGGCACGCGGCCGGCGCTGTTGACGGCCAGCAGCGCGGGATCATCGTTCCACTGGTCGGCGATCTGGACGGTCAGATCGGGCACCGCCGCGTCGATCAGCGCGGCATGGGCGATCCGGGCGAAGGGCGAGGTGTTGTTCTTCAGGAGCGTCGGCATGTCAGCGCTCGCGGTCGGAACAGGCGGTTTCCATCACAGCACCAGCTTCGGTTCGAGCCGGCCGCGCACCGGCAGGTCGACGAGGAAGGTCTTGCCGGCATCGGGATCGGCGCGCCGGCCGGCCTCGTCGAGGCCCGTCCAGGCCGAGGTGACGATCATCCGGTCGGCATTCGGGCCGACAAAGGACGGGCAGGTGACCTGCCGCGCCCCGAGCGCGACGCTCCTGACGCGTACGCCGTCCGGCGAATAGGCGTCGAGCGTGCCACCGCCCCAGCGGGCATTCCAGAGCGTGCCGTCGGCGTCGCAGACCGAGCCGTCGAGGCCGCCGTCGCCGCCGGAATGGTCGTGGAAGAGTGCCGGGTCACCGGCCGGCAGGCCGCTGGCCGGATCGACGGCGACGCGCATCAGGCGGTTTGTCTGCGTGTCGACGAAATAGGCGATGGCGCCGTCGGGCGAGAAGCAGATCGAGTTCGGAATGCCGATGCCCGCATAGAGGCGCTTCAGCTCGCCGGCGCGGTACCAGTAGATCGCCCCGGCCTGCGGCTCGGCCTGCTTGCCCATCGTGCCGATCCACAAGGCGCCGGAGGAATGAACGCGGCCGTCATTGGAGCGGGTGACCGGATTGTCGGCTTCCAGCGGTGTGTGCAGGGACAGACGGCCGGTGGCGGTCTCCCGGATATACAGCCCGTCTTCGGCGGCGATCATCTGCCTATCGCCGTCGATCACCGCCAGCGCGCTCGCCATCACCGGCAGCGGATGCGCCGTCGCCTCGGCCGCGTCGCCGCGCTTTTCGAGCAGCATCCGGCCCTCAATGTCGAACCAGAAGGCGGTGTCCGTCGCCGGATCGTAGGTCGGACCCTCGCCGAGCCGGCAGGCGATGTCGGAATAGAGGCTGACGGATATGTCGGCGTCGCGCATGATGCTGGGTCCGGATTGTCCTCTTGGCGGCTCGGCAGCCGCAGCGCGGCGGACGCGCGCCGCCGCAAATCGGGGCCGAAGATGACTTGGCCGGCCGCCCCTGTCGAGCCTCGGCCTGCGAGGACGGTCAGCTTGCGGCGCGCAGGATCTCGACCAGTCTGCGGCGGCCGTCCTGCGGGCTGCCATCATTGACGATGCGATGATGCGCCTCGGCGCCGGGCGGCACGCTCAGTTCCACCTGCCGGGCGATGCGGGCGGAGATCTCCTCCGGCGTTTCGCGGCCGCGCGCGGCGATGCGGGAGACGAGCACGGCGGGCGGCGCGGTGATCTCGACGATGGCAAGCCGTGTGAAGCGCTCTGCGGCCTGGGCGAGGACCCGGCGCGAGACATTGGCGACGACAATGGTTCCGTCCGTCAGCGCGGTCTCAAGATACGCCGGCAAACCATAGGCGAGGCCATGGGCCCGCCACGACAGGCAGAACGCCCCGGACGCCTCCGCCGCGGCGAAATCGGCGCGGCTCATCACGTCGTGATCCTCGATCGCCGCGATGGCGTCCCGGGTCACGATCCGCCGGGCAAAGACGATGCCCTGTGTCTTCGCCAGATCTTCCGCCGCCAGCGCCAGCAGCGTGTCCTTGCCGGCGCCGCTCGGGCCGACGACGGCGACGAACAGGCCGGGGCTGGTCGGGGGCGTTCCGCCTGCGCTGCGCGCGGGATCAGGCGACACGCCGGCCCTCCCGCCAGACCGCGCGCACCACCGGCGGATCGCCGGCGCTGGTGGAAACGCGCACCACATCGCCGCGCAGCCCCCGGGCGATGGCGCCGCGATCCGCGAGGCCGACGGCGGCGGCCGGATTGGCGGTGACCAGCCGGATCGCCGCCGGCAGGTCGCATTCGCCGCTCTCGGCCAAAGCGAACACCGCCTGCAACATGGAGAAGGGAACATAGTCCGAGGACAGGATGTCGAGGGTGCCCCGGCGCAGGAGGTCGATCGCCGAGACATTGCCGGAATGCGATCCGCCGCGCACGATATTGGGCGCGCCCATCAGGACGTGCAGCCCGGCCTCCCGCGAAGCGGCGGCCGCCTCGACCGTCGTCGGGAACTCGGCGATGCGGGTGCCCAGCTCGATGGCTTCGGCGACATGGGCGGCGGTGGCGTCGTCATGGGAGGCGACAGCGATGCCGCGCTCGCGGCAGACCCCGGCGATGGCGCGCCGGGCGGGCGGCGCATGGCGCTCGGATTCGGCAAGCCGGCGGGCGCTGAAGGCGTCGAAATCGGCATCCGACAGGTTCAGCTTCTTCTGGAAATAGGCGCGATAGGCGTCCATGTCGGCGAACTGGCGCTGGCCGGGCGCATGATCCATCAGCGACACCAGCTTCAGCCGCGGATTGGCGGCGATCTTGTCGAAGCCCTCGACCACGTCCGCCGCCGAGACCTCGCAGCGCAGATGGATGTAATGGTCGGCCCGCACCCGCCCTTCGGCGACGGCGCGGTCGATGGTCCGGCCCATCTCCGCCATGTCGTCGGCGGTCAGCGTGCCGTTCTCCTCGGTGCCGACCCTGAGCGCGTCGAAGACGGTCGTGATGCCGGAGCCGGCGATCTGATTGTCGTGCGCCTGGATGGCGGCCATCTTGTTCCACATCACCCGCGGCCGCGGATTGAAATGGCCCTCGATATGGTCGGTGTGCAGTTCGACGAGGCCGGGGATGAGGATGTCGCCGCCCATGTCCTCGCCGGTGGCCGGGCCTTCGGCGAAGCCGGCGATCACGCCGTCGCGCAAGACCACATGGCCGTCGATCACCGCTTCCGGCGTGACGATGCGGGCATTGGTGAGGATGGTCTCGTCGGGCATGTCAGGCTTCTTCCGAAGGGCGGCGGAACGGATGGACCGAATGGACGCGGAACGGTGCGCCCGGCTCCGGCTCCATGAAGAGAGCCAGATGGTCGATGGCAAGCGGGGCGCCATCGAATGGGGCGAATCTGTCGCGCAGCCGCGCTTCGACGGGCTTGCGCTCGGCGGCCGGAACCTTGCCGGTCAGGGTCATGTGGAAGCGGAATTCCTCGAAGACGTGAGGATAGCCCCATCTCTCCAGATAGTCGCGCTGGCGTTCGGTCAGCTTGTGCGGCTTGCGGCGCGCGATTTCCTCGGCCGTGGCGGGGGCGCGCAGCGGCTCGAAGCTGCGGACGACGGCCGATTCCAGTTCGCCGAGGGCCGGTGGCGTGGTCTCAGGTACCAGCGCGAAGAACGGCCCGAGCCTCGCCAGCACAAGCTCTGCGATCCGCACCGGGTCGCGCGAGGCGCAAAAGGCCGCCAGCCGCGCATCCACCTCGGACAGATCGACGCCCTCGGCAAGCCGGAACGGCGCGCGCATGGTCGCATGAAAGCCGTAGCGCGCCGGTGAGGCGACGAGCGGATCGACGGTGGGATCGGGGTCTCGGGTCGGCTCGCCGTCGAAGGCGCTGCGGCCCAGCCATTCGGCGGCGGTGCGGGTCAGCGGCGCGCCGGCGGGGGGCGTGAAATAGATCGCGGCGCGCATGGTCAGGGTCCTGGGACTGGAGGGCAGCGGAAGGGCATGTCGGTCGGCGACGCTCGCGTTCGGCTTGGTCGCGGGAGAGGGTGGGTCCGCGGGGGATATAAGCGGCATTTCGATCCGGCCACCCTGCGGAGGTGTCGCACGGCACCCGAAGGTCGCGGCGACAGCGGGGACCGGCGCGGATCGCGGCCGCTTCTAGCGCCCGCGCCTGTCCGCTTGATGACACCGGCAAGCCCTGTGCGCCAGTGGCCCCGGCGATGCATGCGACACGCAACTGTCATGGGCCGGTGCTACCGGACTGGCGCTTCCCCGCAACGGAGGCGCAGTCCGGTTTTTCGCCCGCGCCGTCAATGGCCGCGGCTCCCCAGAGGGTGACCCATGAAGATTTCCCGCATGTCCACGACGGCACTGGCGACGGTCCTGTCGCTGTCCACCAGCCTCGCCTTCGCCCAGTCCGGCGAGATGTCGATGGACGATCTCGTTGCCGCCGCCAAGAAGGAAGGCCAGCTCACCACGATCGCGCTGCCGCACGACTGGTGCAATTACGGCGAGATGATCGAGGGCTTCAAGGCCAAGTACGGCATCGAGATCAACGAGCTGAACCCGAATGCGGGCTCGGGCGACGAGATCGAGGCGATCAAGGCCAACAAGGGCAACACCGGCCCGCAGGCGCCAGACGTCATCGATGTCGGCCTGTCATTCGGCCCGTCTGCCAAGGCCGAAGACCTGCTGATGCCCTACAAGGTCGCGACCTGGGACGAGATTCCGGACGACGCCAAGGATGCCGACGGTTACTGGTACGGCGATTATTACGGCGTGCTGGCCTTCGGCATCAACAAGGACGTCATCGACACCGCGCCGCAGAGCTTCGAGGATCTCCTCAAGTCCGACTACGCCAATTCGGTCGCCCTTGCCGGTGATCCGCGCAGCGCCAACAACGCCATCATGTCGCTCTATGCAGCCGGCATCGCCCGGGGCGGCAAGACCGGCATGGAGGCCGCGACGGCCGGCCTCGAGTTCTTCAAGGAACTCAACGAAGCCGGTAACTTCGTGACCGTCGACGCCGAGGCGGCCCCGATCGCCCAGGGCACCACGCCGGTCGCGATGAACTGGGACTACAACCTCCTGTCGATGCGCGACAATCTCAACGGCAACCCGCCGATCGAGGTCGTGGTGCCGTCCGACGGCGTCGTCGCCGGCGTCTATGTGCAGGCAATCAGCGCCTACGCGCCGCATCCGAACGCCGCCAAGCTGTGGATGGAGTATCTGTATTCCGACGAGGGCCAGCTGACCTGGCTGAAGGGCTACTGCCACCCGATCCGCTTCAACGCCATGTCGAAGGCCGGCAAGATCCCGCAGGACCTGCTCGACAAGCTGCCGCCGGCCGAAGCCTACGAGAAGGCCGTGTTCCCGACCCTCGACGATCAGAACGCCGCCAAGGCCGAGATCGCCGCCAAGTGGGACAGCGTCGTCGGCGCCACCGTCCAGTAACAACACAGCGAGTTCGGAAGGGGCGGCCCGTTCGCCGCCCCCTCCGTCCCGATTTGTCAGCAGCGGGGGATCATGGGCGCAGCCATCGACGCAGCCACGGCTGGGACCGCCCACGGCGAAACGGACGCGGCGCCGTCGCGCCGGCCTTCGCGTTCCCTCGCCTGGCTGGGCCTCGCACCCTTCTTCGGCTTCGCCATCCTGTTCCTGATCGGGCCGACGCTCTACCTCGTCGCCGGCGCCTTCCAGGACCGCAGCGGCGCCTTCACCTTCGACAACATTCTCGGCCTGTTCACGCCGCAGATCATGGCGGCCTACGCCATCTCGATCCAGGTCAGCCTCGCCTCGGCGGCGCTGGGCGCGCTGATCGGCTTCTTCCTCGCCCACGCCATCGTCCACGGCCGTCTGCCGGCCTGGATCCGTCCCACCGTGGTCACCTTCTCGGGCGTCGCCTCGAACTTCGCCGGCATCCCGCTGGCGTTCGCCTTCCTGGCCACCCTCGGCAGGCTCGGACTGGTGACGCTGTTCCTGAAGGAGGCGGCGGGCGTCAACATCTACGCTCTCGGCTTCAACCTCCTGTCCTTCTGGGGGCTGACGATCACCTATCTCTATTTCCAGATTCCGCTGATGGTGCTCATCGTCACGCCGGCCCTCGACGGGCTGAAGGGCGAATGGCGCGAGGCCGCGTCGATCCTCGGGGCAACGCGCTGGCAATACTGGCGCATGGTGGCGCTGCCGGTGCTGGCGCCGTCGATCCTCGGCTGCTTCCTCCTGCTCTTCGCCAATTCCTTCGGCGCCATCGCCACCGCATATGCGCTGACCGGATCGTCGCTGAACATCGTGCCGATCCTGCTCTATGCGCAGATCCGCGGCGACGTTCTCTACAATCCCAATCTCGGCTACGCGCTGGCCTTCGGCATGATCGTCATCACCGGCTGCTCCAACCTTCTCTATCTGTGGCTGCGCGCGCGCGCCGAACGGTGGCAGCGATGACGGCCTCGCGCATCGGACCGGCCGTGATCGTCCTCCTCGGCGCCCTCTATTTCGTCCTGCCGCTGGTCGCGACCTTCGAGTTTTCGCTGTCGATGCTGCGCGGCATCTGGAGCTTCGAGGCGTACCGTGTGGTCTTCGCCGACCCGCAGTTCCGCACGACCTTCGCCTTCTCCGTCATCGCGGCCCTGGCCACCATCGTCCTCGGCGCGCTGCTCGTCGTGCCGACGGCCTACTGGGTCCGCCTGCGCTTTGCGAAGCTGCGGCCGCTGGTGGAGTTCATCACCCTGCTGCCGCTGGTCATCCCGCCCATCGTCCTCGTCTTCGGCTATATCAGGCTCTACAATTCGTCGTCCTGGCTGCCCTTCACCAACAGTGCGGGCGGAACCAACCTCCTTCTCGTCTTCGGCTATGTGGTGCTGTCGCTGCCCTACATGTTCCGGGCCGTGGACACCGGCATGGCGGCGATCGACATCCGCACCCTGACCGAGGCGGCCGAAAGCCTCGGGGCGAAGCGTTCGACGATCCTGTTCCGGGTGATCCTGCCCAATGTGCGGGCCGCGGTCCTGTCCGGCGCCTTCCTGACCTTCGCCATCGTCATCGGGGAGTTCGTGCTGGCGAGCCTTCTCAACCGCCCGGCCTTCGGCCCCTATCTCGCCCTGATCGGCGCCAACCGGGCCTACGAGCCGGCGGCGCTGGCGATGATCGCCTTCGCCATCACCTGGGCCTGCATGGGGCTGCTGCAGCTCTTCGCCAACCGCGCGCCGGGTCGGCGGCGCTCCGGGCGTTCCCTGTTCAAGCTTGCAAGGCGTGCCGCGCGATGAGCTTTCTGGAAATTCACGGCGTGTCCAAGAGCTTCGGCCAGAGCACCGTGGTGGGCGACTTCTCCCTCGACGTGGCGAAGGGCGAGTTCGTGTCCTTCCTCGGCCCCTCCGGCTGCGGCAAGACGACGATGCTGCGCATGATCGCGGGCTTCGAGACGCCCTCGGCGGGCCGCATCGTTATCGACGGCGAGGACGTGACCGCGCTGGCGCCGAACCGGCGGCGGATCGGCATGGTGTTCCAGGCCTACGCGCTGTTTCCCAACCTGTCGGTGGCCGACAATGTCGCCTTCGGCCTGAAGGTCGCAGGCCGGTCGAAGCCGGACGTCGTGGCGCGCGTCGAGGAGATGCTGACGCTGATCGGCCTGCCGCATCTTGGCGACCGCTACCCCTACCAGCTCTCTGGCGGCCAGCAGCAGCGTGTTGCGCTGGCCCGCGCGCTCGCGCCGAGCCCGCGGGTGCTGCTGCTCGACGAGCCCCTGTCTGCCCTCGACGCCAAGATCCGCCTGTCGCTGCGCGAGGAAATCCGCGCGCTGCAACGCGAACTCGGCATCACCACCATCTTCGTCACCCACGACCAGGAGGAGGCGCTGTCCATGTCTGACCGCATCGTGGTGATGAGCGAAGGCCGGATCGAACAGTGCGACGCGCCCTTCGCCATCTACAACCGGCCGCAAAGCCGCTTCGTCGCGGGGTTCGTCGGCACGCTGAGCCGGGTCGAGGGGATCGTCGCGGCGGACGGATCGGTCATGGTCGAGGGCTGCCCGATCATCCTCGCCGAACCGCCTCTCGGTGCTGCGGGTACGCCGGTGACCCTGGCGCTTCGCCCCGAGGCGATGCGGCTGGAGGCGTCGCCGGACCGGACCAACCGGCTCGTCGGCGTGGTCGAGGACGCGCATTTCCTCGGCTCGGTGGTGCGGCTGAAACTGAATGTCGCCGGCGGCACGGTCCTCGCCGACACCTTCAACCGACCGACGACGCCGCCGCCGGCGCGCGGCGCGCAGGTCGATCTGCACTTCTCACCGGCCGACGTCTTCGCGCTCCAGCCGGACGACGCGACGTCGGCAAAGGCAGCCGAGCCCGCCCGAGGCGGGACCGACCGCTCCGATCAGCGGAAGACCACGGTGCGGTGGTCGTTGATCATCACCCGGCGTTCCAGATGCATCTTCACCGCCCGGGCCAGCACCCGGCTTTCCACGTCCCGGCCGACGGCGACGAAATCGTCGGGCGACATGGCATGGCTGACCCGCTCGGTCTCCTGCTCGATGATCGGCCCCTCGTCGAGATCGGCGGTGACGTAATGCGCGGTGGCGCCGATCAGCTTGACGCCGCGCTCATGGGCCTGGTGGTAGGGCTTGGCGCCCTTGAAGCTGGGCAGGAAGGAATGATGGATGTTGATCACCTTCCCCGACAGCCGGCGCGAGAGATTGTCCGACAGAACCTGCATGTAGCGGGCGAGGACGACGAGGTCGGCATCGCTGTCGCGCACCAGCTTCAGGACCCGTTCCTCCTGCTCGGCCTTGGTCTCGCGGGTCACCGGCCAATGGTGGAACGGCACGCCCTCATGGTCGGCCGTGCGGCGCGAATCCTCGTGGTTGGAGACGATGGCGACGACTTCCGCCCGCAGCCAGCCGACCCTGATCTGGTAGAGCAGGTGCAGCAGCGCGTGGTCGAATTTCGAGACCATCAGGATGATCTTCGGCACCCGTGCCTCGTCGGTGATGGCGAGCTTCATGTCGAACCGCGCGGCCACCGGTGCGAGCTGGCGCTCGAGGGCATCGCGGCTGGCGCTCGCCGGCGCCGTGAAGGCGATCCGCAGGAAGAACCGGCCCGTCTGGCGATCCCAGAACTGGGCGCTTTCGGCGATGTTGGCGCCGGCATCGGCCAGTTCGGTCGTCACCGCGGCGACGATGCCCGGCTGGTCGCTGCAGGACAGGGTGAGGATGAAGGCGTGTTCGGTCATGGCGGGTCCGGGATGGATGGGCGGCGGGGAGACGTTCGGGACGGGGCACGGCGGGGATGACGGGCGAGGCGACCGGGCGCCTCCGTCGGTCTGCGTCCTGCCGGCTCTTCTAGACCGCCGCAACATGGGAACGCCACTGCCGCCTTGCACCCCCGGCGCGGCGCCGCGACACGGACGGCGTGTCTTCTGCCAACCCGGGGAGGTGTGGTCGCGAAAGCACAACCAGCGTTAAGCGATCATGAAGGCGGGACTGTTATTTGACAGGGCCGTGCCGGGACGACTTAGCTTTCGGCCATCCGATCCAGACGAGATGATCTTGACCCAGCGCCTGTCGTTCCGGCTTCGCCCGCTCGCATCCCTCAAGGCCGCGCTTGCCGCGCTCCTGGCGCTGACGCTCGTCGCCTGCCAGTCGACCGAGCTGACGACCGCCGGGCTCTTGCCCTATGCCCGGGTCGGCGCGGCCACGGCCTCGCCGGGCGTTGCGGAAGTGCGCGGGGAATCGACGCTGGTGCTCGATTTTGCCAGCGGCCGCACGCTCTACGAGGATGCGGCCGACGGCCTGCGCTATCCCGCCTCGCTCACCAAGATGATGACGCTGTATCTCCTGTTCGAGACCATCGAGGCCGGTCGGCTGTCGATGAGCAGCGAGTTGCGGGTCAGCGAGAACGCCGCGTCGCAGCCGCCCTCCAAGCTCGGCCTCAAGGCCGGCGAGACGATCCGGGTCGCCGACGCCGCCCAGGCGATCGCGGTGAAATCGGCCAATGACGTCGCCACGGTGATCGCGGAGAATCTCGGTGGCAGCGAGGCCAATTTCGCCAATGCCATGACCGCCAAGGCCCGCGCGCTCGGCATGAGCCGGACGCGCTTCGTCAATGCCTCCGGCCTGCCGGACGAGGGACAGATCTCGACGGCCCGCGACATGGCCACCCTCGGCCGGGCCCTGCTGAACCGCTTTCCGGCCTATGCCTCGCTCTTCACCCGGACCGGCTTCGACTATAATGGCCGCCGCTACAACGCCACCAACAAGCTGCTCGGCAGCGTTGAGGGCGTCGATGGTCTGAAGACCGGCTATATCCGCGATGCCGGCTTCCACCTGGCCGCCACCGCCACCCGCCGGGGCCGGCGGATCATCGTCGTGGTGATGGGCGGCCGCACCGGGCGCGAACGCAATGCCAGGGTCGAGGCGCTGATCGACCAGTATCTCGGCCCCGCATCCGGCACCATGGCCGGTCTGCCGGGTCTCTCCCTGACCCGTTAGCCGCGTCCGGTGCTGTTGCGAACGGCGTCGCCGGCATCGCGGCCGGCCGCTGCGGCGAGGGCGTTGTAGCCGTCGACGAAGCGGCGGTCGTTCCAGTTCTTCCAGCGCCAGACCCAGCGCCCTTCCAGCGACAGGCCCCATTTGTCGGCGACCGCCCGGCCGTCGGCGGTGGAGAGCAGCGTCAGCCAGTGCTTCTGGGGCCGGTAGGCTTGCAGCGCTTCGCCGTCGATCGCGCCGCGCAAATTCTCTGCCAGCACCGGGCCTTGCCTGACCGCGAAGACGCCGGCCTTGGGCCGCGGATCGGGCAGCGCGGCGATGTCGCCGGCCGCGAAGATCTCGGGATGCGAGAGCGATCGCAAGCAGGCATCCACCCGCACGAAGCCCTGTTCGTCCAAGGCAAGGCCCGTCTCCCGCAGCCAGGGCGCGGCGGCGCTGTTGGTCGCCCAGAGCAGCATGTCGGCCGCGACCGTACGGCCGTCCGCCGCCCGTACCGTGCCGTCCTCGAAGGCCGTGACGTCGAATCCGGTCCGCAGGTCGATCCCCCGGCGCGCGAGCGTGGCAGCGATCCGGCGCTGGGTGCGCCGGCTGCGTTCGGGAAGAATTGTGTCGGCGCGGCCGAGCAATCGGATCGCGACCTTCGCCGCGCCGCGTTCCTTGTCCTGCGAGGCGACGCCCGACAGGCGCCGGTGCAGCGCCAGGGCCAGTTCGACCCCGGCCGGCCCGGTGCCGATCACGGCGATGCGGACGGGGTCCGGGCTTGCGGCCAGCTCCGCCGACAGATTTTCCAGCCGTTCGACGAACCCGCCGATCGGCTTGACCGGAATGCCCGGCATGCCGGCGGGCCGGCTCGGCGCCGAACCGATGTCGATCGACAGGAGATCGTAGGCGAGCGGCGGCCGGCCGGCGATGCTGAGGGTCCGGCCGGTGGTGTCGAGGCCCGTCGCGTCGCCGGTCACCAGCGTCGCGCCGGCAAAGCGGGCAAGCCCGCCGGCGTCGATATGCAGGTCGGCATGGGTGTATTCGCCGGACACGAAGCCGGGCAGCATGCCGGAATAGGGCGTGGCGACGTCCCGCGTCACCAGCGTCAGGTCGACATCGGGGTGCGGTCGTTCGCCGAAGGCCTTCAGCACTGCCACATGGGAATGGCCGGCGCCCAGAAGCACCAGATGCTCGCGTCGGCCGCTGTGGGTCTGGGGCAGGGGCTTGGCTCCGTTCGCAAGGGCGGCAGCGCCGCCCGGTCCTGATCTGTCGCCAAGCATCCCCTTGGCCGCAGGGCAATCCCGCCGCGATCACGAACACGCCAGCGCGCAGCCAATCCTGTGGTCCGGCGGCACGCGATCGGGCGGGGCGGTAGACTGCCGGGGGCTCGCCCGACTATGTCAGCATGACCGATGATGATGTCACGCGCCGCCGTGCGGGAATCGACCAAAAGGGGAAGACGACGATGGGTAACGAGGACAACACCGCCGCAGGCGCAACAGGCGGGTCGATGCGCGTCGCCGTGGTCGGCCTGGGATCGATGGGCATGGGCGCGGCGACCTCCTGCGTCGCGGCGGGCCTGACCACCTACGGCATCGACCCGCGCGACACGGCCTGCGAGGCCTTCGTCAAGGCGGGCGGAGCCGGTGCGGCCAGCGACGGGCGCGACTTTGCCGGCGACCTCGACGCCGTCATCCTGCTCACCGTCAACGCCGCCCAGTGCCGTGATGCGCTGTTCGGCGAGAAGGGCCTCGCCGCGCATCTGAAGGCTGGAACGCCGGTCATGGTCTCCGCGACGATCTCGGTCGCCGACGCCAAGGCCATCGCCGCCGAACTGGAGGCCGCCGGCCTGACCATGCTCGACGCGCCGGTCTCGGGCGGCGCCGCCAAGGCGGCCTCGGGCGAGATGACGGTCATGGCCGCCGGTCCTGCCGCCGTCTTCGACCAGCTCCAGCCGGTGCTCGATGCGGTGGCCGGCAAGGTCTACCGGATTTCCGAGAAGATCGGCGACGGCGCCACCGTGAAGATCATCCACCAGCTTCTGGCCGGCGTGCACATCGCTGCCGGCGCCGAGGCGATGGCGCTGGCCGCCAAGGCGAATATCCCGCTCGAGACCATGTACGACGTCGTCACCAACGCGGCCGGCAATTCCTGGATGTTCGAGAACCGGATGCGCCACGTGGTCGACGGCGACTACACGCCGACCTCGATGGTCGACATCTTCGTCAAGGATCTCGGCCTCGTCACCGAGACCGGCCTGGCGATGAAGTTCCCGCTGCCGCTGGCCACCACCGCCTATTCGATGTTCGCCACGGCCAGCAACGCCGGCTACGGCCAGTGGGACGACAGCGCGGTCATCAAGGTGTTCCCGGGCATCGACCTGCCGGATTCCGGCAAGCACTGACCGACGGGCAGGGCGGCACACGGCGTGCCGCCCGTTCCTTGGCGCCGGGTCAGATCGGGAAGGTCAGGGAGATGGCGAGCCCGTCGCTGCCATCCACGTCGATCGTGCCGTTGAGCTTGCGCACGCAGCCCTCGACGATCCGCCAGCCGAGCGACTTGGAATTTCGCAGCACCGTCTCGGCGTCGGCCAGTCCCTCGCCGTCGTCGGCGATGCGCAGATGCAGCGTGCCGTCCGACTGATGCGCCTCGATGGTGACGCGCCCCTTGGTCTGGCCCGCCTGCATGGCGTGCTTGGTGACGTTGGTAACCAGCTCGTTGACGATCAGGGCGAGCTCGGTGGCCGTGTCGAAGGCGACCGGCACGGCATCGACCTTGCAGGTGATGGTGAGCTGGTGATCGCCCATCGCCGACGCCAGCCGGTCGGTCAGGCTTTCCAGATGCTGCTGCAGATCGACCTGGGTGACGTCTTCGGCCCGGTGCAGGAAATTGTGGGCGTTGGCGAAGGCCTGGATGCGGTTGGTCAGCACCGACAGCGCGTCCTGCGTTTCCTCGGTGGTCGCCTGTCGCGCCTGCATGATCGCCAGTGACTGGATGATGGCGAGGTTGTTCTTGGTGCGGTGATGCAGTTCGCGCAGCAGGAACTGCTGCTCGGCGAGCGAATCGCGCAGCGCGCGGTTCTGCTCGGCCAGTTCCTCCATCGGCGACCCGTGGCTCGCTTCCACCAGCGCCGAGGCGGTGGCCACCGCCAGTTCCTCGGGCCGCTTGGTCGTTGCCAGCTGCAGGCCCAGCGTGATGACGGTACCGCCCGAGCCGGTCTTCAAATCGAAATCGTCGACGAGCTTCTGCGAGCCGCTCAGGCCGAGACCGAGGCCCGTATGGGACTGGTGGCGGCCGCGCAGCATGGTCTCGACCGCGGCGATGCCGCCGCCCTTGTCCTGCACCCGCGCCATCAGCCGAGTGATCTTGGCGCTGCGGTCGAAGGCGAATTCGGTCACGCCGCCCTTGGCGTATTGCAGGGCGTTGCGGGAAATCTCGGAGACGGCGGTGGCGAAGCGGATCTGGTCGCGCGCCGGCGCCCCGGCGACCTTGGCGATCAGCCGGGCGGTGCGGCGGGTATGCGAGACATCCGCATCCTGCTCCAGATTGATCGAGGTGACGACGGCTTTCATTGGCGGGCCTGCGCGATGACGACACCGCTGTCGTCGCTCCCGCGCCGGCGCCGCTTGTAGAGCGTTGCCGCGATGGTCAGGACGTCGCGGAAGAACAGGGCGGACGGTTCGGGGAAGCGCTCGCCGCCCTTCAGGCCGTCGGTGGTGAGGAGCAGCATGGCGCCCTTTCCCCATGCATGTTCGGTGACCCGGGGCCGGCGGGTCGAAGCGCCGACGATACCGGGCGAGGAGGGGATGCCGTGCCGGCTGCCGTCGGCCGAGATGATCTCGCCCTTGACGTTGCCGAGGCCGAGGGCCCGCAGCCTGTCGCCGCCATGGGGCAGTTCGACGATCAGCGACGCCGCCCCGCGGCTGCCGGCCATGGCGTCGGCGACGAATATCTCGGTGTCCTCCAGCGACTTGCCCTTGGCGGCGAGGAACGCGGCCAGGCCGGTCTCGGCGTCCTTCGCGGCGGTCGGCCCGTGACCGAGCACGTCCATCAGCATGATCATCGTGGCGCCGCCATCCTTGCGGATGCCGTAGATGTCGCCGCCGGCATCGAAGCCGGGCTTGGGCACGATCAGGCCGGCAGTTTCCATCGGCCCCCTGGCCGGGCGGCCGGTCTTGCCGATGCTGACCGTCAGGGTGGTGCCGCGGCTGTCGCTGTAGATGTCGAGACCGTCCGACATGCGGGCGATTGCGCCGAGGCCGCTGCCGAGGCTGCGCTCGCCTTCCTCGGCCGTGGTGAAGCCGTCGGCCATGGCCGCTTCGACATTCGGCAGGCCCGGGCCGTCGTCAAGGGCGATGACATCCATGCCGGCCGTGGTCTTGCCCTGGTGCGGGCACAGGAGGATCTCGCCGCCGGTGGCATGGCGCAGCAGATTGGTGCCCGCTTCGGTCACGACCAGCGCCAGCCGGTCGCGATCATCCTCGGCCAGGCCGATCGTCTCGGCTTCCTGCAGGGCTCTTCTGCGCGCGGCGCCGATCTGACTGGTTTCCAGGATCGGCAGTGAGATCATCGACACGCGCACTCCAATATGACGGTCGTGCCCGTATCGGGCGACGACGTGATCTTGAACCGGTCGACCAGGCGCCGCGCTCCGCTGAGGCCCAGGCCGAGGCCCTTGCCGGTGCTGAAGCCGTCTTTCAAAGCTTGATTGACGTCGGCGATGCCGGGCCCCCTGTCCGTGCACTCCGCAACGACGCGGCGCTGCGAGCCGTTCCCCACGATCTCGAAAGAGATTCTGCCGCCATGGCCATAGACGATCGCATTGCGCGCGATCTCCGACACCGCGGTCACGAATTTCGTCCTCTTGATCGCGCTCGCACCGATCGACGTCATCGCCTGCATCGCGGCCTGGCGCGCGTAGGCGACGTCGCTCGGGCGCGACAGCGTGACGGTCAGATCGCTCTCAGCCAAGAAACGGCGCCTAGTTCCGCTCGCCCAGGATCAGGTTGATCGCCCGATCGGCGTTCAGCGCGGTCTCGACGCCCTCGAGCGTCATGCCGAGCTCGACCAGCGTCATGGCGACCGCCGGACGCATGCCGACGACGACAGTGCGGGCGTTCATCATCCGCGCCATCTGCGCCATGGCGCCCAGCATCCGGCCGGCAAAGGTGTCGACGATCTCCAGGCTGCCGATGTCGATGATCACGCCGACGGCATTCTTGCGGGACACCTCCTCGACCAGCTGGTCCTGCAGGGCCAGGATGTCGTGATCGTCCAGATCATCGCGGATCGCCACGATGACGCAGCCGGTGATCGTGACGATCGGGGTGGTTCCAACCGAGGCTTCCACCCGTCATCGCTCCTTGGGGGAGACGCCGATCCGCTCGAAGGCGTAGGCGAGTCCGCTCTGCAGATCGACCCGGGTGGTGATGTTGGGCAGCTCGACGCCGAGATTGACGACCGTCTGGGCGATCTTCGGGCGGATACCGCAGATCACGCAATGGGCGCCCATCAGGCGGACGGCCGCGGCGGTCTTCAGCAGATGCTGGGCGACCAGCGTGTCGACGGTGGACACGCCCGTGATGTCGATGATCGCGACCTCGGCTTCCCACTGGACGATGGCGTCGAGGAGGTTTTCCATCACCGTCTGGGCGCGGAAGGAATCCAGCGTACCGATCAGCGGCACCGTGACGATGCGGTCCCAGATCTTGACCACCGGCGCCGAAACCTCGGTCATTTCCTCGCGCTGGCGCTCGATGACGGCTTCGCGCTTCGACACCAGCGACTCGATCGCCTGCAGCACGATCTGGTCGACCATGCGGGTGGTGTTCCACAGCTCGGCGCTCATCTGCTTCGGCTTCTCGGCCAGATCGGCGGCCAGATGGTCGAACAGCGGCTGCTTCAGGGAGGCGATGAACCAGCCCATCTCCGAGGGCGTCACACCGCGCTGGGTGCGGCTCTCGGTGATCTCCTCGATCGCGTCGCGCACCGGGTCCCAGCCCGGATTGGCGAAGTCGAAGCTGGCGTCGGTGGCCGCCGTCTGGCTGGACCGTGCCAGCGCGGTCAGGAGGTCCCGGCTCTGACGCTCGGTCTCTTTCGCCGAGACCAGATCGGTCCGCTTGACGCCTTCCTTGGCCTGGGCCTTCATCCAGGCCGAGAGGATCTTCTCGAATTCGTCCTGCAGAAGAGAGGCCGTCGTCGTCGTTTCGCTCGCCATTTCGTGCCTTGCCTGTCCTGATATGTCCCTGACCGTCTATGGCCCGTCGCGGCGCCGCATGCAACGCGGCAGCCGGAAATGCAGCCGCAACAACCCTTTGGGCCGTCGGCGGACAGGTGGCAGGCAGGAGTTTTCGAGTTGTCGGGCGGGGATGCGACGGCGGTGCGCGGCGGGCGAGACCTGTCGGCCCCGCCCGCCACGCACCCGATCGGCGTCAGACGGACTTGGTGGCGCCGCCGTCGCAGCGGATCACCGAGCCGGTGACGTAGCTGGCCTTGCCGGAGACGAGGAACGCCGCCACCGCGGCGAATTCCGCGACGTCGCCATAGCGCTTGGCCGGAATGGCCAGCCGCGAGGCCTCGCGCACGTCCTCGACCGCCTTGCCGGACTTGGAGGCATTGGCGTTGTCGAGTTCGTCGACGCGCTCGGTGTGGATGCGGCCCGGCAGCAGCATGTTCACGCAGACGCCGTCGCCGGCAACCTCGTTCGACAGCGACTTCGACCAGCCCACCAGCGCCGAACGCAGGGTGTTGGACAGGGCGAGATTCGGGATCGGCTGGATGACGCCCGAGGAGGCGATGGTCAGGATCCGGCCCCAGCCTGCCTCGCGCATGCCCGGCAGCACGCGGTTGGTCAGGTCGATGACCCGCTGCACCATCATCTGGAACTGCTTCTCGAGCACGCCGACATCCATGCCGACGGCGCCGCCCGGAGGCGGACCACCGGTGTTGTTGACCAGGATGTCGATGCCGCCGAGCTTGTCGAGGGCCGCCTGATGCAGCGTCTCGACGAAGCTCGCATCGGCGAGGTCGGCGGCGATGTAGTCGGCCTTGCCGGCGCCGCGGGCGTTGATCGCCTCGCAATTGGCCGCCAGCTTGTCGGCGCTGCGCCCGCACAGGAGGACGTTGGCGCCTTCGGCGGCCAGCGCCTCGGCGATGCCGAGGCCGAGGCCGCGCGAGGAGGCGAGGACGAGGGCGCGCTTGCCGTTGAGATCAAGATCCATGGCCGAGCCTTTCCAGTTTGATTTCGGTGCGTTTCATCAGCCGGTCGATATCGGTGTGATCGGCAGGTGAGAGTTTGGGTCCCGGCGCGCGCACGCGGGCCGAGGCGATGGCGCCGCGGCGACGCAGCACTTCCTTGCGGGCGGCAAGGCCGAAGACCAGCTGCTGTTCGTAGCGCAAGATCGGCAGATAGGCGTCGAACAGATCCTCGGCGCCGTCCACGTCGCCGGCATGGTGGCGACGCACCACCTCGACGAGCATCTCCGGATAGGCAAAGCCGGTCATCGCGCCGTCGGCGCCGCGCTGCAGCTCCTGCGGCAAATAGAGCCCGCCATTGCCGCACAGGATCGACATGCGCGGCGTGTCAGCGGTGCCGGACTTGGTGCGCACCGCGGTGATCTTGGCGAGGCCGGGCGAATCCTCATGCTTGAGCATGACGATCTGCTTGTGGTTGCGGGTCAGGGTCAGGATCGTCGCCGAGGAGACCGGCACGCCGGTGGTCTGCGGGAAATCCTGGAAGCAGATCGGCACGTCGGGGCCGAGCGCATCGCAGACCTGTCCGAAATAATTGATGATCCGGTCCTCGACCGCCGGTCCCGGCGTCGGGGCGATCATCACGCCGGCCGCGCCCGCTTCCATGACGGAATCGACCGAGCGCTTCATGTTGTCGATGCCGGCACCCGAAGCGCCGACGATCACCGGGATGCGGCCGTCGATCCGGTCGAGCACGCGCTTGGCGAAGGTGCGGGATTCCTCGGGGGTGAGCTTGTTCGACTCACCCATGATCCCGAGGATCGTCATGCCGTTGACGCCGCTGTCGAGATAGAAGTCGACCAGCGTGTCGGTGCTGGCGAGATCGAGTGCGCCGTCGTCGGTGAAGGGCGTTGCGGCGATGATGAAGACGCCGCGACTGTCGCGGTCGATCATTGTGGCTGGCACGGCGATGATTCTCCCTGAATGCTGTCTGCGGCCGGCGTTTCGAGACCTCGAAACCGGCCGGCGCGCGATTTCCCCCGACACGGCGTAGCCCCCTGCATGATTGTATGCAACCTGCGACGACGTCTCTCCGGCGCCCGGGAGGCGGGCCGGAAAGATCGTTGGGCGGCTGTCCATCCCGTGGCGCTGGCATGCCGGTTGCCATCGGTGCCGGACGCGGCGCATTCTCGCCGCGCAGGACTCGGGAGGGGGTCCGGCTCGCCGGTTCTCAGGAGGAACAGTCCCGCATGCACTTTCGTCACGACACGCTTTACGCGTCCCGTCGCTCACCCGTCTTTGCCCGCAACATCGTCTCCACCTCGCAGCCGCTGGCCTCGCAGGCCGGCCTGTCGATGATCGCCAAGGGCGGCAATGCCGTCGACGCGGCGATCGCAGCGGCGGCCGTCCTGGTGCTGGTCGAGCCCACCGGCAACGGCCTCGGCAGCGATGCCTTCGCCATCGTCTGGGACGGCAGCGAACTGCATGGCCTCAACGCCTCGGGCCGTGCGCCGATGGCCTGGAACCCGGAGCGCTTTGCCGGCAAGGCCGCGATGCCCCAGCGCGGCTGGGACAGCGCGACCGTGCCCGGCGCCGTCTCCGCCTGGCGCGACCTGTCGGAGCGCTTCGGCAAGCTGCCCTTCGCCGACCTGCTGGCGCCGGCCATCGCCTATGCCGAGGACGGCTTCCTGGTGTCGCCGATCATTGCCGAATTGTGGGCGCGGGGGGCCGACATCCTCACTGCGCAGCCCGGTTTCGCCGAGCATTTCATGCCGGGTGGCACGACGCCCGCCGCCGGCACGCTCTATCGCAGTGCCGATCTCGCCCGCTCGCTACGCCTGATCGCCGAGACCCGGGGCGAGGCCTTCTATCGCGGCGAACTGGCCGCGCGCATCGCCGCCTTCGCCAGCGAGACCGGCGGCGCCATGACCGAGGCCGACCTTGCCGCCCACGAGAACGAATGGTGCGGCACCATCAGCCAGGATTACGGCGGGGTCGATCTGCACGAGATCCCGCCCAACGGGCAGGGCATCGCGGCACTGATGGCGCTGGGAATCCTCAAGCATCTCGGCCTCGAACGCTACGCGCCGGACAGCGCCGAGGCGCTGCATCTGCAGATCGAGGCGATGAAGCTCGCCTTTCGCGACATGTGGGCCTTCGTCGCCGATCGCGAGCACATGCGCGAGGTGGAGGAGACGCATCTGCTCGATCCGGCCTATCTGGAAAGCCGCGCCACGCTGGTTGATCCGCAGAAGGCGCAGGACTTCAAGGCCGGCGCGCCGAAGCAGGGCGGCACCGTGTATCTGTCGGCCGCCGATGCCGACGGCATGATGATCTCCTTCATCCAGTCGAACTACGCCGGCTTCGGCTCGGGCGTCGTCGTGCCGGGCACCGGCATCAGCCTGCAGAATCGCGGCGCCGGCTTCTCGCTGGAAAAGGGCCATCCCAACGAGGTTGCCGGCGGCAAGCGGCCCTTCCACACCATCATTCCCGGCTTCCTGATGAAGGACGGCCAGCCGTTGATGAGCTTCGGCGTCATGGGCGGCCCGATCCAGGCGCAGGGCCATGTGCAGATGGTGCTGCGGACCCAGCTCTGGGGCCAGGATCCGCAGACCGCCGTGGACGCGCCGCGCTGGCGCATCGTCGAGGGGCTGGACGTGGCGGTGGAGGCGGCGGCCGGCGACGCGGTGATCGCGCAGCTCGAGGCGATGGGCCACCGCATCAGCCGCGAGATGCCCGACACCTCCTATGGCTTCGGCGGGGCGCAGCTCGTCCACCGGGTCGAGGGCGGCTATGTCGCCGGCTCCGATCCGCGCAAGGACGGGCAGGCTGTCGGTTTCTGACGGTACTGACCAAGAGCCGGCGCGTCAGGGCGTGCGCGAGATGCCCGACTTGATGCGCCGCAGCGGGATCGAGGATTCGATCGATGCGACGCCGTCGATCTTGACGAGACGCTCGATCATCAGCGTCTCGAACTCCTTCAGCCCGGTCACGGCGATGCGCAGCAGATAGTCGCGATTGCCGGTCATCAGCCAGCAATCGACGACCTCGGGAAAGCGCAGGATCGCGGCCTCGAAGCTGCGCAGCGCCACGTCCACCTGGCGGTCGAGCTTGACCGAGACGAAGATCGACAGGGCAAAGCCCAGCGCCACCTCGTCAATCAGCGCCGCATAGCCGGTGATCACCCCGCTCTCCTCGAGCTGGCGCAGCCGGCGGATGACCGGCGTCGCGCTGAGGCCGACCCGCTGGCTGAGATCGGCCGCCGACATCCGCCCGTCCGCCCGCAGCGCGCGCAGGATGCGTAGGTCGATCTCGTCGATCTTGGGGGTATTCACCACGGTGAGCCTCTCGCAGAGTGGAAAGCTGCTGGGTCGCTACCCTCATGCGCAGGTCTTCGCAAGAAAGCGCTTCGCGCCCGGTGATAGCGTCCGCAGGGTCTCCGGCAGTCGCGGCCCGCGCCGCTGCGCCCCGCCGGGGAGGGAGAAGACTACCGGAGAGCTGCCGATGTCGAGCGAAATGGACCATCTGAAAACCGTCGAGCAGCGCCTCTTGTGGCTGTCGCACTGGATGATCCACCACGCCAACCATGTCCGGCCAAAGGTCGACGGCATCAAGGTCGGCGGCCACCAGGCCTCCTCGGCCTCGCTCGTCTCGATCATGACGGCGCTTTATTTCTCGGCCCTGCGGCCGCAGGACCGGGTGGCGGTCAAGCCCCATGCCTCGCCGGTCTTCCACGCGATGCAGTATCTGATGGGCCACCAGACCCGCGAGCGGATGGAGAATTTCCGCGGCTATGGCGGCGTCCAGTCCTATCCGTCGCGGACCAAGGACGTGGACGACGTCGACTTCTCCACCGGTTCGGTCGGCCTCGGCGTCGCCATCACCTCCTTCGCCTCGCTGGTCCAGGACTATGTCCAGGCCAAATCCTGGGGCGCCGACATTCCCCTCGGCCGGATGATCGCCCTCGTCGGCGACGCCGAGCTCGACGAGGGCAATGTCTATGAATGCCTCCAGGAGGGCTGGAAGAACGACCTGCGCAACACCTGGTGGGTCATCGACTACAACCGCCAGTCCCTCGACGGCATCGTGCGCGAGGGGCTGTTCCAGCGGGTCGAGAAAATCTTCGACGCCTTTGGCTGGGACGTGGTGCGGATCAAGTATGGCCGGCTGCAGCGCGCTGCCTTCGAGGAGCCGGGCGGCCAGACGCTGAAGGCGTGGATCGACGCCTGCCCGAACCAGCTCTATGCGGCGCTGACCTTTATGGGCGGCGCCGTCTGGCGGGCCCGGCTGATGGACGCGCTCGGCGACCAGGGCGACGTCACCGCGCTGATCGACCGGCGCAGTGACGACGAACTGGCCGAACTGATGGAAAATCTCGGCGGCAATTGCGTGCACACCATGGCCGAGACCTTCCGCGCTATCGACCACGACCGGCCGGTCTGCTTCCTCGCCTATACGATCAAGGGTTGGGGCACGCCGATTGCCGGCCACAAGGACAATCACGGTGGCCTGATGAACAAGGCGCAGATGGCCGAATGGCAGGCCCATATGGGCGTCGCGGAGGGCGCCGAATGGGACCCCTTGGCCACCGTCGAGGAGCCGGACGCCCTGCGCGCCTTTCTGGCCGACGTGCCGTTCTTCGCCGAGGGCACGCGCCGCCATGCCGATCGGCCGATTCCCGTTCCGGCGATCGCCACGCGAGCCGAGCGCGAGATTTCCACCCAGGCCGGCTTCGGCCGCATCCTCGACGACATCTCCAAGACCGACACCGAGTTGGCCGCGCGCATCGTCACCATGTCGCCGGACGTGACCGGCACGACCAGCCTCGGACCTTGGGTGAACCGGCGCAAGCTGTTCGCCCGCAAGGCCCAGACTGACACCTTCATCTCCGAGAAGATCCCGTCCACGGCGAAATGGGAGTTCGCGCCGGAGGGCCAGCATATCGAGCTCGGCATTGCCGAGATGAACCTCTTCCTGCTGCTCGGGGCGGCGGGGCTGTCCCATTCGCTGAACGGCCGGCGCCTGCTGCCGATCGGCACCGTCTACGATCCCTTCGTGGCGCGCGGCCTCGATGCCCTGAACTACGCCTGCTACCAGGACGCCCGCTTCATGGTGGTCGGTACCCCCTCCGGCGTGACCCTGGCGCCCGAGGGCGGCGCCCACCAGTCGATCGGTTCGCCGCTGATCGGCATGACCCAGGATGGGCTCGCCGCCTTCGAGCCCGGCTTCGTCGACGAGCTGGCGATCATCATGGGCTGGGGCTTCGCGCATATGCAGCGGGACGGGGAGCCGACGCCCGATCCCCGCACAAGCCTCGGCGATGCGGCCGGCGGTTCGGTCTATCTGCGGCTGACGACCAACCCGCTGGAACAGCCGGGCCGCCGCTCCGGCGCCGATTTCGAACAGGGCGTCGTCGACGGCGCCTACTGGATGCGCGAGCCGGGGCCGAACTGCGAACTGGTCATCGCCTATCAGGGCGCCGTGGCGAACGAGGCCATCGCCGCCGCCGGCAGGCTCGGCCAGCGCCATCGCGACATCGGCGTCCTGGCGGTCACCTCGGCCGACCGGCTGCATGCCGGCTGGAGCGCCGCGCAGCGGGCCCGCCGGCAGGGAGATCGCCGGGCGACCAGCCATGCCGAGCGCCTGTTCGCACGCCTGCCGCCGCATTGCCGGGTCGTGACCGTCATCGACGGCCATCCGACCACCCTGTCCTGGCTCGGCGGCGTCGGTGGCCACCGCACGATCCCCCTCGGCGTCGAACGCTTCGGCCAGACCGGGACGATCGGCGATCTCTACCGCCATTTCGGGATCGATGCCGAGGCGATCGTCGCGGCGGCCAACGGCGCCCTGCAACTGCCCGCCGAGATCGCGGCCGTGGCAGCGCACTAGCAGGCGCGAACGGGACGGCTGTGCGGACCGGGACCGCCTAGACGGTGATCAGGGTGGAATCCCAGACGGCGACGAAATGGATCGCCGCAGCGGCCACGACGAAGGCGTGCCAGATGGCGTTCTGGAATCGCAGCCGTTCCATCAGATGGAAGATGACGCCGATCGAATAGACCAGCCCACCGGCGACGATCAGCCAGAGCACCTGAGGCGGGAGCTGCGTCGACAGGTGGTCGTAGGCGACGATCCCGCTCCAGCCCATGGCGAGGTAGAGAAGGATCGATAGCCGGTCGAACTGTCCCGGCCGGGCGATCTTCAGCGTGATGCCCACCGCGGCGATGCTCCACACGCCGGTAAGCAGCCACCAGGTCTGGCTGCGCACCAGGAAGGGCGTGTAGGTGCCGGCGATCAGCAGGTAGATCGCCGAATGGTCGAGCCGGCGCAGCATCCACTTGATCCGCGACACCGGCCAGACATTGTAGGCGGCCGAAATGCCGATCGAGAACAGCAGCGTGGCGAGATAGATCGTCACCGCCGCAAAGACTCCCGCCGACACCTCGCCGACCATGGCGATCAGGAAGACGAGGCTGCCGCTCAGCGCCGCAAGGACGCCGACGGCGTGAACGGCCGCGTCGGCGCGCAGTTCACTGACGGAATAGCTCCAGCGGACGGCGCCGGGATGTGCGTCTGGCATTCGGCTCCATCATCCTTCTTCCTGCGATCCCGCGACGAAATGCCATGGATCTGTCGTTTCGCCGACTGTGACGGCGTCGTCTTCGCTTGGGGATGCGACATGCCGTAGCGCCGTCGCCCCTCGTGGACTTGTGTCCGTAGTCTTTGATTGCAGTGTGGGTTTTGTTAATCGAAGGTTAACATCCGGGCGCCGTCGCGCCAGCCGCGATTCTCAGGAACATGGTGCGCAATGACCCAGTTTTCGATTCTCAGATCCGTTCTCTGGGCGCCGACCATCGCGATGTCCTGGCTGTGGGGCCTCGGCTTCTTCTATGCGATCCACGTCACCCTGACCCATGGGTGGCTGGCCTTTGCCGCCTTCGCCACCGCCAACATCACCGGACTGTTCCTGTTCGGCTGGGTCCTCGGCGCGCCGAACCGGGACCCCGCCGCCATCTTCCGGCAGGTCCAGAGCGCCTATGGCGGTATTTTCCTCCTGTGCCAGCTCGGCGCCGTGGCGCTGACCATATTCGGCTTCGTCGCCTATGTGTGGCAGCCGCTCTTCGGCGGCGATGCGGCGATCATGGTGGGGCTGCTCGTCCTGATGGGCTGCGCCATCGGCCACGCCCTGCCGCTCGTCCGGCTGAAGCTCTTGCATGTGGCGATGCTCCTGGTCGGCATAACCGCGGCCGGCGTCGCCCTGACCGGCCTGCCGGCGAACGCCAACCTGCCCAATGTGCCGCTGGCCTCGCTCGATGCCACCTTCTACGGCCTCGTCATCCCGACCCTCGTCGGCTTCCTGCTGGGGCCGTGGATGGACGTGCAGCAATGGCAGCGGGTTCTGGAAATCCACCGCGAGGGCGGCTCGGTGCGCGTCGCCTATGGTGCGGGATCGCTCCTGTTCCTCGGGCTGTTGTGCCTCAACGCGGTTCTCGCCGGGGCCGCGGGGCTGATCACCTTCACCTCGGCCGATGGCGTTGCCCAGGCGCAGCCCGCCGTGGCGCTGGCGCTGGCCGGCAGCGGCTCGGGTCTGGCGATCCTCGCCTATCTGGTCTGGTCGGTGGTCGCCGCGCTGACCACCATCGACAGCTTCTACGTGGCGACTCGCTGGCATCTGGGAGCGCTGACGGAGCGCAGCCTCAGCCCGCTGCTTGCCTTCGTTCCGGCCGGGCTGGTGTCGTCGCCCCTGTGGCTTCTGGGGGCCGCCGCCGGCGTCGCCGGTCTTGCCCTGTCGGCGCAGCTCTCCCAGATCGCCCTGATGCTGCCCTTCGCGACGCTCTTGGTGGGTGGCGCGGCCTGCCTCGTCGGCGAGGTGCTGGGGGCGACACGGCGCTACGATCCGGTGCTGTGCTATCTGATCGGGCTGGCCGCCATGCTGATCTTCCTGATCGGCCATGTGGCCCCGATCCCGGCCTTCGTTGCCGGGGCGCCGCTGCTGGCGCTGATCGGCGCCTTCCCGATGCTGGGGCAATTGCTCTTCGGCGCGCCGCCGGAAGTGGCCACCGGGCTTGCGCCGATGCCATCCGGACCGATCCCGACGCGGGTCGAGCTCGTCCCGCGCAACGAGAACGTGCCGAGCCCGGCGACGAATACGAGCCTGTCCCACGGCTTCGACGGCCAGACCTTCGTGATGAAGCTGATGCCGACCTATGACGACACCAATTCGGTCGGCAACGTCTATTTCGCCAATTACGTGCGCTGGGTCGGCAAGGCGCGCGAGCTGTTCTTCAACATCTGCATGCCGGATTTCGACCTGAAGACGACGAACTATTACGTGCTGACCAAGTCGTTCAATCACGACTTCCGCCGCGAGGCGAGCGAGTTCGATCCGGTGACGGTGCGCATCAGGATCGCCCGCCACAACCGCAAGTTCGTCACGCTCGCCCACGAGATCCACAGCGAAAGCCAGGGTCTGCTCGGACGCGGCGAGCAATCGCTGATGTTCGTCGATACCGAGCAATACCGGCCGCTGGACATTCCGCGCGACATCATCAGCGGCTTCCTGCCCTACTGGCCGAAGGAATCGCCGCATCTGGGCGAGACGCCGGATGTCGCCGGCCTGCCGACGCGGGCGGCCCAGAACAGCATCTGAACGGCGACCGAGAGGCGCAGGCGCGCGGCGCTCATGCCGCGTGCGGGTTTACGAGGTTCAGCCGCGGCTTGCGGATCAGGGCCTCGGCCTCTTCGGCCGGGACCGGGCGGCTGTAGAGATAGCCCTGGAACTGGTGGCAGCCCTGTTCGGCGAGGCAGGTCTGCTGGGCGAGGGTCTCGACCCCTTCGGCCGTCACCGTCATGCCGAGGCTGGTGCCCAGTTGCACCACCGCCCGGACGATGGCGACGTCGGTCTTGGCGTCGGGCAGGTCACGGACGAAATTGCGGTCGATCTTGATCTTGGTGAAGGGCGCGCGGCGCAGATAGCTGAGGCTCGAATAGCCGGTGCCGAAATCGTCGAGCGACAGGCTGACGCCCATGCCGCGCAGGGTCCGCAGGATGTCGAGGATTTCCTGCGTGGCCTCCAGGAACACCGATTCGGTGATCTCCAGCTCCAGCCGTTCGGCGGCGAGCCCGCTCTCCTGCAGCGCGTCGCGGACGATGGCGACGACATCGCTGTGGCGGAACTGGATGGGCGACAGGTTGACGGCGACCGTCAGCTTCGACGGCCAGGCGGCGGCGATGCGGCAGGCTTCGCGAATTACCCACTGGCCCAGCGGGATGATCGCGCCGCTCTGCTCGGCCAGCGGGATGAACTCGTCCGGCGGCACCAGCCCGCGGGTCGGGTGCTGCCAGCGCAGAAGCACCTCGAAGCCCTCGATGGTTGCGGCCCGGGCCGAGACCAGCGGCTGGAAGTGGAGGATGAATTCGCGCCGCTCCAGGGCGCCGCGGAGCTCCCCGGTCAGGGCGCGGCATTCCTCGATCTGCTCGTCCATCTGCGCTTCGTAGAAGCGGAAGCTGCGCCCGCCCTCCTGCTTCATCCGGTAGAGCGCGACGTCGGCGCGTCGCATGACCTCTTCCGAGCCGTTCTCCGGCGCCGTGGCGATGCCGATGCTGACGCCGACGGAGATCCTCAGATCGCCGATCCGGTAGGGCGCGCTGATCCGGTCCACCAGGTGGCCGGCAAGCTCGGCCGCCGCCTCGCGGTCGTGGCCGTTGGCGACGATGGCGAACTCGTCGCCGGCCAGCCGCGCGATCGTCCGGGCCGGGTCGGCGAAGCTCAGGAGACGCCCGGCGACATTGCGCAGCAGCGCGTCGCCGATGCCGTGGCCGAAGGTGTCGTTGACGCTCTTGAACGCATCGAGATCGAGCCGCAGCACGGCGAAGCGGACCTGGTCCGGATCGCCGTTGCGCGCCTCGGCGAGCTTTTCCTGGAAGAGCGACCGGTTGGGCAGCTCGGTCAGGGCGTCGTGACTGGCCAGATAGGCGAGGCGGTCGTCGGTGGTCTTCTTCTGCGTCACGTCGGAGCCGACGCCGCGATAGCCCGAGAACCGGCCGGCCGTGTCGATGATCGGCTTGCCGCTCAGCGCCCACCAGCGGTCGCTGCCCGAGACATCCACCGGCAGGACGATCTTGTGGAAGGGCAGGCGCGCGCCGATCGACGACCACAGCATGGCCGCCGCATGGGCCTCGCCGGTGCGAACCGGCGGCGGCAGCAATTCGCCGAGCGGGCGGTCCTGCAGATCCTCGATGCGGGTATTGGCGACCTCGCCGAAGCGGGCCGAGACATGGCGCAGCCGCAGATCGCCGTCGGTCTCCCACAGCCAGTCGCTGGCATTCTCCTCGAAATCGTTGAGGAGGAGATTGGTCAGTTCCTGCTGGCGTTCCAGCTCGACCTGCGAGGCGGCCCGCATGGTCACGAGCCGGCTGAGATGCACGATCGTGGCGAAGATGAAGCCCGAATAGATGGCCAGGAGCACGGCCACGAAAATGTAGAAGGCTTCGCCGGTGGTCGCCAGCGCCACGAAGCTTCCCGCCACGATCGGACCGGTGAAGCTGATCGCCGCACGCGGCACGACGGCGAGGCCGATGCCGGTGGCGATCAGGCCGGCGCAGGTCGATGCGATGAGCAGCCGCCCGTCGGCGCCGGCCTGCGCGAACAGCACCAGCGGAATGGATCCCAGAAGCGTGCCGGCGAACAGCGCCAGCCGGGCGAACCATTCGACATAGCTGCTGTCGACCCGTTGCGGCTTGGCCGAGCTGCGC
Source organism: Aurantimonas sp. DM33-3 (assembly GCF_014334315.1). Lineage (NCBI taxonomy): Bacteria > Pseudomonadati > Pseudomonadota > Alphaproteobacteria > Hyphomicrobiales > Aurantimonadaceae > Aurantimonas > Aurantimonas sp. DM33-3. The sequence continues at coordinate 342,699 of NZ_JACSGS010000002.1, read as the reverse complement.
CAGCGCCAGCAGCGTTCCAGCGCGATCACCGTCGCGGGGATCGCAAGGCATTGCAGGAGCACGAGATAGCCGGCCAGCTCGGACCGCCAGAACAGGTAGGAGACGACCTGGACGACGCTGATGCTGGTGATGACGGTAAAGGGTGCGAGGCGGAGGGCAAAGTCCAGCTGCTCGACGCGGACCCGCTCCTGAAGTTGCAGCTCCAGCCGGCGGGGCTTGCGATCCATGTCGATCAGATAGGAGGCCAGGGCCCTGAACAAATCGATCCATCCTACCGCCCGCAGCGGGCTGGTTTCAGGCACACCGACGAAGTGTTAGGGGCCGGCTCTTAATTTATGCTGAACGGCGGCCGCAACCGGAGCGAGAAAGCCTGATCCTGCATGGGGTTAAGGCGACCGGAGATTGATCTCCCGCAACGCTTTGTACGCCATGTTCGCGACAATTCTGGCGCCCTGACGTCGGTCCATCGCAGGCGCCCAACAGACGGAAAGGCCGCCCGGGATATCCCGGGCGGCCTTGCATGTTCGTCGATGATGGCCGCGCCGGATGGGCGCGCCGCGTTCAGCCTGCGGTGAGCGGCGAGATCGCGATCTCGACGCGGCGGTTCTGGGCGCGGCCGGACTCGGTGTCGTTGGAGGCGACCGGCTGGCTCTCGCCAAAGCCCTGGGTGTTCAGGCGGCGCGGATCGACGCCCTGGGACGCCAGAAGCTGGCTGACCGAGGAGGCGCGCTGCTGCGACAGGGTGAAATTGTAGCCGTCGGAGCCCTGGCTGTCGGTGTGGCCGTACACGTTGACGATCGACTTGTCGTATTCCTTCAGGACCAGCGCGACCGAGTTCAGGGTCGGGTAGAAGGCCGGCAGGATCGACGACTGGTCGGTCGGGAAGGTGATGTTGGACGGCATGTTCAGGATGATGCGGTCGCCGACGCGGGTGACCGACACGCCGGTGCCGCGCAGCTGGTCGCGCAGCTTGGCTTCCTGGTTGTCCATATAGGCGCCGACGGCGCCGCCGCCGAGCGTGCCGATACCGGCACCGATCAGTGCGGCGCGGCCGGAATCCACGCCGGCGGCGCGGCCGACCAGATAGCCGCCGAGCGCGCCGACGCCGGCGCCGATGCCGGCACCGCCCACGGTGTTGGAGAGCTTCTGCTCGCCGGTATAGGGGTCGGTCGTGCAGCCGGCGAAGGCCACGGTGAGGGCGAGAACGAAAGCGAGCTTCTTCATCAGCGAAAGTCCAGATGTGTGAGGCGGGGCGAAGCCCGCACGAAATGTCCCGGTCCGATGGCCGTTAGACAGCACAGATGTCTGGAATGTGGCTGGAACGTTGCGGCACGGCCACAGATGCGGCGGCGTTGCCGGCACAGACGCCGGAGCCGGACGCAGACCGGAAAGAAGGGGGAGCGAAACGGGCGCGGCACGAAGGCCGCGCGTCAGCGATCGCCCGGCGGACCGGGCGATCGCGGAACAGTGCCTCAGGCGGCGTCGCGCTGCTTCAGGAGACCGCGATTGACCAGCAATTCTGCGATCTGAACCGTGTTCAGGGCCGCGCCCTTGCGCAGATTGTCGGCGACGACCCAGATGTTCAGGCCGTTGTCGAGGGTCTGGTCCTCGCGGATGCGCGAGATGTAGGTCGCGTCCTCGCCGGCCGACTCGTAGGGGGTGATGTAGCCACCGTCCTCATGCTTGTCGATGACGAGGCAACCCGGTGCCTCGCGCAGGATATCGCGCGCCTCGTCGGCGGTGATCGGCTTCTCGAACTCGATGTTCACCGCTTCGGCATGGCCGATGAAGACCGGCACGCGAACGGCGGTGCAGGTGACCTTGATCTTCGGGTCGAGCATCTTCTTGGTCTCGGCCATCACCTTCCACTCTTCCTTGGTGGAACCGTCTTCCATGAAGACGTCGATATGGGGGATGACGTTGAAGGCGATGCGCTTGGTGAACTTCTTGCGCTCGATCTCGTCGGCGACGAAAACGGCGCGGCTCTGCTTGAACAGCTCGTCCATGCCTTCCTTGCCGGCGCCGGAGACCGACTGGTAGGTCGACACCACGATCCGCTTGATCGTCGCGACGTCGTGCAGGGGCTTCAGCGCCACGACGAGCTGCGCGGTCGAGCAGTTCGGATTGGCGATGATGTTCTTCTTGCGGAAGCCCTCGACGGCATCGGCGTTCACTTCCGGCACGACCAGCGGCACGTCCGGATCGTAGCGATAGGCCGAGGAATTATCGATGACGACGCAGCCAGTGGCGGCGATCTTCGGCGACCATTCCTTGGAGATGTCGCCGCCCGCCGACATCAGGCAGATGTCGGTGCCGTTGAAATCATACTGGTCCAGCGCGACGATCTTCAGCGTCTTGTCGCCGAACGAGACCTCGGTTCCCTGGCTGCGGCGCGAGGCCAGCGCCACGACCTCGTCGGCGGGAAATCCGCGCTCGGCCAGGATTTCCAGCATTTCGCGCCCGACATTGCCGGTAGCGCCGACGACGGCGACCTTGTAACCCATGGGATGCAATCCTTCGCTCTCCCCGCTCACTCTTCGCACGCTCGCGTCTCTGCCCCGGGGGAGACCAGCGGGGCAGGCGGCGTCACAGAGTCGACGGTTTGACGGTGCAGCGTACGGACATGAGGCGCGATATGCGCGGATGCACGGGGCTTGTCAATTGTGCGGCCCGGGTTCGGCCCACCCGACACGCCCTGGTCTCGGGCCCGCTGACCACGCTTCGGCCCCTGCCTGGCAGGGCCTTGTCGCCGCTCAGGCGGCGGCCTCGCGCGGTCGCGCCGCTTCCCTGAGCTGCCGGGCGATCTCGTCCCAGGTCCGCTGCTCGCCGGGCTTGACCGTGCGGGCGGCGCCGAGGCCCTCGAGCGCCTCCAGCGTGATCGCCTGCTGCAGGGCGCCCGCATCCTGGACGAGGCAATAGAGCATGACGTGGAACTGCAACTTGCCGATGTCGGAGGTGCCGACCGTCACCTCGTAGCCCGGCCCGGCGATCTCGGCGCCGGCCTTGCCGGCCGCAAGCCGGTGGAAGCGGGTTGCCCGGTCGAGATCGTCGGCGAGCGCGGCTTCGGCGGCCGCCTCGATCCGCGCCTTGGTCTCGCGCACCGGCACCGGGCCTTCGAGCGTCAGGGTGAAGCGGTGCGGGAAGAAGTGCCGGGGCTGGGCGCCGACGCGCACCGGCCCGGTCAGGAGGATCGCGTTCGGCAGCATCACCACGCGGCCGGTGCCCGAATGGCCAAGATGATGGGGCGGCAGCTCCATGATCGTCGTGGAGAACAGGCCGTGGTCGATCACCTCGCCATGGATGCCGTTGATGTCGATGCGGTCGCCGACCTTGAAGAGATGGCCGCCGAAGCGCAGCACCGAACCGGCGATGCACATGATCAGCTCCTTGGTCGCCACAACCAGCGCCACCATGACGGCGGCCAGCGAGAACAGGAGGTTCTGGATCTCGCTCAGCCAGATGCCGAGCAGCGCCACGGCGACGACGGCATGGGTGATGGCGCGGATGGTGAAGCGGCGCTGGCGGGCCTCGATCGGATCGGTGTTGCGGGTGGCGAACCATTCGCCGGCCCAGCGCAGGCCGAGCGTCGCCACGAGGATCGCGAGGCTCCACATCAGATTGTCGGCGATCGGGGTCGGGATGAAGAACGGCACGCTACTCTCCATGGCGTTGCCGCGCCGGGCCCCTGGCGGGCCGGCTGCCAGACATGCGCCGAGGCTTCCTTTGTATCGCCCGCTTATGGTCCCGGGCGGTTAACGGCGCCTTGACGGAACAAGGCCATTTGGCGGCATTTGTCGGAGCGCCCTTGCCGGCCCGGCCACAATCGGCGGCCCGCGTGCCGGATCGGCGGGGTGTCCAGCGGCGCCCTTTGGTGTAAAGCCGGCACGATGACTGGCACCATGGAGGATACGCCAAGATGACGACCCGCAAGCTCCTGCTTCTGCCCGGCGACGGGATCGGCCCCGAGACGACGGCACAGGTGGAGAAGCTCACCGCCCTGATGAACGAGATGGTCGGCGCCGGCTTCGAGACCGAGACCGCGCTTGTCGGCGGCTGCGCCTATGACGCGGAAGGCGCGCCGATCTCCGACGCGACCATGGACATTGCCATGGCCAGCGACGCGGTGCTGTTCGGGGCCGTCGGCGGGCCGAAATGGGATGGCGTCGACTACGACAAGCGCCCCGAGGCCGGACTTCTGCGGCTGCGCAAGGACATGGAGCTCTTCGCCAATCTGCGCCCGGCGATCTGCTATCCGGCGCTGGCCGGCTCGTCGTCGCTGAAGCGCGAGGTGATTGAAGGTCTCGACATCCTGATCCTGCGCGAGCTGACCGGCGGCGTCTATTTCGGCGAGCCCAAGGAGATCATCGATCTGGGCAACGGTCAGAAGCGCGCCATCGACACGCAGGTCTACGATACCTACGAGATCGAGCGCATCGCCCGGGCCGCCTTCGATCTTGCCCGCACCCGTCGCGGCAAGGTGACGTCGATGGAAAAGCGCAACGTCATGAAGTCGGGCCTCTACTGGAACGAGGTCGTCACCCGCATTCATCGCGACGAATATTCCGATCTGGAGCTGGAGCATATGCTCGCCGATGCCGGCGGCATGCAGCTGGTCCGCGCGCCCAAGCAGTTCGACGTCATCGTCACCGACAATCTGTTCGGCGACATGCTGTCCGACATCGCGGCGATGCTGACCGGCTCGCTCGGCATGCTGCCCTCGGCCTCGCTGGGCGCTGCCGACGAGAAGACCGGTACGCGCCGGGCGCTCTACGAGCCGGTGCACGGCTCGGCGCCGGACATCGCCGGCAAGGGCATCGCCAATCCGCTGGCGATGATCGCCTCCTTCGCCATGTGCCTGCGCTATTCCTTCCAGATGGTCGCCGAGGCCGATGCGCTGGAGGGCGCGGTCGCCGACGTGCTGGAATCTGGCGTGCGCACCGGCGACATCATGGGCGAGGGCTGCCGCCAGGTCGGTACCGAGGAGATGGGCGACGCGGTGGCCGCACGCTTCCGCGAGACGCTCGCCAAGGTCGCCTGAACGGGGCCGAGCAACGGCAAGACCGATCATCCTGCGTGACTGCGACGCAACCGGTTGGGGACATCTGCGTTGTTTGCGCAAGATAACTTCGACAGGAGCGCAGGATGATCAAGAGCATTCTCAAGGCAGTCATCGTCGGCTGGGTGGCCAAGAAGTTCCTCGGCCGTGGCGAAGAGCCCCGCCGGGCACCGCGCCGGGCCTGACCCCGTCCGCCGCCGACAGGCGCTGACACGAAGACGGCCGGCCTCGCGAGAGGTCGGCCGTTTCGCGTTGAGGGCCTCGAAGAGAGCCGCGGCGGCGAAGCCTACATGTGCTTCATCAGCTTGTTGCGCAGGGTCTTGCGGTCGCGGCGACTGCGCATCTGCCGCGTCTCCACCGAATCCGGCACGATGTGCCGGTTGCCATCCCCGTCTTTCTTGATGGCGAAACTGCGCGTCGCCCCGACCGGCATCCGCTCGGTGCCGTAGAGCGCCACCACGGTCAGCGCGAAGGTGTCTATCGTGGCGTTGCGGGTGAATTCCGGATCGGTGCTGGTGATCTCCTTCAGCAACTCGTCGAAATGCCCCAGATCCATGTAGCGCCCGGTACCGAGGCTCCCCTGGCGCATGGCGGAGTGCGGATCGTCGCCAAGGTCTTCCGGCAGGTCGCGCAGATCGGTGAGCGTGTATTCCCGGGTGTCGTCGCCTGCGGTGACCGTGGCCAGAAGGCTTGTCACATAGACCTGTTCGGCGCCCATATTGGTGATCAGGCAGCGCGAGCGGATGCCGTGGCCGGCGCCGCGGGTGATCAGGATGGATGACCGGCGCTGGCGCCGGTAGCTGTTCACCATGATCTGCAGATAGACACCCCAGACGCCGAGCATGGCGGCATTCAGGACGACGTTGAGCGCGCCGCTGTTGTCGGTCATCCAGGTGAGCATGCCGGCCGATCCTTCCGGTTCTGCGCCTGCGGCGACCAGAAGGCGATCGCGCCGGCAATGCTCTGCCTAACTGCCGCGGCCGGAGCGCGCGGCAACCGGCCGAATGATCCGCCGTCTATCGACCGCTGGCTGGAAAGGCCCCCTGCGATGACAGCGGAACAGGCTCAGGCCCAGGGACGGCGCTCGGCCAGGTCCTGCTCGTAGGAGCCGATGGACTCGGCCTTCTCCATGGTCAGGCCGATGTCGTCCAGACCGTTGAGCAGGCAGTGCTTGCGGAACGGGTCGATCTCGAAGGTGATCTCGCCGCCGTCGGGGCCGGAGATGGTCTGGGCTTCCAGATCGATGGTCAGGCGGGCATTGGCGCCGCGCTCGGCGTCGTCCATCAGGAGTTCGAGCTGCTCGGGCGTCACGGTGATCGGCAGGATGCCGTTCTTGAAGCAGTTGTTGTAGAAGATGTCGGCGAAGGACGTGGAGATCACGCAGCGGATGCCGAAGTCCAGCAGCGCCCAGGGCGCATGCTCGCGCGACGAGCCGCAGCCGAAATTGTCGCCCGCCACGAGGATCTCGGCATTGCGGTAAGCCGGCTTGTTGAGGACGAAGTCCGGGTTCTCCGAGCCGTCCCGGTTGAAGCGCGACTCGGCGAACAGGCCGGCGCCGAGGCCGGTGCGCTTGATCGTCTTCAGATAGTCCTTGGGGATGATCATGTCGGTGTCGATGTTGATGATCGGCAGTGGCGCCGCGATCCCGGTCAGGCGGTCGAATTTCTGCATGGCTCCATCCCCTTGGCTCGCCGATAGTGTCGGCGGATGTTCCTCGCCCGGGGAGATAGCATGGCGCCGCCAAGGCGCAAACCGAGGCGTCGCGCGCAGCCGTCCCGGCGATTGCCTCGCGCGGCTGAATCGGCCATGACATCGGCCATGATCACGTCCTTTCGCCCCCGCCGCTCGCTGCTCTTCGTCCCCGGCGCCAATGCCCGCGCGCTGGAGAAATCCGACGGTCTCGCCGCCGACGGCCTGATCTACGACCTCGAGGATTCCGCCGCCCCGCACGAAAAGGCCGCGGCGCGCGAGCGGCTGCGCTCGCATCTGCAGGACAGCTCCTGCAAGGGCGAGCGGATCGTGCGGATCAACACCCTCGACACGCAATGGGGCACCGAGGACCTTCTGATGGCGCGCGGCGCCGGGGTCGACGCGATCCTGCTGCCCAAGGTCGAGACTGCTGCGATGCTGCAGGAGGCCGCCGTCGCGCTGGCGGAAACCGACGCGCCCGACACGCTCAAGCTCTGGGCGATGATCGAGACGCCGCTGGGCATTCTCGACGTCGGTACGATCGCCCGCGAAGGCAGCCGGAACCGGCTCGGCGCGCTGATCGTCGGGCCCAACGACATCGCCCTGTCGACGGGCATCGAACCGGGACCTGACCGGGCCGAGATGATGCCGTGGATGATGCAGATCGTCGTCGCGGCAAAGGCCTACGACCTGGCCGTTCTCGACGGCGTCTATGCCGATTTCCGCAACGCGGAGGGCTTTGCCGCCGAATGCGCGGCCGGCCGGCGCATGGGCTTCGACGGCAAGACGCTGATCCATCCGAGCCAGATCGCGGCGGCCAATCAGGCCTTCTCGCCCGATCCGGACGCCGTCGCCTGGGCCGAGCGGATCGTCGCCGCCTTCGCAGAGCTGGAAAACCGGGACAAGGGCGTGCTGCAGATCGACGGCCGCATGGTCGAGCGGCTGCATCTGACCCAGGCGCAGGCACTCCTCCGGATGCGCGACAGCATCGCCGAACGTGGGACCACGGCATGAAACTCTACCGCTTCCTGTCCGGGCCGGACGATTCCAGCTTCTGCCACAAGGTCTCGCTGGCCCTCTCCAAGGGCTGGGAACTGTACGGCTCGCCGACCTACGCCTTCGACGCCGCGGCCGGCGCGATGCGCTGCGGCCAGGCGGTCACCAAGACCGTCGAGGGCCGCGACTACGACCCGGCAATGAAGCTCGGCGAGCAATAGCCGACAGTCTGCAAGGGAGCGGCTCGGGCCGGTGCCCGGACCGCGGCGTGGCCATGCCCGACAAGACGAAACGCCATCTGGAATCGGCCGTCGGCTACGGCATCGGCTGTGCCGTGCTCGGCCTGTTCGGCGCCGCCTGCCTGACGGTCTTCGCGCTGCTGGCGCTGGCCATGCCGATGACTGTGTCGATCGTCACCGGCACACTGGCGGTGCTGGCCTTTCTCGGTTGGCGCAAGCGGCGTCGGCGTCAGGCGACCGAATCTTCCAGTGCCTCCATGTCCTCGTCCGACAGGCCGAAATGATGCCCGATCTCGTGGATCAGGACATGTGAGACGAGGCTGCCCAGCGTCTCCTCGTGCTCGGCCCAATAGTCGAGGATCGGCCGGCGATAGAGCAGGATCCGGTTCGGCAGTTCGCCGGTGACCGGGCTGCCAAGATCGCCGATGCCGCGGCCCTCGAACAGGCCGAGAATGTCGAAGGGGCTGTCGAGCGCCATCTCCTTGACGACGTCCTCGTCGGGAAACTCGGCGATGAGGAAGCGGATTTCGCCCGAGAGCGCTCGGAACTCGGCCGGCAGTTCGTCATAGGCCTTGATGGCGATGGCCTCGATCACGTCGAGCCCCGGCGCCATCCGCCCTTCCCAATCCGCTGGTGTCGCGCCGCTCATGAGCGGATCTCCTGATGCGGGCCAGCGCCGGGCGCGGTCTGGCCGTACCAGGCCGCGGCGGCGTCGATCTGCTCGTCGGTGAGGTGCTTGGCGATGTTCGTCATGACGTGGGCATAGGCGGTGCCGCCGCGTTCCCCCTCCTTCCACAGATGCAACTGGGTCTTCAGATACCATTCGGGCTGGCCGGCCAGCCGCGGATAGACGGCATTGCGGGCCGGCTCGCGATTGGCGCCATCGGCGCCGTGGCAGCTTTCGCAGGCCGGCAGCTTGCGCTCCGGCAGGCCGTCTTCGGCAAGCCTTCGGCCCAGCGCCAGAAGCCCTTCGCGCGTGTCGGGCGGGCCTGATGCCGCTTCCTCCGGCACCGCGCGTTCGGTCTCGGTCTTCGGCGTTTCGGCAGGTGGCGTCGCTGCGGCTGCGTCTGTTCCGACCCCACCGGTCGCCGCCGGGCTGCCGGGTCCTTCGACGCCGGCGAAATGCTCGGCGAGACGCGCCAGCATCTCGGCGTCGTAGCGCCGGGCCGGCGGCTGCATGAACCCGCTGGCGCGTTCGCCGTTGGAATAGGCTTGCAGGCTGGCCAGGAGATAGTCGGCCGGCTGTCCGGCCAGAACCGGAAAGGCGCCGGCAGGTCCGCGGCCATAGCCGTCGCGGCCGTGGCAGCGGGCGCAATCGGCTAGCGCGTCCTCGAAAGCGAGTTCCGCGCCGTTGGACAGGATGGTGTTCTGCCCGCCATTGCCGCCGTCGAGCCCGCCATCGGCGCCGCTCGCCAGCGCCAGATCGTCATAGGCGGCCGGCGACATGCCGGGCAGGGCGCGCAGGAAGGCCACCTGCGCCCAGACCTCGTCGGCGCGCGCCTGCGTCGGCCAGGCCGGCATGCCGGTATATTTGATGCCATGCTGGACGATCCAGAACAGCTCGCGGTCCGACCATTCCGGCACACGTCCCTCGAGGCGCGGCGGGTGCGGCGTCATCGACAGGACGACCGGCGACTGCGCCTCGGTCGGGCTGCCGTGGCAGACGGCGCAGCCGGTGGCGAAATGCCCGGCGCCGCGCTTGACCAGCGCCGGGTCGGACAGGTCGAGATCGTCGGGAACGCTGACCGCCAGCGACTGCTTCTCGGCGGCGTTGCCCATGACCCAGTGGAGGAACCAGCCGAAGGGCGGGAAATGCCCGGAGGAGGCGGAGATCGGCACCATGCCGGACCAGCCGAGAGCAAAGGCGGCAACGACGCCGGCGGCCGCGGCGGCACCGATCCGCTTCCAGGTCAGGATGAAATCGATCCGCTTGCGCATTACCGGCAGTCCGCGATCATGATGACGGGCAGGACGTCGAAGATGACGCCGACGAAGGACAGGGCGGCGAGCAGCAGCGTCGAGAATTCCAGGAACCGCTCGCGGTCCTCCGGCGTGTCGCGATCGTGGCGATGGCCGCCGCCTCCTGCCGACCAGTCCCGCCAGGCGCGGCGAAAGCCGTAGGCGATGGCCAGCAGCGACAGGAGCGTGACGACGCCGATGGCGATCCGCGCCGTCGCAAGATCCTTGAACAGCCAGCTCTGGGGCGCGCAGGCATAGGCCGCCACCGTGTAGCTGAACAGGAAGTGCAGCGCCCAGACCAGCGGTGCCGCGATCAGCGTCCACAGATCGTCATAGGTGCGTTTGTCGACCGACATGTTCGCCTCCTAGACCAAGAGCGGGAAGAGCGAGATCGTCACCACGGTTGCCAACGCGGTCGCGGCCATGAAGTGCCAGTAGAGCGCGACATTGTGGATATCGATGTCGAAGACCGGCGTCAGCCTGCCGGCCAGCGAACGGGCAAGGCAGTAGGCCAGCATCAGCGCACCGACGGCGCCGTGGGCGGCGGTCCAGATGACCAGGGTCCAGACGATCGCCGGATGGACATGGACTGTCGGGTCCATGTTGGTGGCGTAGGGTGCCCAGACCAGGGCCGCCGCGGCCGCCAGGCTGATCGCCGCCGCACCGCCCATCAGGAGCCGCGACAGGCCGACATGGGCGCGGCTGTTGGCGACGAGCGCCGCCTGCGCGCCGATCCAGGCCGCCGCGAACAGCCCCAGCGACACCAGCGGCCAGAGCAGTCCCGGGCCTTCCGAGACCGGCGGCGGGAAGTCGGCATGGATGGTGAAGAAGAAATAATAGCCGAAGGCGAGCCCGGCAAAGGCGGTGCCGTCGCCGATCATGGTGATGAACATCGCCCACCAGCCGACCGAATGCGGGCCCGACGTATAGAGCGGCAGCGACAGGCCCCGCCCGACGTCCTTCTCCATCTTCTCCGGGACGACGGCGGTACCGCGCCACAGCCAGAGGATGATCGCCGCCGTCGCCAGCACCATCGCGGCGATGGTGGCGTACCAGTAATGGAACGTCGCCAGGATGAAGACCGCGCCGAGGAAGATCGCCGCCCAGAAGGTCATGAAGGTCGGGCCCGGCACCCGCAGGCACTGGATCGGCCGGCCGTCGAGAACGCTGGTGACGATGGTCTCGCGTTTCATCTCCACGGCGTCGGGCAGATAGAACCGGCCCTTGTCGACATCGTCGATGAAGTTCGGCTGGTCCCAGATCGGATAGCGCGTGCGCACCAGCGGGATTGAGCGCACGCCCCAGGCTTCGCCGGGCATCTCGCCGAGCCATTCCAGCGTGCCGGCGTTCCAGGGATTGCGCTTGGCATAGGGCTCCTTGCCGCGCGGCCGCAGGACATCGGCCACGACCACCAGGAAACCGGCGGCGAAGACGAAGGCGCCGATGGTCGAGATCAGGTTCGGGATCCCGAGGCCCAGCGCCTCCGGATAGGTCCAGACCCGCCGCGGCATGCCCATCAGGCCGGACCAGTGCATCGGCATGAAGGCGACGTTGAAGCCGACGAACATCAGCCAGAAGGCGATCTTGCCGAAGCGGTCGGACATTTTCCGTCCGCCGATCAGCGGCCAGTAATAATAGACGCCGGCCATCAGCGGGAACAGCATGCCGCCGATCAAGACGTAATGGAGATGGGCGACGATGAAATAGGTGTCGTGGGCCTGCCAGTCGAAGGGCGCCAGCGCGATCATCACGCCGGTCAGCCCGCCGATGACGAAGATCGCCAAGAAGCCGGAGACGAACAGCATCGGCACCGAATAGATCACCCGGCCGGTCAGAAGCGTCGCCAGGAAGACGAAGATCTGCACGCCGGTGGGGATCGCCACCGCCTCGGAGGCTGCCGAGAAGAAGCCGAGCGAGATCGACGGCAAGCCCGTCGCGTACATGTGGTGGACCCACAGGCCGAAGGACAGGAAGCCGGTGCCGACGGCCGCCAGCACGATCCAGGAATAGCCGAGGATCGGCCGCTGGGCGAAGGTCGGCACGATCATCGCCAGAAGCGCGATCGCCGGCAGGAAGACGATGTAGACCTCCGGATGGCCGAAGATCCAGAACAGATGCTGCCACAGCATCGGGTCGCCGCCGCGCGTCGGGTCGAAGAAGGGCCAGTTGAACAGCCGCTCCAGCTCGAACAGGATGTCGCCGGCAATCAGCGGCGGGAAGGCGAAGAGGATCATCCCGGCGACGACCAGCACGTACCAGCCATAGAGCGGCATCAGGTTGAGCCGCATGCCGGGCGGCCGGCATTTGAGCGTGCCGACGATCAGCTCCACCGCCGCGGCGATCGAGGCGACCTCGATGAAGGACAGGCCCAAGAGCCAGATGTCCGGGCCGTAGCCGGGCGAGAACCGCTCCTGCGTCGTCAGCGGCGGATACATGAACCAGCCGCCCTCGGGGGCCGAATCGAAGAAGATCGAGCCGCAGACGAAGACGCCGCCGATCAGGAAGCACCAGTAGCCGAAGGCCGACAGGCGCGGGAACGGCAGGTCGCGCGCCCCCAGCATCTGCGGCAGCAGGATAATCGCCACGGCCTCGAAGATCGGTACCGCGAACAGGAACATCATCACGGTGCCGTGCAGCGTGTAGACCTGATTGTAGAAGGACGCGGTCAGGAAGTCGTTGTCGGGCACGGCCAGCTGGCTGCGGATCATCAGTCCGAGAACGCCGGCAAACAGCATGAAGCCGAAGGAGGTGGCGGTGTACCAGATGCCGACTTCGGTGTTGTTGACCGCCGACCAGTAGCGCCAGCCCTTGGGGGCGGCCCAGACCGTGCGCAGCCGGTCCTCCTGCTCGCGGCGGACGGCCGGATCCTCCTGGTCGCGATCGCTCGCGCCAGTGATCGCCGGGTTGTCGAAGGGTGTCTCGCTCATTCGAGGCGTCCGAGCCATTGGGCGATCGCGTCGATCTCGGTGTCCGGCAGGACGCCGAAGGACGGCATCTCGACGCCCGGCTTGACGTGATCGGTGGAGTGGATGAAGCGGGCGATATTGGCGACATTCGTCGGCAGCAGGCCGGCGGCGATGGTCTGGCGCGAGGCGATGTGGGTGAGGTCCGGGCCGACGCGGCCGTTGGCCTCGGTGCCACGGACCGTATGGCAGGCGCCGCAGCCATTCTTCAGAAACAGCGCCGCGCCGGGATCGTCGGTGATGGCGGCCGGCTGCGCCAGGGCCGCAACGCGCGCCTCGTACTCGGCCTGCGGCACCACCACGACGCGCAGCCCCATCTGGGTATGGGCGTCGCCGCAGAATTCGGCGCAGACGCCGTTATAGACGCCTTCGCGGGTCGGCTCGAGCACCAGCCGGTTGACCCGGCCCGGAATGGCGTCGGTCTTGCCGGCGATGGCGGGAACCCAGAAGGAATGGATCACGTCGGGGCTGCCGAGCAGGATCTCCGTGCGCCGGCCAAGCGGCAGCCAGAGCTCGTTGGCGCTTTCGACGCCGCCGGCGGGCAGGCTGCGCACCGCGCCCGGCTCGCCCTCGACATCGTAGGAGATGCGCCACCAGAAGCGCTCGCCCGAAACCGCGATGGTCGGGCCGTTTGCGGGGCGGCGCAGCTCCGGCATCATGGCCAGCCCCCAGATCAGCAGGCCGGCGAGGACGACGACCGGAAAGACACCGCCACCCCAGATGATCAGGTAGAGGCCGGTACGCTCGCTATGGGCACGGGGCCGGGTCTTGGTGGCGTAGATGCCGAGGCCGATGACGAACAGCCAGATGGCGACCGAGCCGACCAGCATGACCCAGAACAGGAAGGCGACGTCGGTGGCCTCGGCGCCGGCGCCCTCGAAGACCGATTGCGGTCCGGCGCAGCCGGCAAGGAGCGCCAGTCCGGCCGGGGCGGCGAGACGCGCGAGCCGGCCCGGCCGCAAGGCGGCGGGCAATCTGCGACGGCTGGAGGTCCCGGTCGTGAGCGGCCGCGATGCCGGCATCGTCATCCTTTCGATATGGCGCGGTCGCCGGATTTCCGGACGCCCCTCGTGGCGCCCTTATCGGCAGATAGGCGCTGTCCGGGCTTCGGCCAGAACGAAAGTGACGACCGCGCCCACATCGCTCTCAGCGAGCCGGATCATTGGAAATTGCGGCCCTTGGGCAGCACCTCCCGGCTCTGGCGTTCGGCCATGCTGCGCTGGATCGGGCCGTCGCTTGCCGCCACCATGCGCAGATGCCGGTGGGCCAGCCGCTTTTCGTCGATCGGCCGGCGCACCTCGTCGGCGCGGGCAAGGGCGGCACCGAGCGAGACGGCGAGCTCCGCCGCGTCCACGTCGCCGGCCTTCGCCGCATCGGGGGCAAGGCCCGCCGGACGGCTGGAGGGGCGCCGCAGCGGGCTCTTCACGTGATCGGCCGGGGCCAGGGCGTAGTCCGTCGTCGCGCCGCCATCGGCAACGCGCATCAGGAGCGGCGTCAGGTCCTCGATGGTCTGGGCGACGACATGGATGACCCCGTGGTCGGACTGCATCCGGCCGGTCACCTTGACGAAACGGGCCCCCAGGACGAGGGCACGGTGGCTTTCGAAGACCTTCGGCCAGACGATGATGTTGGCCGTGCCGGTCTCGTCCTCGATGGTCATGAAGATGACGCCCTTGGCCGAGCCGGGCCGCTGGCGGATCAGGACGAGGCCGGCGACCGTCACCCAGCTGCCCGAGCGCAGGCGCTCCAGCCGTTCGTCGGGGATGACCCGCAGGACCTCGAGGTCGCGGCGCACGAAGCTCACCGGATGCGCCTTCAGCGACAGCGACAGGAAGCGATAATCGTTGATCACCTCTTCGCCGACCGGCATCGGCGGCAGCGTGGCGTCGGGCTCGGCCTGCAGGTCGCGGGTCGCCGCCTGCTCGAACAGCGGCAGCCGCTCCGACGAGCCCTTGGCGTCGAGCGCCCGGCAGGCCCACAGCGCGTCGCGGCGGCTGTAGCCCAGCGAGGCGAAGGCGTCGGCATCGGCCAGCCGCTCGATGGTCGCGCGTTTCAGCCCCGAGCGCAGCCACAGGTCGCGCACGGAATCGTAGCCCGCGCCCCGTGCCGCCACCAGCGTGCGCATGTCGACCTCGCCGAGGCCCTTCACCTGCCGGAAGCCGAGACGGACCGCGTGGTGCGTGCGGATATGGTCGCGCATGCCGGCATTGCTGGCCTTCATCCGCCCGGGGTCGAAGGCGGCAGCCTCCAGTGTCTGGTCCCAGTCGGAGCGATTGATGTCGACCGGTCGCATCTCGACGCCGTGCTCGCGGGCGTCGCGCACGATCTGCGCCGGGGCGTAGAAGCCCATCGGCTGGGCGTTCAGGAGGGCGGCGGCGAAGACGTCCGGATAATGGCATTTCAGCCAGCAGGAGGCGTAGACCAGCAGCGCGAAGGAAGCGGCGTGGCTTTCGGGAAAGCCGTATTCGCCGAAGCCCTCGATCTGCTTGAAGCAGCGCTCGGCGAAGTCGCGCTCGTAGCCGCGCGCGACCATGCCCTCGACCATCTTCTTCTGGAAGGTGTGGATGGTGCCGACCCGCCGGAAGGTCGCCATGGCGCGGCGCAGCCGGTCGGCCTCGTTCGGCGTGAAGCCCGCCGCGACGATGGCGATCTTCATCGCCTGTTCCTGGAACAGCGGCACGCCGAGGGTGCGGCCGAGCACCTCGCGCAGTTCCTCCTTGGGGAAGGTGACCGGCTCCAGCCCCATC
The DNA here is from genome assembly GCF_014334315.1 of Aurantimonas sp. DM33-3. Classification (NCBI taxonomy): domain Bacteria; kingdom Pseudomonadati; phylum Pseudomonadota; class Alphaproteobacteria; order Hyphomicrobiales; family Aurantimonadaceae; genus Aurantimonas; species Aurantimonas sp. DM33-3. Next base: position 327,050 of record NZ_JACSGS010000002.1, on the reverse strand, counting down.
TTGCGGCGCAGATAGGGGTGGACCATGTCGCCCTGGATCGGCCCGGGCCGCACGATCGCCACCTCGATGACCAGGTCGTAGAAACAGTCGGGCCGTAGCTTGGGCAGCATGGTCATCTGCGCCCGGCTCTCGATCTGGAAGACGCCGAGCGTGTCGGCGCGCTGGATCATCGCATAGGTGGGCTGGTCGTCCTGGGCCTTCGACAGGTCGGCCAGCGTCAGCGGCAGGTCGTAATGCTGCTGCAGGAGATCGAAGGCGCGGCGCAGGCAGGACAGCATGCCCAGCGCCAGGATGTCGATCTTCAGGATGCCGAGCTCGTCGAGATCGTCCTTGTCCCACTCGACGATGGTGCGCCCCTCCATGCCGGTATTGAGGATCGGCACGACCTCGTCGATGCGGCCCTTGGTGATGACGAAGCCGCCGACATGCTGGGACAGATGCCGGGGAAAGCCGGCGAGCTCGGCGGAGAAAGACAGGACGTTGGCGGTGGTGGCGTCCTTGGCCGACAGGCCCGCGGCCGCGGCCTCGCGCTCGCCGAGATCGGCGGAGGAATAGCCCCAGACCGAGCCGGACAGGGCCGAGACGGCATCTTCCGACAGGCCGAACGCCTTGCCGACCTCGCGGGCGGCAGAGCGCGCCCGATAGGTAATGACGGTGGCGGCGATGGCGGCGTTGTCGCGGCCGTAATGCTCGTAGATGTACTGGATCACCTCCTCGCGGCGCTCGTGCTCGAAGTCGATGTCGATGTCCGGGGGCTCGCGCCGGTCCGAGGAGATGAAGCGCTCGAACAGGAGGCCGGCCCGCTCCGGCGAGACCTCGGTGACGCCGATGCAGAAGCAGACGACGGAATTGGCCGCCGAGCCGCGGCCCTGGCACAGGATGCCCTTCTCGCGGGCGCCCTTCACGATGTGGTGGACGGTGAGGAAATACGGCTCGTACTGCAATTCGCCGATGATCTTCAGCTCGTAGTCGATCCGCGTCGTCACGCTGGCCGGCACGCCCTCCGGATAGCGCCAGCGGGCGCCCTCATGGGCGAGATAACGCAGCTCCTCGGCCGGCGAGCGCGACAGTTTCAGCGCCTCGTCGGGATATTCGTAGGCAAGGCTCTTCAGGTCGAACTGCAGCTCGGCGAAGAACCGGCCGGTCTCGGCGATCGCCTCGGGATAATGGCGGAACAGCCGCTCCATCTCGTGCGGCGCCTTGAGATGCCGCTCGGCGTTGCGCGCCAGCAGGAAGCCGGCCTCGGCCAGCGGCACATGCTCGCGGATCGCGGTCATCACGTCCTGCAGCCGGCGCCGGCCGGGCGCGTGATGGAAGGCGTCGTTGGTGGCCAGCATCGGCGTGCGGCAGCGCGCGGCCAGATGCGCCGCCCGGGCCATGCGGCGCTGGTCGAGCCCGTCATGGGCCGGCGCGACGGCGAGACGGACGGCGCCGCCGAAGGCCTCGCGCAGCCGGTGCAGCGGGTCGGCGAGGCCGGCCTCCATTGCCGCGGCGTCGCCGTCCTGGCCGCAGCCGAGCGCCTGGGGCGCGATCATCGCGAGGTTCAGCCCCTCGCCCCATTCCAGGAGGTCGGCAAGGGTGAGGATGCAGCTTCCCTTGGTCGCCCGCAGATTGCCGCGGCTCAGAAGCCGGCAGAGCCGGCCCCAGCCGGCACGATCGCGCGGATAGGCGAAGATGTCGGGCGTCGCGTCGGAAAACACCAGCCGGGCCCCGGGCGCATAGGGCAGTTCCGCCTCGCGCGCGGCCTGATGGGCGCGCACGACGCCGGCCACGGTGTTGCGGTCGGCGATGCCGAGGCCGGCAAGCCCCAGGCGGTGGGCGGTGACCACCAGCTCTTCCGGCTGCGACGCCCCGGCAAGGAAGGAAAAGCAGCTGGCGACGCCGATTTCGGGAAAGGCCCGGGGCTCGCGATAGGGCTCGATCCTCATGCGAAGATGCCGTGCAGGAACCAGGCCGGGCGTCCGTCCGGCACCTGCAGCTCGGGATCGACGGCCGGATCGGCGCAGCCCTGGCGGAACAGCCAGAAGCGGCGGCCGGCCTCGTCCTCGACGCGGTAATAGTCGCGGGCCGCCGCGTCGGGCTGGCGCCACCATTCGCCGGCGATGCGCTCCGGCCCCTCGGCGCGGCGCACCACGTGCAGCGCCCGGCGCCAGCGAAATTTCAGCGGCGCGCCGTCCGGCACCTCGAAGCTCGCCTCGATCGCTTCCGGCATGGCGAGCAGCCGCAGCGGCCGCGGCGCCGTCTGCGGCGCGGCGACCGGTGCCGGCCTTGCCAGAGCGGCCGCGCCCGCCGCCATCGGCCGCCAGCGTTCGGCCCGCTCGGGCCAGTGGCTGGCGACGGCGTCGAGCCGCAGGACGCTGGCCTCGCCGAGCCGCGCCCCGAGCCGGTCGACGAGGCTGCCGAAGGCGTCGCTGCCGACGGTCTCGCCGGACAGGTCGGTCTGCAGGTCCGGCATCGGCTCGGTGGCGTAGATGGCGAGCTTGACGAGATCGTAGCCGAAGCCGGCGTCGAACTCTTCGCCAAGGCCCTTCATGCGCTCGCGGAACAGGCGCTGGATGGCGGCGGGCTCGCGCACCGGCCGCGAGGCGCCGACCACCAGCCGGTTGACCGCGCCGTCGACGCGAAACAGCGACAGTTCGAGCTGCCGCGCCCCGACGCCGCGCCGCTCCAGGTCGCCCTTCAGCCGCGCCGCCAGCAACAGGAGGATGCGCTCGACGTCGTCGGTCAGGCTGATCGGCTCGAACAATCGCCGCTCGGCGGTCAGGTCCGGCACCGGCCGGCGCGGGCTGATCGGCCGGGAGGCGCGGCCGAGCGCGGTGTCGAGGCGGGCGAGGAGATCCTCGCCGAAGCGCCGCGCCAGCCCGGCGCGGGGCAGCGCCAGCAGCGCGTCGATGGTCTTCAGGCCGAGACGGCGAAACATCGCCGCGACCGGCGGCTCCAGCCGCAGCGCGGCGACGGGCAGCGGCGAAACCGCGGCCAGTTCGTCGTTCTCGGCGACGATGGCGCCGCCGCGCCCCCTGCCGCCGCCGACCAGCGCCAGGGCCGTGCCGGCATGGCTGGCGATCGCCGCGAGCGCGGCGAGGCCCTGATGGAACAACCGCACCAGGAGATCGTCCATCAGCGCCTTCTCGCCGCCGAAGAGATGGGCGCAGCCGGAAATGTCGAGGACGAGACCATGTGGCGCGTCGAGGGCGACGAGTGGCGTATAGCGGTCGCACCAGTCGGCGACCGCCTCCAGCAGCCGCCGGTCGGCCGCCGGGTCGGCAAGCATGACCTCCATGTCCGGAAACCGCGCCTTCGCCTCGGCAAGGCCGCTGCCCGCCGCAAGCCCCATGGCCTCGGCCGCCTCGCAGGTCGCCACGATGCGGTTGGCGTTGCCGACGGTCTCGTAGAGCGCCAGCGGCGCCGGGCGGCCGCTTTCGCCGTCGCCGCCGCCGGCCGCTCCCTTACGAGGCGCGTCGGAGCGCCACGACCGTCCCATCCGCTCGCGCCGGATCCGGTCCGTCGACAGCCGTGGAAACGACAGGGCGAGATAGCGGTTCGGAACGGGCCGGGGGGCCGAAACGTCGCTCATGGGAATTCCACTCCAGGACTACATGCTGCGGGCGACCGTCGCGGGATTTCTCCACCGTGACGTCGAAGACCGGGTGGCCGATAAGCTTGTCGCGGTCGGCCAGGTCGGCGACGCGGCTCGCCGGCCCCGGCCGGATCCGCAGCCGCAGCGGCGCGGCGGTGGCCTCGGGGCGGGCGCTCTGGCGCAGCAGCAGCAGCGGCAGGCCGGCCTCGCGGGCGCGCAGATGCAGCCGCCGGGTGCCGTCGAGGCCGAGCCGGGCGGGATTGCCGCGCACTTCCAGGATCGCCATGGCCAGCGCCCGCGAGGTGGCGGCCTCCTCGCCGGCCCAGGCCGCCTCGTCGAGCTTGCGGGTCTTGACGAGACAGAGCGCGGCCGGGTCGAGGCCGAAGCTCGCGAGCCCCGGCAGATAGGGAAGCCCGGCCTCGGAAAACGCCATCATGTCGCCGATCCACAGGAGCGGCCGGCCCGGGCGGGCGCCGAAGCGGATCGCCAGCGCCAGCGCGAAGCCGGCGAGCGAGCCGCCGTCGCGGGTCTCGTCGAGATGGATCTCGGCCAGTCCCGCCGCCGGAAAGCCGCCGCCGAGCGCCGTATCGGCCGCCGCGTTGCCGAGCGACAGGAGCTTCGGCGCCGCGCGCCGCACGGCTGCCGCGTCGCCCTGGCGGCGGGTGTCCGCAGCGGTGTTTTCCAGCCGGCAGACCGGCTCGCCCTCGATCTGCGCGATGCGCTCGCGCAGATCCGACAGGGCACGATTCCTAGCAAAGTCCCGGTCCGTGCCATACAGGCGAACGGGCGCGGGCGGGGCCGCGCGCCGGGAGGCGGTCAGCGCGGCGGGATCGGTCGAGGCCATAGGATTCTCCTTCGATCACAAGGGATTCGCGATCGCTCCGCCTCACCAAGAGGTTTGTTCCTGATATGTTCCTATGGATTCCAGAGCGGCCCTGGAGAGTCAAGCCGAGTCTGCTCAGGGCCCGGGCGCCGTTTCCGGAAAGGGCAGGATTCCTAATCGCCTGTCTTGCGACAACCACGCAAAAAGGCCGCCGCGAGGGTGTCGCGACGGCCTTTCGAAAGGTCTGTGGATGATGGGTGCGGTCAGGCGTCCTTGGTGACGTGCGGCCGTTCGCCGACGAAGAAGAACGGCCGCAGGCGCACGCCGAGAACCGAGCCGGCATAGGCTGCGACCAGCCACAGCCAGCCATGCAGGCTGCCCGAGGCGATGCCGCCGAAATAGGCGCCGATATTGCAGCCGAAGGCGATTCGCGCGCCGTAGCCGAGCATCAGTCCGCCGACCGCCGCGGCCAGGATGGAGCGCAGCGGAATGGCGAAGTTCGGCGCCAGCCGGCCGGCAAGGGCCGCGGCGAGGAGGGCGCCGAGAATGATGCCGAAATTCATCACCGAGGTGATGTCGGCGAAGATGCTGGAGGACAGGGCCGTCGCATTGCCCGGCTGCTGCCAGTAGGACCAGGCGGAGGGATCGACGCCGCCGAGTTCCGACAGCTTGGCGCCCCACAGGGCGAAGGCCGAGGTGATGCCCCAGGGGCGCCCGGCCAGCGCCAGCGTGACGAAGTTGAGCAGCGCCAGCGCGATGGCGCCGGCGACCAGCGGCCACGGCCCGCGGGCAAAGCGCGCCAGACCGTGGCGCTTTGGTGCGTCGGCCTGCTCCAGCCCGCCATGGTGGCGCTTTTCGACGAGGATCGTCACCGCCGCGATGGCCGCGAAGACGGCGAAGGACAGGACGATGCCCAGCGGCGCGCCGACACTGTCGACGACCGAGACCGGTTCGAAGGCCGGCAGCGCCATCCACCAGTCGAAATGGATCGTCGCCAGCAGCGAGCCGATGATGAAGAAGGCCAGCGTGATCAGCATGCGGGCATTGCCGCCGCCGGCGGTGTAGAGCGTGCCGGAGGCGCAGCCGCCGCCCAGCTGCATGCCGATGCCGAAGATGAACGCCCCGACCAGCACCGAGGTGCCGACCGGCGAGACGAAGCCCGAGACCTCCTGGCCGAACAGGCTGCCGGCGGCCAGCGCCGGGAAGAACAGCGCGACGGCGATGGCGAGCATCACCATCTGGGCGCGCAGGCCCCGGCCGCGACCGTCGCGGATGAAGTTGCGCCAGGCCGAGGTGAAGCCGAAGGCGGCATGGTAGAGGACGAGGCCGAAGGCGCCGCCGACGACGAAGAGCGCGGCAATGCGCGGGCTCTGGCCGAAGCCAAGACCCAGCGCGCCGATAAGGGCGAGGCCGAGCGCGACCCAGGCGGCCGGGCTCACGGCGCCGCTGCCGGGGGCGCGGCCCGCCATGGTGATCTGCGACATGGATGTCTCCGTGGAAATGCAAGCTGTTGCGACGACAGATAGGGTCGGGCTGCGGGACCGACGACGCACAGCATGCTCCGCCCGGCAGCGGGAGGCGAAGATTGTTCCCCGCAAGCGCCGATCCGCGCGAAGGGCATCATCTCAGCTGCCGTGAGGCTTTCGTGAGCCGGCTACATCCGGATGCGGCGCAGCGCGTCGGCCGGTTCGCGGCGACCGCGCCATTGCTTGGGATAGCCGAAGGAGACCTCCTCGAAGGCGACGCCGTCGATGGTCCTGGACGAGGGCATGTGCAGATGGCCGGAGATCACGGCCCGGGCGTTGTAGCGGGTGTGCCAGTCCTCGGTGCGGGTGGTGCCGCACCAGATCGAGAAGCGCGGAATACGCGGCAGGCGGGCCAGATCGCGGCGCAGCGGCCAGTGATTGACGAGGATGTTGGGCACGCCGTCGTCGAGCCCGTCGAGGCGGGCTTCGGTCGCCGACACGCGCGCCGCGCACCAGGCGCTGCGGCTGGCATGTGGATCGGCCGGCAGGAACTGCTCGTCGGAGCAGACCGGCCCGCCCTCGCGGGCCCAGGCGACGGCGTCCTCATGGGCGACATCGGAGGGCCGGAAGGAATAGTCGTAGAGCAGGAACATTGGCACGATGCGCACGTCCTGCCCGTCGATGGCAACGACCGGATAGGCGTCCTCGGGCGTCAGCACGCCGCGGGCCCGGCAGCGTTCCACGAAGTGGTGATAGCGCGCCTCGCCCCGCAGCGGCACACCCTCCGAGGCCACGGCCCAGAGTTCGTGATTGCCCGGTACCCAGACGACCTGCCGGTATTTCGGCTGCAGGACGTCGAGGGCCAGATCCAGATGGCGCTCGGTCTCGCCGACGTCGCCGGCGAGGATCAGCCAGTCGTCCGGATGCGCGGCGATCTCGTGGATCGCCTCGCGATTGGCCGGGTGGCCTAGATGCAGGTCTGCGACGGCGAAGAGCTTCACGATGCGCCGTCCGTGGCGCCGATATCGGTAACGGAGCCCGACAGCGGAACGGTGCGCAGGAATCGCACGCTGTCGATCCGGTCCGGCGGCGAGGCCGCGAAGGCCAGGCGATGGTCGTTCGAGATACGCCGGCGCAAAAATGCCCAGCGGGCCGGATCGTCCGGGCAGCCTTCATGGAAGGCGATGGTCGGCCTGTCGGTGGCGTCGTCGAGGGCGAAGGAGAAGCCGTCCAGCGGCAGGGCCAGCCCCATGCCGCGGGCCTTGATATAGGCTTCCTTCAGGGTCCAGACCGCGAAGAACCGCTCGGCCAGCGCAGGGCCGGTCGCCGCGCGCACCCATTCGGCTTCGGACGGCGAGAAATAGCGCCCGGCCAGATCGAAGGTGGCGCTTTCCCGGCCGACCGCCTCCACGTCGACGCCGATCTCGCAGCCCCTGGAGACGACCAAGGCGACGAGGCCGCGGGTATGGGAGAGGTTGAACACGAGGCCGCCCGCCGCCTCGCCGATGATCGCGGGCCGGCCATGGCGGTTGGTCTCGAAGCGCCAGTCGGCGGGCGCGGTGTCGCGGTAGCGCGACAGGGTGGTGCGGACCAGCGCCCGGCCGACCAGGAACTCGTCGCGGGCGCCGGCCACCTTGTAGCGGTCGTGGCGCTCGACCTCGTGCGGGTCGAGGAGCTTGCGATAGGCCGCGCGCTCGCTGTCGCCGATATCGACCAGGAAGGTCAGCCAGATGGCGACGCCGTTCTCCGGCAGGGCAGGGGCGCTGGTGGTGGGATCGATCGGTGGCAAGGCTGTCCTCGGCGGCACGGCGGCCGGGAACTGCGGGCCGCAAAAGCATCGAGGCGCGGGGGGCGCCCGCGCCTCGATCATCGTTCAATGTGGGGAGGCCTCAGTCCACCCGGTAGAGGGGCACCGGCCGTTCGTCGCGGCGCTCCTCGCGATAGTTGCGACGATCGTCCCGCCGATCCTCGCGGAATTCGCGCCGGTCGTCACGCCGGTCTTCGCGGAAGTCCCGGCGGGCATCGCGACGGGCATCACGCCGGTCGTCGCGGCGATCGAAGTCGCGGCGGTCGCGGCCCCGGCGGTCGTCGTAGCGGTCCCTGTCGCGATAGAAATTGCGGCCGCGATAATGGTCGTCCCAGTAGCGGCCGATGGAGAAGGAGATGACCGGCGCGTCCATCCGGTCGACATAGCGCGGACCGGTGTAGCGGCGCTCGCGGGCGTCGGCGAGATAGTTGGATGACATCCAGCCGCGCTGGCCGTCATAGCCGACATCGCACCAGGCGCGGGTGTCGAGGCAGCCGAAGACGCGGACCCGGTCGCCGGCGCCGACGACGTTGACGGCGGGATAGGAGGTCGACGGGCCGGCGCGCAGATTGACGTCGGTGGTGGCGATCGCACGCGACTGCGCCTGTGCGCTCGCCGGCAGCGTGATGGCGCTCGCGACCGCGAGCGCTGCAAAGAGCATCTTGTTCATGGCGTTCCCTCGGACTGAGCCGGAACCTCTCCGGTTCTCTTGCTGCAGTAAGCCACAGTCAGTCCGAACGGTTCCCGAACGCACCTGTTATCCGGCGTTCATCTTCCGCAACGGCAGGAAGTCAGCGCTTCGCCTCGATCGCGTCCCACAGGACCGCGGCGATATCGGCGCCGCCGAAGCGTTTCACCTCGCGGATGCCGGTCGGGGAGGTGACGTTGATCTCGGTGAGGAGGTCTCCGATCACGTCGATGCCGACGAAGATCAGGCCGCGCTCGCGCAGTGCCGGTCCGATGCGCTCGCAGATCTCGCGTTCGCGCGGCGTCAGCTCGGTCGGGGTCGCCTGGCCGCCGACATGCATGTTGGAGCGGGTGTCGGTCTCGGCCGGCACGCGGTTGATCGCACCGGCGAACTCGCCGTCGACCAGGATGATCCGCTTGTCGCCCTTGCGCACGTCCTTCAGGTAGCGCTGCACGATGAACGGCTCGCGGAACAGAAGGCCGAAGGTCTCCAGGAAGGAGGTCAGGTTGCGGTCGTCCGGGGTGATGTGGAAGACGCCGGCGCCGCCATTGCCGTAGAGCGGCTTCATGACGATGTCGCCGAATTCGGCACGGAAGGCCATGACCTCTTCCGGGTCCTTGGTGATCAGCGTCTCCGGCATCAAATCGGCGAATTCGGTGACGAAGATCTTCTCCGGCGCGTTGCGCACCGAGGTCGGGTCGTTGACGACCAGCGTCTTCGGATGGATGCGGTCGAGAATGTGGGTCGAGGTGATGTAGGCCATGTCGAAGGGCGGGTCCTGGCGCAGGAGGACGACGTCCATCTCGGCCAGATCGACCTTTTCCTGGGGCCCGAGGCTGAAATGGTTGCCCTCTTCCTCGCGCAGTTCCAGCACCTCGCCGCGGGCCGTGGCGCGGCCGTCGCGCAGCGACAGCCGGTCGGGCGTGTAGTGGAACAGGCTGTGGCCGCGGTTCTGCGCTTCCAGGCAGAGGGCGAAGGTGGAATCGCCCTTGATCGAGATCGAGGAGACATGGTCCATCTGGACCGCGACTTTGAGCGCCATGGGGTTTCCTTCGCCTGGGAACGGGTACGACCGCGCTGCGACGTAGCGCCGAGCGGCGACATGCGCAATGGCAATGGACGGATCGTCGCCGGCAAGGCCCCGGGGCGGGGCCCTGGTCAGGCGACCCAGCGGCGTCCGGTGGTCTCCAGCCCGAAGAAGCGCGGCGTGCGGGCAAAGGCGGCGAGGCCGGCCAGCGCGGCCAGCGGCTCGGTCACCACGAAGAGCGGAATCTCGCGCATCAAGGCGCTGTGCGGGGCCTTGTCCTCGAAGGCGGCGCGCACCTGGTCGGCCTTCAGGATCGGGATGATGCGCTGGAAGATGCCGCCGGCGATGTAGACGCCGCCGCGGGCCATGAAGAGAAGCGCGATGTCGCCGGCAACGCGGCCGAGATAGGTGGCGAAGAGGTCCACGGCTTCGCTCGACGGCTCATCCTTGCGGTTGACCGCCGCCTCGGTGATCTCGGCAGGCGAGCTGTGGACCGGGTCGACGCCGTCGGCGGCGCAGATCGCTTCGTAGAGATTGACGAGGCCGCGGCCGCACAGGACCTGCTCGCCCGACACCCGTCCCTCGATGGTCTTCAGATGCGGCCAGATCGCGTAGTCGCGGGGCGTGCGCGGACCGAGATCGATATGGCCGCCTTCGCCGGCGACCGGAATCCACATGCTTCGGGCCCGCACCAGCCCGGCGACGCCGAGGCCGGTGCCGGGGCCGAGCACGGCGCGGCTGGCGCCTTCATGGACGGTGCCGCCGCCGATCTGCGAGCGCGAGGTGTCGCCCAGCGCGGAGATCGCCAGCGCCTGCGCCTCGAAATCGTTGAGGACGATGACCTCCTCGATCCCCAACTCGGCCAGCATCTTGCGCGGCCGCACCACCCAGGGGCAGTTGGTCAGGTCGATCTCGTCGCCGTCCACCGGGCCGGCAACCGCCAGGACCGCCGATTTCGGCTGGATGGAGGTCTTGTCCAGAACCGTCGCCTGGATCGCATCGTCGATCGTCTCGAAATCCGCGGTCTGGATCACCGGGAACGGCTTGGGATCGGCGAAGGCGTCGACCAGCAGGGAAAAGCGCGCATTGGTGCCGCCGATATCGCCGATCAGGACCGGAAACTTCAACGCGTCGTTTTCGTCGCGCTTGCCTGCCATGGGAATGCCCGCTTCAATCGATTCGTATGACTGCCACATAGGCCATTGCCGTGACGAAGGCAAAACGCCGATCCGCCGCGCGCGCCGGCTCCGGCCCCTCCCGCGGGGCGGGCGGCGGCCCGCAGGACGGACCGATGCGGTTCAGCGGATCGGGCGGTTGGTCGGGATCGGAACCCGCACTTCGGGCGCATAGCCCAGCGCCCCGGCCGGGGCGGCCATGCTGGCGGCCACCACGCCGCCGCCGTCGAAGCGGGCCGGTGCGTTGGCGACCTGACGGCAGGCGTCGGGCATGTCGGCGAGCATCATCGGCGGCTTGGGCTTGGCCGGCTTGCCGCCGGGCTTGGGCGGCTGCAACGCCACGTCGAACCACCAGTCGAGATCGCCGCAGCCGTCGCCGCTGCCGGTGGAGCGCTGGGCCGTGCATCCGGGCGAGCCGGGCTGGCAGAACAGCCGCACGTGAAAATGTTCGTGATGGCCGTAATAGGGGCGGACCTTGTTCAGCCAGGCGCGTTCGCGCCCCGAGGTCTCGCACAGCTTCTTCTTGATGCCCGGATGGACGAAGATGCGCTGCACCTTGGGGTCCTCGGCGGCCATGCGGATGAGGTCGCGATAATTCGAGGTCCAGACCCGGTCGTCGACCTGGAAGGTGCCGGGCTTCAGCACCGAGCGGAACGGAAAATCCTCGCGGGCTTCCGGCGTCAGCCGGGGGGCCGGCATCGGCTGCAGCCAGATGTCGGCGTCCAGCCCGATCTGGTGCGAGGCATGGCCGGACGGCATCGGGCCGCCACGGGCCTGCGAGATGTCGCCGACGAGAAGGCCGGGCCAGACGCCGCGCGCCGCCGCCTCGCGGGAGAGGCGCTCGAGGAAGGAAATGGTGTTGGGGTGGCCATAGCGGCGATCGCGCGACAGGCGCATCGCCTGCCATGCCGGGCCGTCGGCGGGCAGCTGCGCCGCGCCGGCAAGGCAGCCCTTGGAGTAGAAGCCGTGGCTCGCCGAGGGCAGGGCCGCCGCCGCATGCTGGCTGCCGAAGATCTGCTTGGCGGTCGGCTCGGCCGCGACGGCCGTGCATGCCATCATCGCCGCGACCAGAAGCGCGCCCGCCGCCGTGCGTGTCCGCGTCTTGCCCGTTGCCGTCATCAGCCTCGTCGTCCCCCGTCGTCGCGTCCGCGAGCCTATCGGGCGCAGTTGGGCCGAGGCTTGCGGGAAGGCGCCCGGGCGCGGCGAGACGCCGGCCCGGATCATCATGCGAAGACTGCCGCAGGCTTATGCCGTTTTCGTGGCCGTCAGCCGGAAACCTCGACCCAGTCGCCGGTCCGGCCGGCCTCGAACAGGGCGTCGATCGCCGCCTGGTTGCGGCGGCTGGATTCCAGCGAGAACAGTTCGGTGCCCTTGCCGGCGATCGCGTCGGCGAAGCTCTCCACCTGCAGCCGGTACTGGTCGATGCCGGGGAAGCGGAAGGTCTCGGTGTGGCGGTGCGTGCGGTCGTGCAGGAACACCTTGTCGCCGTCATAGAGGCTGGCGTTGAACGGCGCGGCGATCTCGATGAAGCCGTCCTGGCCGTGGAAGACGATGCCCTGCCGGTTGGCCATGCGGGTGCCCAGATACAGGCTCATCTCGAAGTCGCCGAAATCCACAGTGCCGGTGACGAAGGAATCGGTGCCGAACTCGGCATCCGTGACCACCTTGGCGCGCACCCGCACCGGCTCCATGCCGGTCGCGAAGCGGCTGGTGACCATGGGATAGACGCCGATGTCGCGCAGCGCGCCGCCGCCCAGCTCGGGCCGGTTGCGCATGTTGGCGGCGTCGACATTGTAGTAGCTGAAGGCCGCCTCGATATGCATCAGCCGGCCAATGGCGCCGTCGGCGATCAGCTGCTGCACCTTGGCCCATTGCGGGTGATAGGTGACCATGAAGGCCTCGGACACCGTGACGCCGGCCGCCTTCGCCGCATCCGCGATCGTCGCGATCTCCGCGGCGGTCATGCCCATCGGCTTTTCGCACAGGACGTGCTTGCCGGCCTCGATCGCCTTCAGCGTCCATTCGGCGTGCTGGGACGTCGGCAGCGGGACGTAGATCACGTCGACCTCGTCGGAGGCCAAGAGCTCGTTGTAGCTGCCATAGGCGCGCGGGATGCTGAACATCTCGGCGACTTCGCGCGCCCGCTCCACGTCACGGCTGGCGATCGCCGCCAGCCGGCCATTGGTCGCCTTGGCGATCGCGGGCATCACATGTTCCCGCCCGATCTTGGCGGTGGACAGAATTCCCCATCTGAGCATGCCGGTTCCCCCCTTGTGGACGTTGGTCGTCATTGTCCTTGCCGCGACCGGCCGCCCCTCGCCAGGCGGCCGGTCGCAGGTCCCGTCAGCCGTTCAGGACGGCCTTCACGGCGTCCAGCTCGGTCAGCGGCAGCTGCGGCCGCGGGCCGATCTGGCCGATGATGTGGCCGGCCGACGCGACGCCGAGCCGGGCCGATTTCTCGTGGTCGAGGCCCATCGTATAGCCGCGCAGGAAACCGGCGGCGAAGAGATCGCCCGCACCGGTCGCGTCGACCACCTTGTCGACCGCCGTCGCCGGCACCGCGATCCGCTGCTCGCCTTCGGCCACGATGCAGCCCTTCTCGCTGCGGGTGACCGCGGCGAAGCGCTTGACGTCCTTGGCCAGCGCGTCGATCGCCGCGTCCATGTCCTCGGTCTCGTAAAGCGCCTTGGCCTCGGCCTCGTTTGCGAAGACGATGTCGACCGTGCCCGAGCGGATCAGGTCGAGGAATTCGGCGCGGTAGCGATGCACGCAGAAGGAATCCGACAGGGTCATGGCGACCTCGCGGCCGTTCTCATGGGCAATATTCGCGGCGGCGACGATCGCCTCCTTGGCGCGGGGCGGATCCCACAGATAGCCTTCGAAATAGGTGACCTTGGCAGCGGCCACGAGCGAAGCGTCGATGTCCTGCGGTCCGAGCTCGGTGCAGGCGCCGAGGAAGGTGCTCATCGAGCGCTCGCCATCCGGCGTGACCAGCACCATGCAGCGCGCCGTCGGCGGCGTGGTGTCCAGCGGCGTGGTGTCGAACTTGACGCCCAGCGCGCGGATGTCGTGGGTGAAGATCCGGCCGAGCTGGTCGTTGGCGACCTTGCCGATATAGGCACCCGTGCCGCCGAGGCTGACCAGCCCGGCAATGGTGTTGCCGGCGCTGCCGCCCGAGGTCTCGGTGCCCGGCCCCATGGCGTCGTAGAGATGCTCGGCGCGTTCGGCGTCGATCAGCGTCATGCCGGCCTTCTGCACGCCTTCGCGTTCCAGAAAAGCGTCGTCGGCCCGCGCGATGATGTCGACGATCGCATTGCCGATCGTCAGAACGTCGTATTCTGCCATGGTCCATCCTGTCGTTGAAGCGTGCCGTCTGGTTAACCCGCGGAGGCCGAAATGGCCAGCGGGGCAAGCGCGGCCCGCGTTGCGGGGGCGCGTCGGCGTGCCTATCTCGGCTGGACGGAAAGGACGCCCGATGATCTTCACCGCCGCCCGGCTTGCGCTCGCCGACATCTTCTCGCCGCCCTTCCGGGTCGCCCTCTGGAAGACCCTGGGGCTGACGGCCGTGGTGCTCGTCGCGCTCTGGTTCGGCATCGGCGCCATCGCCGAGATTTTTGCCGTGCCGTTCTTGTCCAACCTCTTTCCGGACGATCTGAGCTGGCTCGATCAGGCCGGCACGCTGGCCGGCTGGGCCGCCGGCCTGCTTCTGGCGGTGCTCCTGGCCTTCCTGATTGGCCCGATCAGTGCGGTCATTGCCAGCCTCTTCCTCGACGACGTGGCGGTGGTGGTCGAGCGCGAGAGCTACCCGGAGGCCCCGACCGGCACGGCGATGGCCTTCCTGCCGGGGCTCGTCCTGTCGGTGAAGTTCTTCGGCGTGGTCATCCTCGGCAATCTGCTGGCGCTGGTGCTGCTGCTGGTGCCCGGCGTCAACATCGCCGCCTTCTTCCTGGTCAACGGCTATCTGCTCGGCCGCGAATATTTCGAGTTCGCGGCGATGCGCTACCGGTCGGAGGACGAGGCCAAGGCGATCCGTTCGCGCCATGGCGGCACGGTGTTCATGGCGGGCCTCTTGATCGCTGGCTTCCTGGCGATCCCGATCGTCAATCTGCTGACGCCACTCTTTGCGGCGGCGCTGATGGTGCATCTGCACCAGCGCATCGCGGCAAAGACCGGCGGCCTGCCGGTCCAGGCGGACCGGACCGCGGGCCGCGTCAGGGGATCGGATGCAGCGGCGCCGGAACGTCGTTCGTCTTGATCTCGGCCTTGCAGAGATCGGCGATAACGCAGGCCTCGCAGTCCGGCTTGCGCGCCTTGCAGACATAGCGGCCGTGCAGGATCAGCCAGTGATGGGCATGGCGGCGATAGGGCTGCGGAATGATCCGCAAAAGTCCCTGCTCCACCGCCTCGGGCGTTGCGCCGGGCGCCAGCTTCAGCCGGTTGCCGATCCGGAAGATGTGGGTGTCGACGGCCAGCGTCTCCTCCCCGAAGGCGACGTTGAGAACGACGCTGGCGGTCTTGCGGCCGACGCCGGGCAGGGCCTCCAGCGCGGCGCGCTCGCCGGGAACTTCTCCGCCATGCTGCGCCACCAGCGTCTCGGCGAGGGCGGCGACGTTCTTGGCCTTGTTGCGATAGAGCCCGATGGTGCGGATATGCTCGCGGATCGCATCCTCGCCCAGCGCCGCCATGGCCGCGGCATTGTCGGCGACGTGAAACAGTTCGCGCGTCGCCTTGTTGACGCCGGCATCGGTCGCCTGCGCCGACAGGACGACGGCGACCAGTAGCGTGAACGGATTGGTGTAGGCGAGTTCCGACACGGGCTCGGGCCGCTGCACCGAGAAGCGCCGGAAGATCTCGGTGATCTCCTCGTCCGAATAGGGGATCTTCACGCGGCGCGGCCGGGCCGGGCGCCGTGTCGCCGCCCTGGCCGGACGCTTGGCACTGGCCGCGCGAGGCGATGCGTCGCTTTTGCCGCGCTTGACCCCTTGGCCGGATGGTCCAATCTTGTCGCTCATCGTTGCCCTATAGCGAGACGACGCCGTGACTGACAATCGCGATGGCACAGGTCAGGCCGACGCCGCGTCGGAACGGCCGATCTTCGAGGCCTTGCTGACGCCCTACCGCTCGCTCGGCCGGCGCGGCTTCAACATCCTCATGGTCTTTGTCGGCGGGGTCAGCCTCGTCACCGGCATCGCCTTCGTCGCCAAGGGCGCCTGGCCGGTCTTCGGCTTTTTCGGCGTCGACGTGCTGCTGATCTGGTGGGCGTTTCGCGCCAGCTACCGCTCGGCCAGGGCGCGCGAACTCGTCACCGTTTCTCGGACCGACCTGGCGATCCGCAAGATCTCGCCGCGCGGCGAGGTCCGCGAGACCCATCACAATCCGTTCTGGGCGCGGTTCAAGGTGGACCGGCACGACGAGATCGGCATCACACGGATGAGCGTCGATTCCAAGGCTGCTTCCACCGAGATCGGCGGGTTCCTCAATCCCGACGACCGCGAGAGCTTCGCCCGCGAATTCAACCGCGCGCTGCTGACCGCCAAGGGCCGCTGACCGGCTGGCGTCTCCGTCGGGCCGATTGTCGGAAAACGGGTGGCGGACGCCGCCCGCGGAGGCGATGATCGGCCAGCAAGGGAGAATTGCCATGTTGTCGATCGCACCCGACACGGTCCGAACCGACCCCGCCGTGATCACGCCATCCGCCGGCCAGGAGAGCCTCGGCGATTACGAGGCGGTCCGCCGCGCCATCGAGTTCATCTCGGTCCATTACAGCGAGCAGCCGAGCCTCGGCGAGATTGCCGCGGCGCTCGGCCGTTCGGAAGAGGCGCTGACTGCCGTGTTCCGCCGCTGGGCCGGGCTGACGCCGAAGGCGTTCCTGCAGGCCGTCACCATGGATCACGCCCGCCGCCTGCTCGACGGCGGGGCGTCGCTGCTGGATGCCGCCTTCGAGGTGGGCCTCTCCGGCCCCTCGCGGCTGCACGATCTCTTCGTCAAGCACGAGGCCCAGTCGCCGGGCGCCTACAAGGCCAAGGGCGCGGGCATCGCCTTCGACTACGGCTTCCATGCGACGCCCTTCGGCCTGGCGCTGGTTGTGGCCACCGAACGGGGCCTCGCCGGCATCGGCTTCGCCGAACCCGGCGACGGCGGCGAGGCGGCGGCGCTGGACGACATGCGCCGGCGCTGGCCGAAGGCGAGTTTCCGGCCGGCGCCCGACCGGACCGCCCCGCTCGCCCGGCGCATCTTCGAGCCTGGCCACTGGCAGAGCGAGCGGCCGTTGCGGGTGGTGCTGATCGGGACGGATTTCGAGATCCGGGTCTGGGAAACGCTGCTGACGATCCCCGTGGGCCAGGCGACCACTTATGCCAGCGTCGCCGAGCGCATCGGCGCGCCGAAGGCGGCCCGCGCGGTCGGGGCGGCGGTCGGGCGCAACCCGGTCTCCTTCGTGGTGCCCTGCCACCGGGTGGTCGGCAAGTCCGGCGCGCTCACCGGCTATCACTGGGGCATCACCCGCAAGCGGGCGATGCTCGGCTGGGAAAGCGGACTTCTCGCCCGCGACAACGGATGACATGCTTTGTCCCGGCGAGGACCCATGCCGAGGCAAGCAGTCGCATCCGCAGGCTCTCACGTGCCCCTATCTGAATTCCCCGATCGGGGAGGACGAGGCCGGTGGCCGGACGGATGAGCGACATGGCGGTTTTGCCGGAGGCGGCGGTGGAGACGGTGTTCCGGCGCCTTGCCGCCGGGATGCCGGGGCGCACGGCAACGGCCAAGGGGCCGAAGGACCAGCCCGATCCGTTCCGCTCGCTGGTCTCCTGCGTCCTCTCGGCCCAGAGCCTCGACCGCAACACGGCCGCGGCGGCCGAGGCACTGTTTGCGCTGGCCACGACGCCGCAGGCGATGCTGATGCTCGGCGAAGAAGCGATTGCCCGGGCGATCAAACCCTGCGGCCTTTACAACATGAAGGCGCGCAATCTGACGCGGCTCTGCCACGCGCTGCTCGAGACCCATGGCGGGGTCGTCCCGCAGGATCGGGCCGGGCTGATGGCGCTGCCGGGCGTCGGGCGCAAATGCGCCGACATCGTCCTCAGCTTCACCTTCGGACAGGACGTCATCGCCGTCGACACCCATGTCCACCGGGTCGCCAACCGCATCGGCCTGACGGCGGCACGCGGGGCCGACGCCACCGCCGACCAACTCACCGCACGCGCCCCGGACTGGGCGCAGGGCGACGGGCATTTCTGGCTGATCCAGTTCGGCAAGGCGGTCTGCGTGGCGCGCAGGCCCCGCTGCGAGGCCTGCATGCTCACCGATCTCTGCCTCTGGTTCGCCGCCAACCGGGACGCCGCCGCCCCCTGAGCGGCGGTCGCCGGGATGGCCTCAGATCTTACCGTCGAGGCCCATCTGGTAGTATTTGTGGACGATATTGTCCTGGTTCTCCAGGAGCCAGTCGATCGAAGGCTCGTTCGCCATCGCCTTGCGGATCGCCTGGGTCATGCCCTTGCGATGGATGTCGAACAGCACCTTGTGGTCGAGATCCGGCACGTCGACGATGGTCGGGGCGAGCCAGACCGAGCAGATGATGCCGAGGTCGTTGACCCGGTCCTTCGGCAGGATGCCCCCGCGCACGGCGTCGAGCACGCCATTGGCAATGGCGAACTGCACCGTGCCCATCAGGATGTTGGTGTATTTGGGATCGTCGACGGTCACCTTCGACACGCAGAGCGTGACCGGGCGGACCATGATGTCGGTGTTGAGCAGGGCAAAGACGCGGCTATGGCCCTTCACCTGGTCGCCGGTGAGGGTGGCGAGCGCGGTGCCGACCGGCCCGTCGAGCTCGCCGATGACGACTTCCGGTTCGGCGGCGGTGCCCGGAGGGCCGCCGGCGACAAGGGCTTCGCCGCTGCGCAGGACGATACGGTCGGTCATGATGGCATTCTCTCGCTGGTTTCCGGCGCCCGCTGCGGCCTAGCAGCTTCCGCCGGCGCACTCAAACCCGCGCCAAGGCGGCGCGGGCATAAGCGAAACCGGAGCGCCGTCAGCCTTCGAGGATGGTCTTCTCGGCGACGCTGGTATCGGCGTTGAGCCGGTAGACGATCGGCACGCCGGTGGCGATCTCCTGGCCGACGATCTCCTCGCCGGTCAGACCGTCCAGCGCCATAACCATGGCGCGCAGCGAATTGCCGTGGGCGGCGACCAGCACCGTGCCGTCGTTCATCACCTTCGGCAGGATGTCGTGGATGTAATAGGGCCAGACGCGGGCGCCGGTGTCCTTCAGGCTCTCGCCGCCCGGCGGCGGCACGTCGTAGGAGCGGCGCCAGATATGCACCTGCTCCTCGCCCCATTTGGCGCGGGCGTCGTCCTTGTTGAGGCCGGACAGGTCGCCATAGTCGCGCTCGTTGAGGGCGACGTTGCGGATCGTCTGAAGGTCCGGCTGGCCGAGTTCGTCGAGCGCCAGCGTCAGCGTGCGCTGGGCGCGGGAGAGTTCGCTGGTGAAGGCGATGTCGAAGGTCAGGCCGGCGGCCTTCAGGCGGCGCCCGGCATCCTTGGCTTCCTCGACGCCCTTCTCGGTCAGGTCGGGGTCCTTCCAGCCGGTGAAGAGGTTCTTGAGGTTCCAGTCGCTCTGGCCGTGGCGGACGAGGACGAGGGTTCTGGACATCGCGGCGGACCTTTCATGTGGGTCGGATGAAGCGTGCGGGGCAGGCGGGGCGCCAGCTGTCAGAGGCCGAGGACGTCGGCCATGGTATAGAGGCCGGGCGCCCGGTCCTTGGCCCAGAGGGCGGCGCGGACGGCGCCGCGGGCGAAGATCGCCCGGTCGGTCGCCAGATGCGAGATCTCGATGCGCTCGCCCTCGCCGGCCAGGATCACCGAATGCTCGCCGGTCACCGAACCGCCGCGCAGGGTGGCGAAACCGATCGTGCCCTCGGGTCGCGGCCCGGTATGGCCGTCGCGCACCCGCACGCTGTTGTCGGCGAGCGAAATGCCGCGACCCTTCGCGGCGGCCTCGCCGAGAAGCAGCGCGGTGCCGGACGGCGCATCCACCTTGTGCTTATGGTGCATTTCCAGGATCTCGATGTCGAAGGCGTCGGGGCCGAGCGCCCGGGCGGCCTTCTCGACGAGGCCGGCGAGAAGATTGACGCCGAGGCTCATATTGCCGGATTTGACGATCGGCGTGCGCTCGGCACTGGCTGCGATCGCCGCGTCCTGATCGGTCGAGCAGCCGGTGGTGCCAACGACATGGACCAGCGAGCCGCTCGCAGCGCGTTCGGCCATGGCGACGGAGGCCGCCGGTGCGGTGAAGTCGATGATGCCGTCGGCGCCGGCGAGCGCCGCGTCGATATCGTCGGTGATGAGGACGCCCGAGGTTCCGATGCCGGCAAGGAGGCCCGCATCCTGGCCGATCGCCTCAGAGCCCTCGCGTTCGACCGCGCCGGACAGGACGGCGCCTTCGGTCTCGGCGATCACGGTGACCAGCGTGCGGCCCATGCGACCGGCGGCGCCCAGGACGACCAGCTTCATCGGTGCCATCGCGTCTCTCCCTCGTTGCGCGGCCTGGCGCGTCAGCTCCGCACGGATGCGGCGATTTCCTCGGGCCGCGTTGCCGTGCCGCTGCGGCGATCGCTCGACTGCAGGCCGTGGAACCGGGCATAGAGGCCGTCGCGGCGTCCGACAAGTTCCTCGTGGCTGCCGCGCTCGACGATCTCGCCGCCATCGACGACGAGAATCTGGTCGGCACCGACGATGGTCGACAGGCGGTGCGCGACGACGAGGACGGTGCGGTTCTTCATCGCCTCGTCCAGCGCCGCCTGCACCAGGGTCTCGGAGCGCGTGTCGAGGGCCGAGGTGGCCTCGTCGAGAAGCAGGATGGGGGCGTTGCGCACCAACGCCCGGGCGATCGACAGCCGCTGGCGCTGGCCGCCCGACAGCGAGATGCCGTTTTCGCCGAGCGGCGTGTCGTAGCCCTGGGGCTGGGCGAGGATGAACTCTTCCGCCTGCGCCTGCCGCGCAGCCTCGGCGATCTCCTCATCGGTCGCATCGGGCCGGCCGAGGCGGATGTTCTCGCGGATCGTGCCCTCGAAGAGATACGGCGTCTGCGGAACGTAGGCGATCTGGGCGCGCAGCGAGGCGGTCGCCACGTCGCGGATGTCCTGGCCGTCGATGCGGATGGCACCCTCGGAGACGTCGTAGAAGCGTTGCAGCAGCGAGATCACGGTGGACTTGCCGCCGCCGGACGCGCCGATCAGGGCGGTGGTGCGGCCGGGCCGGGCGGTGAAGCTCATGCCCTTCAGGACGGGTTCGCCCGGATGATAGCCGAAGCCGACATTCTCGAAGACGATCTCGGCCCGGTCGACCTTCAGCGCCGGCGCGCCCGGCTTGTCGGCCTGGCCCGGCTCAAGATCGAGGATCTCGTAGATCATCTGGGCGTTGACCAGCGCCCGCTCGAGTTGCACCTGCAGCTTGGCGAGACGGCGGGCCGGATCATAGGCGAGCAGCAGCGCCGTGATGAAGGCGAACATGGCACCCGGCGAATAGCCGTAGACGATGGCGCGGTAGCCCGAATAGGCGATCACCCCGGCGATCGCGAGGCCGGCGACGATCTCGGTGACCGGCGTGGTGCGCTCGGTGATGACGGCGATGCGGTTGGAGCGTTCCTCGGCGCCGAGGATCAGCGTCTCGATGCGTGCGCGCAGCGGCTTTTCCATGGTGAAGGCCTTCACCACGGTGATGCCCTGGGCGGCTTCCTGGATCGAGCCGAGCACCCGCGCATTGAGGTCGATCGACTGGCGGGTGACCACCCGCAGCTTGCGCGCCAGGATGCCGATCATCAGGGCGATCGGCGGTCCTGCGATCAGCGCGATCATCGACAGGAGCGGATCCTGGTAGATCATCACGAAGACCAGGAAGATCAGCGTCAGGAGATCGCGGGCGATCGAGGTGACCGTCAGGTTCAGCGTGTCGCGGATGCCGGCGACATTCTGGTTGATCCGGGCGGCCAGATGGGCCGAGCGGTTCTCGCCGAAGAAGTCCACCGACAGCGCCATCAGATGGGCGAACAGCCGGCGCTGGTAGCGCGCGACGATGTGGTTGCCGATGCGGGCGAGGATCACGCCCTGGCCGTAGGTGGCAAGGCCGCGCGTGGCGAAGGCCAGGAAGACGACGATCGGCAGCGTGACGATGGCGGCGCGGTTCTGGTTGACGAAGATGTCGTCGATCACGCTGCGCATGATCCAGGCCAGAAACGCCGTCGAGGCCGCGACCAGCACGAGGCAGACGATCGCCATCGCGTACTGGCGCAGGAACTGCCGGCCGTTCTCCTGGATGATCCGCTTCAGGAGCCGCAGCACGAGACCGCGCTCGCCCGGCTCCTTCAGGGAGATCCGCTTCTTCGTCGTCGCGCCGGCGGCCTGCCCGGCTGTCGTTTTCTTGCTCATCGCGACGTCCTATAGAGGCTCATGCGCCCGGTGCCTATCGGGGCCGGGCGGGCGCCGCGTCGGAAATCCGCCGGCACTGGCCGATCGGCAACGGTCCGGATGACTGGAAGCCTAGCCGCGACCCTGCCAGGCGCCGGTGACATGGACCGGCCAGCGCCATGGCAGCACGGCGACGATGTCGAAGCGGCGCGAGAGCCGGGCGAAATCGGCCCGGCGCCCGATCCACAGATCGGCCGCGGCCTCGATCCGGCGCTGGGTCTGCGGGCCGACCGCGTCCATCGCCTCGGCGAGCGTCGCGCGGGCCTTGACCTCGACGAAGGCGACGAGATCGCCGCGCCGGGCGATCAGGTCGATCTCGCCGGCTTTCGTGCGGTGCCGGACGGCGAGGATGCGATAGCCCTTCAGCCGCAGCGCCATGGCCGCCAGCCACTCGCCGCGATGGCCCTTGCGAAAGCGCTGCCGACGACGGGCGCGCGCAGCGTCCGCAGAGGTCACTGCCGGTCCTTGAGGGCGAGGGCGCGCTGGTAGAGGTCGCGTCGCCCGAGGCCGGTCAGCCGGGCCGCTTCCTGCGCCGCTTTGGTCGGCTTCATCTCCGCCAGCAGACCCGACAGGATCGCGTCGGCATCGGCCTCGCTCGCCACTGGCGGCGCATTGGGCGGCGCGATGCAGACGACGATCTCGCCGCGCACCCGTTCCATGGCGGCGAAGCGGGTCGCGAGATCGCCCAGCGTGCCGCGATAGATGGTCTCGTACGCCTTGGTCAGCTCGCGGCAGACGGCGGCCTGGCGCGCGCCGAGGGCCAGGTCCATGGCCGCGAGGCTGTCGGCGATCCGGTGCGGCGCCTCGAAGAAGACCAGCGTTCCGGGAACGCGGGCAAGTTCCTCCAGCCGCTGCGCGCGCGCCTGCTCCTTCTGCGGCAGGAAGCCGGCAAAGAAGAAGGCGTCCGACGGCAGGCCCGAGGCGAGCAACGCGGCGAGGGCCGCCGAGGCACCGGGGATCGGCACCACTGGAATCTGGGCGGTGATTGCCTCCCGCACGATCCTGTAGCCGGGGTCCGACACCAGCGGCGTCCCGGCGTCCGAGACGAGTGCCACCGACAGGCCGGCCTTGAGATCGGCAAGGAGCGCGGCGCCGGCATCTTCGGCATTGTGCTCGTGATAGGCGAACATCCGCCGCTCGATGCCGAAGCGATGCAGCAGCTTGGCGGTGACGCGCGTATCCTCGCAGGCAAGGCGGTCGGCCCCGGCGATGAGTTCCAGCCCGCGCAGGGTCACGTCGCCGAGATTGCCGATCGGCGTCGCCACCAGATAGAGGCCCGGCTCCGGCTTCGGCGCCGTGTGCGCCACATCCCGGATGCGATAGCGGCGGGCGGGCTCGTCAGTCTGTGTCATTCGCACGCAACTTTGTCAGAGAGGTTCGGGGCTGTCTTCGCGCAGATTGCCGTCGAAGTCGCGTCCCGCATAGAAAATCCGCAGGATCACGATGTGATCGTGCTCGATCCGATAGGCGAGGAGAAGGGTGCGGTCGATCGCAAGGGTCCTGATCCCAGCCGCAAGATCGTCTCGTCGTCTGCCGCTGTCCGGAAACCGGGAAAGCCGCTCGACCGCGTTTTCGACGCGTTCGACGAGATGCCGCGCACCTGACGGGCTACGCAGGGCGACGAAGTCGTCGATCGCGTTGAGATCCTCTTCCGCAAGCGGATGAAACCTGATCTCAGGCCGCATCCGGGCCCGTTCGTTTGGCCCTCGCGCCTTGCTTGTCGCGCAAACGATCGAAGACATCGCGGGCAGGGCGGGACGGTCGGGGATCGTCGAGAGCGATTTCGATCCCGGCCTTCACGACCGCGTCCCGTCCGGCGGCTTCGCGATCCAGCGCCCGCAGTCCGGCGCGGATCACGTCGCTGGCATCGGAGAAATCGCCGCTTTCAAGATGCGCGTCGAGGCTCGCACGCTGCTGGCCCAGATCGACCAGAACCGGAGTTGTATTCCGCGTCATCGTCAGGCGCTCCTGCTGATAGCGACGCGATTTTATCTCCGGCCGGTTGTGCTGTCGACCGCGATGCTCCCTCAGGCGAGGTCGGCGACCACCGCGTCGAGGACGAGCATGCCGGCGGGCGTCGCCCGCAGCCGGTCGGGCCCGAGGCGTTCCACCATGCCGTGAGCCATCAGGTCGGCCTCGCTGACCGGATCGAGATCGCGGCCGGTCAGCTTGCGCCAGCGCTTCAGGTCGATGCCCTCGGTCAGGCGCAGGCCCATCAGCAGCAATTCGTCCGCCTGCTCGGTCGGGCTCAGCAATTCATCAACCACCGCCCCGCTGTCCCAGGATTCGACCATCTTCAGCCAGGTTTCCGGCAATGGTTCGTTGGAAATGGCGTGGCGGCCGCCCGGGCCCATCAGCCGGCCATGGGCGCCCGGGCCGACGCCGGCATAGAGCCCGTAGCGCCAGTAGGTCAGGTTGTGGCGGGATTCGGCGCCGGGCACGGCGTGGTTGGAGATCTCGTAGGCCGGCAGGCCGCGTTCGGCGGTGATCCGCTGGGTGGATTCGTAGAGATCGGCCGACAGGTCGCCATCCGGCACGATCAGCTTGCCCGCCTTGTGCAGCGCATAGAAGGGCGTGCCCTCCTCGATTGTCAGCTGGTAGAGCGACAGATGATCGGCAGCCAGGTCTATCGCCTGGTTCAACTCGCTCTCCCAGGCGGCGACGGTCTGGTCGGGCCGGGCATAGATCAGGTCGAAGGACAGGCGCGGGAAGATTTCGCGGGCAAGACCGATGGCGTGCAGCGCCTGGTCGACGCTGTGCAGCCGGCCGAGAAGCCGAAGGTCGCGGTCGTTCAGCGCCTGCACGCCGAGCGACACCCGGTTGACCCCGGCCTCGCGATAGCCGCGGAACCGCTCCGCCTCGACGCTCGACGGATTGGCCTCCAGCGTGATCTCGGCGCCGTCGGCGATCGTCCAGTGGGCGGCCACGGCATCGAGGATCCGGCCGACCGTCGCCGGCTCCATCAGCGACGGCGTACCACCGCCGAGGAAGACCGAGGTGACCGTCTCGCCCGCCGAGCGGCGGGCCATCTCGGCCAGTTCCCGCTCGAAGGCCGCCGCATAGCGCTCCTGGTCCACCGGCTTGTGGCGGACATGGCTGTTGAAGTCGCAATACGGGCATTTGGCCGCGCAGAACGGCCAATGCACATAGACGCCGAACCCCGGCGCGCGCGATTGCGGCTCGAAGGCGAGAACGTCACGGCCTGGGCGGGAATGGATCGTCATTCGACTCCGAGTGCGTCGCGCGCGAATTTCTGGAAGGCCCGCGCCCGGTGCGACATGGCGGTCGGCTGGCCGGGCTTCCAGGCGTGTTTTTCCGCCGACATCATCTCGCCGAAGGTCCGGTCGCTGCCGTCGGGCAGGAAGATCGGATCGTAGCCGAAGCCGAGCTCGCCGCGGGGCGGCCAGACGATGGTCCCCTCGACCTCGCCCCGGAAGAGATGCGTGCCGCCGGCCGGATCCGCAAGGCACAGTACCGCGACGAATTTCGCCCGGCGCTGCTCCGGCGTCGTGGCGCCGGCCGCCTGCAGCTTTTCCTCGACATTGCGCATCGCCATGGCGAAATCGCGATCCGGGCCGCCCCAGCGCGCCGAATAGATGCCGGGATCGCCGTTCAGCGCGTCGATGGCGATGCCGGAATCGTCCGACAGCGACACGAGGCCGGTGGCGCGCATGGCGGCCAGCGCCTTGAGCTCGGCATTGGCCTCGAAGGTCGTGCCGGTCTCTTCGGGATCCTCGAGGCCCTTGTCCTTCGCCGAGGTCACCTCGAAGCCGAAGGGCTCCATCAGCTCGCGGATTTCCCAGATCTTTCCGATATTGTGGCTGGCGACGAGAAGGGGGCCGTCCTTCGGATCGAGACGTTTCATTGCGCGGCCTCGATGGCCTGGCGCTGCATGCCGACGAGATCGTTGATCCCCTTGCGGGCGAGATCGAGGAGCTTGAGGAACTCGTCCTGCGAGAACGGCGTGCCCTCGGCGGTGCCCTGGATCTCGACGATGCCGCCGGAGCCGGTCATGACGAAATTGGCGTCGGTCTCGGCGGTGGAATCCTCCGGGTAGTCGAGATCGAGTACCGGCTCGCCCTTGTAGATGCCGCAGGAGATCGCTGCGACGTGGTCCTTCAGCACCTTGGCCGGATCGACCATGGCGCGCTGGCCCATCCAGGCGAGGCAGTCGGCCAGTGCGACGTAGCCGCCGGTGATCGCCGCCGTGCGGGTGCCGCCATCGGCCTGGATGACGTCGCAATCCACGGTGATCTGGCGCTCGCCCAGCGCCTGCAGGTCGACGACGGCGCGCAGGCTGCGGCCGACGAGGCGCTGGATTTCCTGGGTACGGCCCGACTGCTTGCCGGACGCCGCCTCGCGGCGCATCCGGTCGCCCGTGGCGCGCGGCAGCATCCCGTATTCGGCCGTCACCCAGCCCTTGCCGGAATTCTTCAGCCAGCCCGGCACGCGCTCTTCAAGGCTCGCCGTGCACAGGACATGGGTGTCGCCGAACCGGACCAGGCACGAGCCTTCGGCATGCCGCGAGTAGTTCCGCTCGAGGCTGACGGGCCGCAATTCGTCGAAGGCGCGTTTGGATGGCCGCATGATGAGGTCCTGACAATCGGTCCTGGAGAAGGGAATAGATGCTTCGGGTTGCGCCGGGCTTGTATCGACGATGACCCGGCGGATCAAAGATTTTCGCGTCGCCGTCATGGCGGGGCGCCGCGCGATGGCGGAAGATCGCCCGGAACGGCGCCCGCGCGGAGGGCGATCGCGGCCGGACGGCTTGGCGAGGGCCCAAGCATTCCCTATAGTCCGGTCATGCGGGAAACGATGCGACGCCATGACTGAATTCCGTTTGCCTGTCAGCGATTTGGCTTCCGGAGCACTGCCGCTGGACGAGCGCTCGCGGGAGATCTTCCGGCTGATCGTCGAAAGCTATCTCGACATCGGCGAGCCGGTGGGCTCGCGCATGCTATCGCGGCTTTTGACCAACGCGCTGTCGCCGGCCTCGATCCGCAACGTGATGAGCGATCTGGAAGCGCTCGGCCTGATCTATGCGCCGCATGTCAGCGCCGGACGCATGCCGACCGAACTGGGGCTGCGCTTCTTCGTCGACGCCTTTCTGGAAGTTGGCGATCTCGGCTCCTCCGAGCGCGAGGAAATCGAGGAAAAGGTGCGGGTGTCGGGCGACGGCCGCCCGTTCGAATCGCTTCTGACCGAGGCGAGCCAGCTTCTGTCCGGCCTGTCGCGCGGCGCCGGCATCGTGCTGACGTCGAAGGCCGATCTGCGCCTCAAGCATATCGAGTTCATCCGGCTGGAGCCGACGCGCGCTCTGGCGGTGCTGGTCGGCGCCAATGGCGAGGTGGAGAACCGCATTCTCGACCTGCCGGCCGGCGTCACCGCCTCGCAGCTCGTCGAGGCCGGAAACTTCCTCAACGCCCATATCGTCGGCCGCACGCTGGGCGAGGCGAGCGAGGAGATCGCTCGGCTGAAGGACGACACGTCCAGCGCCCTCGATCTCCTGTCGCGCCAGCTCGTCGAAAAGGGGCTCGCGGTCTGGTCCGGCGCCTCGGCCGACCAGCCGGCGCGGCTGATCGTGCGCGGTCGCGCAAATCTTCTGGAGAACGTCACCGCCTCCGAGGACATCGAGCGGCTGCGCCTGCTCTTCGACGACCTGGAGACCAAGAGCGGCATTATCGAGCTTCTGGGCCTTGCCGAGAAGGGCAATGGCGTGCGGATCTTCATCGGGTCGGAGAACAAGCTGTTTTCGCTGTCCGGATCCTCGCTGGTGGTCGCCCCCTATCAGGGCGGCGGCGAGAGCGTCATCGGCGCGGTGGGCGTGATCGGTCCGACCCGGCTCAACTACAAGCGGATCGTGCCGATGGTGGACTATACCGCGCGCATCGTATCGCGGCTTCTGACCTCCGGCGCGGCTGCCCGCGAGGCTTGATTTTCCGTCCCGTCAATTCGATATGCGGCGCGACAACGATTTTCCGCCGCGCTGCGCGGTTCGCGTGGGGACCCCCACCGCCGGACTTGCGCAGCCAGGCCCCGACACGAGGTGATGACGCATGAGCGATACCGGCAAGCGCGAACACGACGAAGCCCGCAACCGGGCGGCTGACCCGGCCGCCCGCGATCGCGCCGACCCGGCGAGCGAGGCCGAGGCGCGGCGCGCGGCGGCCAATGCCAATGCCGAAGGCAGCGGCTATGCGGATGCCGCCAGCGGCTTTGCCGACGCCGATGCGGCCGCCAGCGCCGATGCCGAACGCATCGCCGCGCTGGAAGCCGAGAACGCCGACGTCAAGGATCGCCTGCTGCGGCTGGCCGCCGACATGGAAAACCTGCGCCGGCGGACCGAGCGCGAGGTCAAGGACGCGCGCACCTATGCGGTGACCGGCTTTGCCCGCGAGATCCTGTCGGTCGCCGACAATCTGCGCCGCGCGCTGGAAGCCGTGCCGGCCGAAGCCAAGGCCGATGGCGAGGGTGGTCTGGCGGGTCTCATCGACGGCGTCGAGGTGACCGAGCGGTCGCTGCTCAGCACGCTGGAGAAGCACGGCGTCAAGAAGCTCGACCCGGAAGGCCAGCGCTTCGACCCGAACTTCCATCAGGCGATGTTCGAGATTCCCAACACCGAAGTGCCGAACGGCACCGTCCTGCAGGTCGTGCAGGCAGGCTACGCCATTGGCGAGCGCGTGCTGCGCCCGGCCATGGTCGGCGTCTCCAAGGGCGGGCCGAAGGCCTCTGCCGCCAAGGCCGAGGCGGACGTCGCCCCGCAGGATGCCGGCGACACCATCTGATCGCCACAAAGCCCGCCGACGCTTTTCCGTATCGCGGGACCAACTCGCGATACGGATGTCAGGCAAGGACAGGCGACTTATGACGAAGACCATCCTCCCGTTCGCGGTTTCGGCCGGACTGCTCGTGCTCGGCACGCTGGCAGTGAAGGCCGATCACGCCGACCGGCACATGTCGGTCTGGAAGTCGCCGACCTGCGGCTGCTGCGAGGCCTGGACGGACATTGCCCGCGCGCATGGCTTCGACGTCACCGTCACGAACATCGATGAACTGACCCCGATCAAGCGTGCGGCGAAGGTGCCGGCGGCGATGGAAGGGTGCCACACAGCCAGGATCGACGGCTATGTCATCGAGGGCCATGTGCCGATGGATGCGATCGACCGGCTCCTCGCCGAGCGTCCCGCCCTGGCCGGCCTGTCGGCACCGGGCATGCCGATGGGCTCGCCCGGCATGGGCGACGATCCGGACGCCCGCTACGACGTCTACGGCTTCGGTGGCGAAGGCGGTCCGTCTGTCTATCAGGCTGTCGGCGCCCGCTGACGGGCCCCCAATTTGGGGCAGGATAGGGCGTCGCGCCTGATCGGATTGGCCCGGCTCAGAAGCGAGGCGGCGTGCGACCGGCGGCGCGGCAGGCCGCGACCAGCGTGTTGGCCATCAGCATGGCGATGGTCATCGGCCCGACGCCGCCCGGCACCGGCGTGATCGCCGCGGCCTTCTGCGAGGCGGCCGCGAACGCCACATCGCCCACCAGCCGGGTCTTCACCGAGCCGTCCGGATTGTTGCCCTTCTCGGGCGCGTCGATCCGGTTGATGCCGACATCGATCACCACGGCACCCTCCTTCACATAGTCCGCGCCGATCATCTCCGGCCGGCCGACCGCCGCGACCAGGATATCCGCGTTCCGGCAGAGGGCGGGCAGGTCCTTGGTGCGCGAATGGGCGATGGTCACGGTGGCGTTGGCGGCCAGAAGAAGCTGCGCCATCGGCTTGCCGACGATGTTGGAGCGGCCGACGATCACGGCGTTGAGGCCCGACAGATCGTCGCCGAGGACGTCACGGATCAGGATCATCGAACCGGCCGGGGTGCAGGGTACGAAGGCCTCGTCGATCGCGCCGGTGGACAGTCGCCCGACATTGACGAGGTGGAAGCCGTCGACGTCCTTGTCGGCGTCGATTGCCTGGATCACCTTGCCCTCGTCGATCTGCTGCGGCAGCGGCAACTGGACGAGAATGCCGTGGATGTCGGGATCGGCGTTGAGCTCGGCGATCAGCTTGAGCAGCGCCGCTTCGGACGTGTCGGCGTCGAGCACATGCTTGACCGACTTGAAGCCGCATTCGACCGCGCGCCTGGCCTTGGAGCCGACATAGACCTGGCTGGCCGGGTCCTCGCCGACGATCACCACGGCCAGTCCGGGCTGAAGGCCCGTCTCGGCGGTCAGGGACGTCGTTGCCGCCGTGACCTCCTCGATGATCCGCGCCGCGCGCGCCTTGCCGTCGATCCGCCGTGCCGTCATGCGTCGGTCTCCCCATTCCCGGTGCCGGGGTGGTTCTAGGTCAGATGCACGGTGCGGGGGAAGGGCGGAATGCAGGCTCTCTCGGGCAACAGCGTCGATGGTAGGCAAAGCCCCGCTCGCTGGCCGGTCAAGGCGCCGGCGGAGGCAATGCTGTCCTCAGGCTCTCAAGCCGCCGATTTTGCCTTCACATAGGCTTCCAGGATCGCCGCCATACGGGTGGTATAGCCTTTGGGGTCCTGCGCCTGGAAATAGGCCTTTACCTCGGGCGACACGCGCATCGTCACCGTTGGACGCGTGCGCGGCTCGACAAGCCGGGCATTTTCCCAGAACGCGGCGTCCAGTTCCGGTATGTCGCTGGTGTCGATGGCCTCGTCCGCGGTTGCCCGAAAGCGCCCCTTAGGACGACTGGGATCCGTCAGGGAGCGCCTGACCCAAGGCTTCGAAGTATCGTCGTCGCTCATCCTGCCTCGCCTTGCGCGCGGAAATGATCCGCAGTCTCGAGCCGCGTACCGTGAGGACAACGAGCAGGATGTGTCCGGCGGTTTCGCCGATCACCTGCAGGCGGGTTTCGCCATAATCCCGCCGATCATCCTCACATTCGAGAGTGAAGCTTTCGAAGATCCCGATGGCGTAGTCGAAATCGACCCCGTGCTTCTCGAAATTGGTGGCGTCCTTGGCGGGATCCCACTCGAAGTCCATCTTGCGTCCATTGTCTTACAAAATGTCTTACGGTTCAAGATCGGTGGTCAGCGGACCTTGGGCAGTCGCTACAGGCTCGCTGCGGTGCGGGCGGCCTGGTCGTAATGGCCCGACAGGACGCGCAGGAGGCGGGCGACGTTGGTCATGGCCTCGGGAGAAATGCCGAGTTCCTCGGCGCCGGAGACGAGGATGCGCTCGCGCAAATCCTTGTAGAGGCGGCAGGCAGTTTCGCCCTCGGGGGTGATCGCGATCAGCCGTTCCTTGCCGGCTTTCTCCCGCGCCACCAGCCCCTTCGCCTCCAGCTTGCGGATCGCATAGGTCGCCAGATGCGTGTCCTCGATGCCCAGGACGAGACAGATGTCGGCAAGGCGCTTGGGCTTGCCGCGATGGGTCACCGTATGGAGGACGAGGATCTCGGTCGCCGTCAGGCCGGGCTGGCCGGCCGCCGTCATGCAGCGGATCATCCAGCGCTCGAAGGCATGGTTGGCGAGGATCATGCCGAACTCGACCTCCGACAGCGCCGGCATGGCGCCGTCGGCCAGATGCGCCGAAGAGACGATGGGGCCGAAGCCCCCTTGTCCTCCAGGAGGTGGGGCTTCGGGGTTGGTCTTGTCAGTCCCGCCGGCCATGGTCACCCTCCGGAGAACATCGTGCGGGGCAGGTAGAGCGCAAGATCGGGGAATACCGCCAGCAGCACCACCATCAGCGCCAGAAGGCCGAAGAACGGCGCCGTGGCGGCGGCGATCTTGAAGATGTTCTGGCCGGTCAGACCCTGGATGACGAAGAGGTTGAAGCCGACCGGCGGCGTGATCTGCGCCATCTCCACGACAATGACGAGGTAGATGCCGAACCAGACGAGGTCGAAGCCGGCCTGTGTCACCAGCGGCATGATCACCGAGGTGGTCAGCACCACCATGGAGATGCCGTCAAGGAAGCAGCCGAGCACCATGAAGAACACCGTCAGCGCCGCCAGCAGCGCGAAGGGCGACAGGTCGAGCGAGCCGATCCAGGTGGCCAGTTCCCGCGGCAGGCCGGTGAAGCCCATGGCGGTGGTGACCACCGCCGCGCCGGCGAGGATGAAGGCGATCATGGCCGACACCCGCGTCGCCGCCATCAGCCCCTCGCGAAAACTCTGCCAGTTCAGCGCGTTCTGCGCCCGTGCGATGATCAGCGCCAGGATGACGCCGATCACCGCCGCCTCGGTCGGCGAGGCGATGCCGCCATAAATCGAGCCGATGACGCCGGCGATCAGCAGGATCGTCGGCATAATGCGGCCGAGCGAGCGAAAGGCGCTCTCCTCGACGATGACGTCGGCGGCGGCCGGGATCAGCGAGGGCTTCAGCGTGGTGATCAGCGCCACGTAGCCCATGAACAACAGCGCCAGCACGATGCCCGGCACGACGCCGGCGATGAACAGCCGGGCGATCGATTCCTCCACCGCCGCGCCATAGACGATGAGGATGATCGAGGGCGGGATCAGCAGGCCCAGCGTGCCCGAGCCGGCCAGCGAGCCCATGGCGATGCGCTCGTCATAGCCGCGCTCCTTCAGTTCCGGCAGCGAGATCTTGCCGATGGTCTGGGTGGTCGCCGCCGATGAACCGGAGATCGCCGCGAAGATGGCGCAGCCGACGATATTGACGTGGATCAGCCGGCCCGGCAGCCGCCGCATCAGCGGCGCCAGCCCGGCGAAGAGGTCCTCCGACAGTTTCGAGCGGAACAGGATCTCGCCCATCCAGATGAACATCGGCAGGGCGGTGAGGTCCCAGGAGGTGGAGGCCGACCAGAAGGAGGTGGCGAGGATCTGCGCGTCGGGCAGCGCCGGCCGCGTGAGCAGCGCCGCAAGCGCCGTCAGCGTCAGCGCGAGCGCGACCCACAGGCCCGACGCCAGCGCGCCGAAGAGGACGACGACGAGCAGCAGCGAGACTTCGAACACGCCCATCAGACGCCGCCTCCGCTGCCGGCAATGCGATCCATGCCGCGAAAGGCCAGCACGGCTTCGTCGACGAGGGCGATGGCGAGGATGAACAGGCCCAGCGCCAGCGTCGCCTGGGGCAAAGCGAGGGGCACGGCGATCATCCCGTAGGAGACGTCGCCGTAGCTGAAGCTCTTCAGCGCCAGTCCGCCGGTGGCATAGGCGCCGAACAGGGCGATCCCGGCGCCGAGCAGCGCGACGATGCCGTCGACATTCTGGCGCGCCCGCTCGGGCAGGCGCTGGGTGACGAGGTCGACGCGGATATGGACGTTCCGGGCCAGCGTGTCGGCCAGGGCCAGGAAGGTGGCGCCCGCCAGCAGGAAGCCGGCGATCTCGGCGAGCGAGGGCACCGCGAAACGGGTCGGCGTCGCCCCGAGGCTGATCAGCGCGAAATCGAGCAGCCGGGCGCCCACCTGCAGCGCGACGAGGACGAGAATGGCGACAAGGCAGAAGGCGGCGATGCCGCCGGCCACGCTGTAGATCGTATCGAGAATCCGACGCATCGGTGCTCCGGGCGGGTTGACGGGCAGGCTCGGGGCAGAAGACGGGCGGCGATGGACGCCGCCCGTCTCATGGGAGCAATGATCAGTTGCGATAGGCTTCGATCAGGGCGGCACCCGGATCACCGGCCGACTGCTTCCAGGACTCGGTCAGCGTCTCGCCGATCTTCTGGAAGTCCGCCTTCATCTGCTCGGACGGTTCCTCGACGGCAATGCCGTTCTCCGACAGGGTCTTGGTGGCCGCTTCGGTCTCGGCGACGGACGCCTCCCAGCCGCGGGTCTCGGCGGCGGCCGCCGCTTCGGTAATGGCGGTCTGGGCTTCCGGCGGCAGGGCGTCGAAGGCCGCCTGGTTGACGATCACCATGTTGCGCGGCAGCCAGGCGTTGAGGACGTAGTAGTTCGACAGGAAGTCCCAGGCCTTGGTGTCGACACCGGTGGAGGGCGAGGTCATCATCGCCTCGACGCGGCCGGTCGAGAAAGCCGTCGGCACGTCCGAGGCCTCGATCTGGGTCGGCACCATGCCGGCCTCGTTGGCGATCGCCTCGGTCGAGGTGTTGTAGGCGCGGAACGACTTGCCGCCGAGTTCGGCGACGGAATCCACCGCCTGCTTGGTGTAGAGGCCCTGCGGCGGCCACGGCACCGAGAAGAGGAGCTTCAGGCCGTCCTTGGCCAGCGCCTCTTCCATCATCGGCTTCTGGGCGTCGTAGAGTTTCTTCGCCTCGTCGTAGCTGGTGGCCAGGAACGGGACGGAATCGGCGCCGTAGATCGGGTTCTCGTTCTCGAGCCGCGAGACCAGCAGCTCGCCGATCGGCACGATGCCGTCGCGGACCGAGTTCTTGATATCGGGGTGCTTGATCAGCGACTGGTTCGGGTGCTGGGTGATCTGGACCGCCTCGCCGGCGGCGCCGTTCACCTCCTCGATGAAGGTGGCGATGTTCTTTTCGTGGAAATTGCCTTCCGCATAGGGGGTCGGCATGTCCCAGGCTGTCTGGGCAAGGGCCACGCCCGGCAGAACCAGAGTGGCGGCAAGCGTAATCGTCGACAGATGCTTCATCGCAGTCTCCATGGCTGTTTCCGGAAGAAAGACTTCCACGAAAATTGCCCTCCGTCAAACACACTGATAATCTGTCGATAAATCGCCGATAAAGATGAAATCTTGAGCGGAGTGCCGAAGATGAGTGCAGTCAACAGCGGCAAGTGGGACTTCTGGATCGACCGGGGCGGCACCTTCACCGACATCATCGGCCGCGATCCCGATGGGGGCCTGCATCCGCGCAAGCTGCTCTCCGAAAATCCCGGCGTCTACGAGGACGCTGCCCTCGAAGGCATTCGCGACCTCCTGGGCCTCGCCAGCGACGCGCCGATCGTCTCGGACCGCGTCGGCACGGTGCGCATGGGCACGACGGTGGCGACCAATGCGCTGCTCGAGCGCAAGGGCGACCGCACGCTGCTGCTCATCACAAGCGGTTTCCGCGACGCATTGAAGATCGCCTATCAGGCCCGGCCCGACATCTTCGCCAAGGAGATTATCCTGCCCGAACAGCTCTACGAGCGGGTGGCGGAAGTCGGCGAGCGCGTGCTGGCGGACGGCACGCTGGAGCGCGAACTGGACGAGGCCGGCACCCGCGACGCGCTGGCGGCCGCCAGGGCCGACGGCATCGACGCCGTCGCCATCGTCTTCATGCATTCCTGGCGCTATCCGGCCCATGAGCAGCGCGCCCGCACCCTGGCGGAAGAAGCCGGTTTCTCGCAGATCTCGGTCAGCCACGAGGTCTCGCCGCTGGTCAAGATCGTCGGGCGCGGCGACACCACGGTCGTCGACGCCTATCTGACGCCGATCCTGTCACGCTATGTCAGCCGCGTCGCCGGCGCGCTCGGCGCCAGTACGCAGGATGCCGCCGCGCCGTCCCTGCAGTTCATGATGTCGTCGGGCGGGCTCACCGCCGCCGACCTCTTCCAGGGCAAGGATGCGATCCTGTCGGGCCCCGCCGGCGGCGTCGTCGGCATGGCCGAAACCGCGCGCCTGGCCGGCGAGGAAAAGGTCATCGGCTTCGACATGGGCGGCACGTCGACCGACGTGACCCACTATGCCGGCTCCTATGAGCGGGCGCTGGATTCGGAGGTCGCGGGCGTGCGCATCCGCGCGCCGATGATGCGCATCCACACGGTGGCCGCCGGCGGCGGCTCGATCCTGCATCTCGACCAGGGCCGCTTCCAGGTCGGCCCGGATTCGGCCGGCGCGCATCCGGGGCCGGCGGCCTACGGCAAGGGCGGGCCTCTGACGGTGACCGATGCCAACGTCATGCTCGGCAAGCTCAAGCCGGAGCTGTTCCCGGCAGTGTTCGGGCCGGGCCGCGACCAGCCGCTGGACGCCGGCATCGTCGCCGAGAAGTTCAAGGCGATGGCGGCGACGCTCGGCGAGGATCGCGATCCGCGGCAGATGGCCGAGGGCTTCCTGACCATCGCCGTCGAGAACATGGCCAATGCCATCAAGAAGATCTCGGTGCAGCGCGGCTACGACGTCTCGCGCTACCTGCTCAATTCCTTCGGCGGCGCCGGCGGCCAGCATGCCTGCCTCGTTGCCGATGCCCTGTCGATGGAACGGGTGCTGATCCACCCCATGTCCGGCCTCCTGTCGGCCTACGGCATCGGCCTGTCCTCGCTGTTCTCCTCGCGCAGCCAAGCACTGGTCGCACCGCTGGAAGAGGCGTCCCGCGACGCCATCGACGCGCTGGCGGCAGAGCTCGGAAAGGCCGTGGCCGCCGAACTCGCGGCCCAGGGCGTCGCCGACGAGAGCGTCGACACGACGCTGCTGCTGCAACTGCGCTATGATGGCACCGACACCACGCTGCCGGTCGTCCATACTGGTGATTTCGCGGCCGCGCGCACGGCCTTCGAGGACGCCCACCGGGCGCAGTTCGGCTTCGTCTACGAGGATCGCCCGATCGTCGTCGAGAACGTTTCGGTGGAAGGCGCCGAGCGCCGCGAGACGGTCGTCGACGCGAGCGAGGGCAATGTCGCGACTTACGACGCCGAAGCCTCCGAGATCGGCCGCATCTACACCGGCGGGGCCGAGCGCGAGGCTGGCATCTTCCGCCGCGAGGCGCTGGAACTGGGCGCCCGCCTCGCCGGACCGGCGCTTATCGTCGAGCCGAACCAGACCATCGTCGTCGAGCCGGGCTGGTCGGCGGGGATCACGGTCCACAACGACGTCCTCCTGACCCGCACCGAGAAGAAGGCCCGCCATGCCGCGCTCGGCACGGCCAAAGCCGGTTCCGGCGAGGCGGGCGCCGATCCGGTGCTGCTGGAGGTGTTCAACAACCTCTTCATGTCGATCGCCGAGCAGATG
The DNA here is from genome assembly GCF_014334315.1 of Aurantimonas sp. DM33-3. Taxonomy (NCBI): domain Bacteria; kingdom Pseudomonadati; phylum Pseudomonadota; class Alphaproteobacteria; order Hyphomicrobiales; family Aurantimonadaceae; genus Aurantimonas; species Aurantimonas sp. DM33-3. The sequence continues at coordinate 290,209 of NZ_JACSGS010000002.1, read as the reverse complement.
GGCGTGACGCTGCAGAACACCGCCTCATCGGTGAACATCAAGGAGCGGCTGGATTTCTCCTGCGCCGTCTTCGACGCCACCGGTGCGCTCGTCGCCAACGCGCCGCACATGCCGGTGCATCTGGGCTCCATGGACCGCTCGGTCGAGACGATCATCGCCCAGAACAAGGACGCGATCCGGCCGGGCGACGTCTTCGCCCTGAACGCGCCCTATAATGGCGGCACCCATCTGCCGGACATCACCGTCGTCACCCCGGTCTTCGACGACGCGAAGCGGACGATCCTCTTCTATGTCGCCTCGCGCGGCCACCATGCCGATGTCGGCGGCATCGCGCCGGGCTCGATGACCCCGCGCGCCACCAGGGTCGACGAGGAGGGCGTCCTCATCGACAATCTGCGCCTCGTCGATGGCGGAACCTTCCAGGAGGAGGAGCTCCGCCGGGTGCTGACCGACCATCCCTATCCGGCCCGCAATCCCGACCAGAACGTCGCCGACCTGAAGGCGCAGATCGCGGCCAACGAGAAGGGCGTCGCCGAACTGCGCAAGATGGTCGAGACCTTCGGCCTCGAGACGGCCCGGGCCTATATGGGCTTCGTCCAGGACAACGCCGCCGAGGCGGTGCGCCAGCTCATCGACGGGCTGGAGGATTGTTCCTACGAATATCCGACCGATTCCGGCCAGATCATCAAGGTGGCGATCACCATCGACCGGGAGGCTCGCGAGGCGACCGTCGACTTCACCGGCACGTCGCCGTCCATGGCCAACAATTTCAACGCGCCGGAGCCGGTGACGCGGGCCGCGGTCCTCTACGTCTTCCGCGTGATGGTGGAAAAGCCGATCCCGATGAATGCCGGGTGCCTGCGCCCGATCCGCATCGTCGTGCCGGACGGTTCGATGCTCAAGCCGGTCTATCCGGCCGCCGTCGTCGCCGGCAATGTCGAGACCTCGCAGCATGTCACCAATGCGCTGTTCGGCGCCTTCGGCGCGCTGTCGAACTCGGAGGGCACGATGAACAATCTGACCTTCGGGGATGCGCGCTACCAGTATTACGAGACCATCTGCTCGGGATCGCCCGCCGGCCGCATGAACGACGGCACCAGCTTCGCCGGCACGTCGGGCGTGCATGTGCACATGACCAATTCGCGGCTCACCGATCCGGAGATCCTTGAGATGCGCTATCCGGTCGTGCTGGAGGACTTCCATATCCGCGCCGGTTCCGGCGGCGGCGGCGAGAAGGCCGGCGGCGACGGCACCGAACGCACCATCCGCTTCCTGCAGGAGATGGACTGCGCCATCCTGTCGTCGCACCGCACCTTGCCGCCACGGGGCATCGCCGGCGGCGAGGACGGCCAGATGGGCAAGACCGAGATCCGCCGCGCGGATGGCGGCGTCGAACGGCTCGAAGGCTGCGACCAGACTGTGCTGCAGGCCGGCGAGGCGGTGATCGTCACGACGCCGACGCCAGGCGGCTACGGCCGGCCCTAAGCCGCGGTCGTTACGCGGCAATCGCCATCGCCGTCGGCCCGGTCCTCACGATCGCCGGGCCGGCGGCGGGAACTCTGCCAGGGGAATGAAAGTATATCGGTCGCGTATGTCGCGAAATCGCGAGCGTGCGGCACACGGATAGGTTCCGTTAAAGGATTTCGTGTCAATTCGAACGATCACGTTTTTGGGATCGTTCACATGCCTCTGACCATATCGAAGAAACTGGCCGCGCTGATCGCGCTGTCGATCGTCATCTGCCTCGTCGTTACCGGCGCGCAGCTCCTGTCGCTGCGCAACGTCGTGGAAGCCCAACGCGGCGAACTCATCAAGACGCAGGTGGAATCGGCCGTCGCGATCGTCGAGCGCTACCAGACGATGGTCACCGATGGCGTCCTCACCGAGGATGCGGCACGTGCCCAGGCGGCGGCAGTGGTCGAGTCCATGCGTTACGGCAAGGACGACTATTTCTTCGTCACCGATACCAAGGCCAACATGCTGGTTCACCCGAACACGGCGCTGGTCGGCAAGAACTTCTGGGACAGCCGCGACCCGAGCGGCTTCCCGCTGTTCCAGGAAATCATCGCCAGGGCCGCCCAGGGCGGCGGCATCACTCCCTATCTGTGGCCGCGCACCAAGGGCGAGGAGCCGATCGCCAAGCTCAGCTATTCGGCGTCCGTGCCGCAGTGGGGCTGGGTGATCGGTACCGGCGTCTATGTCGACGATCTCAACGCGATCTTCATGAGCGAAGTCGCCAAGTCGCTGGCCTGGTCGCTGCCGCTGCTCGGCCTGCTGATCGCCTGCGCCTGGCCGCTGGCCCGCAGCATCTCCCGTCCGCTGACCCAAATGACCGCCGCCATGCGTTCGCTCGCCGCCGGCGACAAGACCGTGGCGATCCCGGGTGCCGGACGCCAGGACGAGATCGGCGAGATGGCCGGTGCCGTCGAGGCCTTCAAGAAGGCCGCGATCGAGCGCGATGAGCTGGCTCAGGAAGCCGAGGCCACCCGCATCAGCCAGGAAGACGCCAAGAAGCGCCAGGCGGCGCTCGACAATGCCAAGGCCGAGGACCTGCGCGCCTTTGTCGGCGTCGTCGAGGTGGGCTTCGAGCGCCTGTCGGCCGGTGACCTCACCGTGCGCATGCAGGACAGGGTGGCCGAGGAATTCGAGCCGATCCGGGCCAAGTTCAACGCCAGCGTCGCCTCGCTGGAAGAGGCCATCGGCCATGTCGTGACCTCGATCGCCTCGATCCGCACCGGTCTCGGCGAGATCAACACGGCCTCGAACGACCTCGCCCATCGCACCGAGCAGCAGGCGGCCAGCCTCGAAGAGACAGTTGCAGCCCTTGGTGAAGTGACCCAGGCGGTCAACGAGACCGCCGAGGGTGCCGGCAAGGCGCAGCAGGTGGCGTCCGGTGCCCGTGAGAAGGCCCAGAAGGGCGGCGAGGTCGTCGGCAAGGCGGTCGCGGCCATGGGCCAGATCGAGCAGTCTTCCGAGAAGATCAACTCGATCATCTCCGTCATCGACGAGATCGCGTTCCAGACCAACCTGCTGGCGCTGAATGCCGGCGTCGAGGCGGCACGGGCCGGCGAGGCGGGCAAGGGCTTTGCGGTCGTCGCCCAGGAAGTGCGCGGCCTCGCCCAGCGCTCGGCGGAAGCGGCCAAGGAGATCAAGACGCTGATCGCAACGTCCCGCGAGCAGGTCGGCACCGGTGTCGAGCTGGTCACCGCCTCCGGCAAGTCGCTGGAAGAGATCGTCACCGAAGTCAGCGCCATGGCCGAGGTCATCTCGACCATTGCTTCGAGTGCCCGCGAACAGGCGACGAGCCTGCGGGAAGTCTCCGGCGCCGCCGATCAGATGGACAAGGTGACCCAGCAGAACGCCGCCATGGTCGAGGAAGCCACCGCAGCCAGCCAGACGCTGGCCAACGAGACCGACGAGCTGGCCCATGCCATGGCCAAGTTCAGCACCAGTGCCGGCAATGCCGGCGCCCGCCGCAGCGAAGGCCGGGCGCAGCCGCAGCGCCATGCGCCGTCCCGCGGTGTGACGCAGATGCGCACCACCGGTTCGGGCGGCGCCGCCCGGGCGCCGCAGGCACAGGAAGATGGTTGGGAAGAATTCTGACCGGCCCCGCCGGCGCCCTCACGGCAATCGGCGAAGCAACATGTTCAGAACGGCCCGGGGTGGGATGCCGCCCCGGGCCGTTCTGCGTCGGTCTGGACGACATTGGCAGGCATCGCGCGGCATCCCGTGCGGACGGCGATACTGCCCGGAATACCGCTGTACATGCGTGAGAAGTAATAAGCCTGCCATGCAGAAGTGCTGATCCGGCGTCGCGCAAGCTTTGGCGTGGACTATCCGGCGCGAGGGACTTCGCGGTAACGGAAATTTCAGCAGCCGCGGCTAGAAATTTCTGACGGCCCGATTGGCCCTTCTGGAAACCGTTCCGCGACAAGGCCCGCTGTCCGTCACGAAACCCCGCCGATTGCGCGGATACTGGCGTTCGCCCGGCGGTGGCGACGCATCCCAGCTAAGGTTCGATGCCGATGTTGTCGCGAATGTCCCTTCCAGCAAAAGTCTCTCTGATGGTGGTCGCCTGCCTGGCGATCCTGACCGCCATGTTCGGCATCGCCGGTGTCGTTCTCCTGCAGGAAGAAGGACGTCAGCGCGCGGTCGAGCGTCAGGAAAGCAACATGCGCGTCGCATGGGAGGTTCTGCGCAATTATGGCGGCGAGTTCCGCCTCGAGGGCGACACGCTTTACGCCGGCAACCAGCCGCTGAACGACTTCTTCGAGCCGGTGGACAAGGTCAAGGCGCTGGTCGGCGGCACCGCCACCGTGTTCATGAACGACACCCGCGTCTCCACCAACGTCATGAAGCCCGATGGTGGCCGCGCCGTTGGCACGGTTCTCGCCCGTGGCCCGGTGCATGATGCGCTGTTCATCGAGGGTCGGCCGTTCCGCGGGCAGGCGGACATTCTGGGCACCTCCTTCTTCACCGCCTACGACCCGATCAAGAATGTCGCCGGCAAGACCATCGGCGTCCTCTATGTCGGCATGCCCGAGGCCGAGTTCTTCACCGCCGTCAAGGCGCTGGAAATCCGGCTTGGCGTCATCTCCGTCATCGGCGCCGTGCTGATCGGCCTGGCGGTCCTGTGGATCTCCAAGCGCATGTTCGCACCGCTCCAGAAGCTGACCGAAACCGTCGCCGAAGTGGCCGACGGCAAGACCGACGTCGAGGTCGTCGGGCTCGATCGCTCCGACGAGATCGGCCGGATGGCCAATTCGGTGGAGCATCTGCGACACGCTGTCATCGAACAGCATCAGCTGAAGCAGCAGGCCGCCACCGCTGCCGCCGACGAGGAGGCCGAGCGGATCCGCCAGGCCGAACTGGGCGAGGGCTACGTCAAGGCGCATGCGTTCTTCATGGCAGAGATGACCGAAGGCTTCGAGCGACTGGCCAGCGGCGACCTGACCGCGCGTCTCGACCAGGAATTCACCAAGGATTACGAGGGCGTCCGCGGCCTTTTCAACGACGCCATCGCCAAGCTCGAGACCGCCTTCTCTGGCGTCGTGACCTCCATCGCCTCGATCCGCACCGGTCTCGGCGAGATCAACACGGCCTCTAACGATCTCGCCCACCGCACCGAGCAGCAGGCGGCGAGCCTCGAAGAGACTGTTGCAGCGCTTGGCGAAGTCACACAGGCCGTCAACGAGACCGCCGAGGGCGCCGGCAAGGCGCAGCAGGTGGCGTCCGGTGCCCGTGAGAAGGCCCAGAAGGGCGGCGAGGTCGTCGGCAAGGCGGTCGCGGCCATGGGCCAGATCGAGCAGTCCTCAGAGAAGATCAACTCGATCATCTCCGTCATCGACGAGATCGCCTTCCAGACCAATCTCCTCGCCCTGAATGCCGGTGTCGAGGCGGCGCGGGCCGGCGAAGCGGGCAAGGGCTTTGCGGTCGTCGCCCAGGAAGTGCGCGGGCTCGCCCAGCGCTCGGCGGAAGCCGCCAAGGAGATCAAGACCCTGATCGCCACGTCCCGTGAACAGGTCGGCACCGGCGTCGAGCTGGTCACGGCGTCCGGCAAGTCGCTGGAGGAGATCGTCACCGAAGTCAGCGCCATGGCCGAGGTCATCTCGACCATTGCTTCGAGTGCCCGCGAACAGGCGACGAGCCTGCGGGAAGTCTCGGGTGCCGCCGACCAGATGGACAAGATCACCCAGCAGAACGCCGCGATGGTGGAAGAGGCGACGGCGGCCAGCCAGACGCTGGCCAACGAGACCGACGAGCTGGCCCATGCCATGGCGCAGTTCCGCACCAGTGCCGGCGACCTGAATCGCAGCCCGGCCCGCCCTGCGCAGGCGCCGCGTCGCAGTGCCGCAGTGACCCAGCTTCGCCCGACCGGTGCGGGCGGTGCGGCCCGCGCCCCGCGCGCCCAGGAGGAGAGCTGGGAAGAGTTCTGATCCCGGCTTCCACCGCTGAAATGCTTCATGCCGGCCTTCGGGCCGGCATGTCTGTTTGAGGGTGACGTTCGTCCGGGTGCCCGCGATCGAGGCCGGATCGAGACAAGACGGCAGCGCGCCGGGGCCCGATCCGGTCGCGGGAAGCGACCGTCTCACGCCCCTGTGAACCCTATGGTTCACGTAGTTTAACCGTCTCGTAAACGATCACCACCATAGTCCCGGCAACGGTCATCGGCGAACGCGCCACGGCCCCTCGCGCACCTGATCGGGCATTGTCGTGGTCCTCAACTCTCAGCTCACTGTCTGGATCGGGGCGATGGTCATCGCGCTGGCCGGCATCGTGGCGAGCCTGCCGGAGCCGAGCTTCGCCGGCTCACGGAGCGTTGCAGCCTTCTTCCCGCCCTGGTGGTCGCAGGCCCGGGTCATCCGCACGGCCGCCTCCGCCGGCAGCCTTCTCGACGTCGGTGGATGGTCGTCCGTCGCCGTGTTCGCCTTTTCCGACCCCGATCTTGCGCGCCGCCTGCGAAATGCCGGCGCGATCCTTCTCGTCGACGCCGCCACGATCGGCTGCGCGCCACCGCCCAACAGGAGTTTTTGATGGATGCCCTCGTCGATCTCGACCGTCATCGTAGCCGTCTCGTCCGTCTCCTGGCGATGGTGCAGCTGGCCGTTGCGCCGCTGCTGCTGCTGATCTCCCTGGCCTCGGGCAGCGGTGCGGCCTTCATGCCGGCGCTGACGTCGGCGGGTCTCGGCATCGTCTGCCTCGTCCTGTCGGCCCGGCCGGAATTTGCGGCAGCGGCCCGCATGGCGGTCGCGGTGGCGCTGGTCGCCAACATCTCCATCGTCGTGGCGACCATGTCGGGCAGCTACCTGCAGGTCGACATGCACATGGCCTATTTCGCCGGCCTTGCGGTGATCGGCGCCCTGTTCGACTGGCGGGTGATCGCCGGCGCGACCGTGGCCACCGCGCTGCATCACATCCTCCTGAACTTCCTTCTTCCCGCGGCGATCTATCCCGGCGGCACCGATCTCGGCCGGGTCAGCCTGCATGCGGTGATCCTCCTGGTCGAGGCCGGCGTCCTCACCTGGCTGGCGATCAAGGTAAGCGGCATGTTCGCAGCGGTCTCCGCCGCGAGCATCGCGGCCCGCGAGGAGCAGGAACGGGCCGAGCGCCTGAACCGACAGGCGGCCGAACTGCGCGACGCCGACGCTCAGAAGGAGGCCCGGCGCGCCGCCCTCGACAACGCCAAGGCCGAGGATCTGCGCGCTTTCGTCGGCGTCGTCGAAGCGGGCTTCGAGCGCCTGTCGGCCGGTGACCTGACCGTGCGCATGCAGGACAGGGTGGCCGAGGAATTCGAGCCGATCCGCGCCAAGTTCAACGCCAGCGTCGCCTCGCTGGAAGAGGCCATCGGCCATGTCGTGACCTCCATTGCCTCGATCCGCACCGGTCTCGGCGAGATCAACACCGCCTCGAACGATCTCGCCCACCGTACCGAGCAGCAGGCGGCGAGCCTCGAGGAAACCGTCGCAGCCCTGGGCGAAGTCACCCAGGCCGTCAACGAGACTGCCGAGGGGGCCGGCAAGGCCCAGCAGGTGGCGTCGGGGGCCCGCGAAAAGGCCCAGAAGGGCGGCGAGGTCGTCGGCAAGGCGGTCGCGGCCATGGGTCAGATCGAGCAGTCGTCCGAGAAGATCAACTCGATCATCTCGGTGATCGACGAGATCGCCTTCCAGACCAACCTGCTGGCCCTGAATGCCGGCGTCGAGGCGGCACGGGCCGGCGAAGCGGGCAAGGGCTTCGCCGTCGTCGCCCAGGAAGTGCGGGGCCTCGCCCAGCGCTCGGCGGAAGCCGCCAAGGAGATCAAGACCCTGATCGCCACCTCCCGCGAGCAGGTCGGCACCGGCGTCGAGCTGGTCACGGCCTCCGGCAAGTCGCTGGAAGAGATCGTCACCGAAGTCAGCGCCATGGCCGAAGTCATCTCGACCATTGCATCGAGCGCCCGTGAACAGGCGACGAGCCTGCGGGAAGTCTCGGGGGCCGCCGACCAGATGGACAAGGTGACCCAGCAGAACGCCGCGATGGTCGAGGAAGCGACGGCGGCCAGCCAGACGCTGGCCAACGAGACCGACGAGCTGGCCCATGCCATGGCCAAGTTCCGCACCAGTGCCGGCAATGCCGGTGCCCGGTGGGACGACCGCACGCATCATGCAGGACGCCCGGCTTCGCCCCGCCGCGCAGCCTGACCCGAGGGGACGCCATTCGGAGCGCGCCACAGAGGATCCGAAAATAATGAACGCGCAGACGGAGCCCGGGGCAGGTGACTGCTTCGGGCTCTGGCGTTCAGGGGCGGAGACGGTTCCCGAAGCCGGATCGATCGTTTGTGTTGCACTGCACGCGTTGCCTCTCTTAACTGCCGCGACAACGGTGGAGAGATCACATGCAGATGCAGGGCAATGTCGCGGTCGTCACGGGCGCCGGATCGGGGATCGGCAGGCAGATCGCGCTGAGTTTCGCCCGCGAGGGCGCGCGTCTGGCGATCTGCGACATCGACATGGCGGCGGCAGGCCGCGTCGTCGGCGAACTGGAAGAGGCCGGCGCCGAGGCGATGGCCGTGGAGATGGACGTCACCAGCGAGGAGGCGGTGAACGGCGGCGTCGACGCGGTGGCGCGCCGCTTCGGCCGGATCGACACCATGGTCTCCAATGCCGGCATCCAGATCGTCCATCCGATCGAGGACTTTCCCTATGCCGATTTCCGCAGGGTGCTGGCCATCCATCTCGACGGCTCGTTCCTGCTGACCAAGGCCTGCGTGAAGCACATGTATCCGCAGAAATCCGGCTCGCTGATCTATATGGGCTCGGTGCACAGCCATGAGGCGTCGGCGCTGAAATCGGCCTATGTCGCGGCCAAGCACGGCATTCTCGGCCTCTCCCGGGTGATGGCCAAGGAGGGCGCGAAGCACGGCGTGCGGGCCAATACGATCTGCCCCGGCTTCGTGAAGACGCCGCTGGTCGAGAAGCAGATCCCCGAACAGGCGGCCAGGCTGAACATTTCCGAGAAGGAGGTGGTCGACCGGGTCATGCTGAGCGGCACCGTCGACCAGGAATTCACCACCATGGAGGACGTCGCCGAGATCGCGGTGTTCCTCGCCGGTTTCCGCTCCAATGCGCTGACCGGCCAGTCGATCGTCCCCAGCCATGGCTGGTACATGGCCTGACGCGATGCCGGTCCTATCTCCCGTCGCGGGGCATCCGCCATGGAAAGGACAGCATCATGGAAATCATCAGTATCCAGCCGATCGTCGCACTGATCGCGGGGGTTCTCATCCTCGTCATCCCGCGGCTTCTGAACATCATCGTGGCGCTCTATCTGATCTTCATCGGTCTGACCGGGCTGTTCCCGGATGCGCTGGCCCGGCTGGCCGGCTGACATGCAGGCGCAACGCAAACGCGTCCTGATCCTCGGCGGCGGCGCCGGCGGGCTGGAACTGGCGGCGGAACCGGCCGCCGACAAGAGCTGTGCCGTGACGCTGGTCGATGCGGTCAGTACCCATCTGTGGAAGCCGCGCCTGCATGAATTCGCCGCCGGCACGGTGAATTCGACGCTTGCCGAGATCAGCTTCTACATGCTGGCCAAGATGCGCGGCTTCCGCTTCGAGCAGGGCCGGGTGGAGGCGATCGACCGGGCGGCGAAGACCGTGCGGCTCGGCGACATGCACGACCAAGACGGCCGGCTCCTGACCCCGGCGCGCCACCTCTCCTACGATGTCTGCGTCGTCGCGCTGGGCGGCGTCACCACCGATTTCGGCACCGAGGGCGTCGCCGAGCACGCCATCAGGCTAGACACCAAGACCGATGCCGACGAGTTCCGCGAATTGTTCATCGCGGCGATGATCGCGGCGCGGGCGGGCGCCGATCCGGCGCGGATCGTCATCATCGGCTCCGGCGCGACCGGCACCGAGCTTGCCGCCCATCTGCGCCTGTCCGAACAGGCCTTCTTCGAACCCGAGGACGAGCACGCGCGCCGCAAGCTGCTCGACCTGACGATCCTGGAAGCGGCGCCCGAACTGATGCCGGGGGCGAATGGCGAGCTGCGGACCGGTGTTGCCGACCGGCTGAAGGCGCTCGACGTCGCGGTCGAGACCGGCGCCAGGGTCGCGGCAGTCACGGCCAGCGAGGTCCGCTCCGCCGACGGCAAGAGCTGGCCCGCCGACATCGCCGTCTGGGCGGCCGGGCTGGTCGGCCATCCCTGCCTGAAGGGGCTCGCCGACTTCGAGATGGACCGCAAGGGCCGCATCGTCGTCGACGACCGGCTGCGCACCACCGTCGATCCGGCGATCTACGTCCTGGGCGACGCGGCCAGCCATACGCCGGCAGGCGCCGCGATGCCGCTGCCGCCGACGGCGCAATGCGCCAGCCAGCAGGCCGATTATCTCGCCTCGGCGATCCCGAAGGCACTGGCCGGCGAAACGCCGGGCCCCTTCGTCTTCCGCGACAAGGGCAAGCTGGTGTCGCTGGGCCGGGCCGGTTCGGTGGGGCTGATCGGCTTTGCCCGCAAGGACGATTTCTACGTCGCCGGCCAGTTCGCCACCGCCGCCTATCACGCCCTGCAGCGCCAGCATCAATGGGCGGTGCTGGGACCGCTGCGGGGCACGGTGGCGATCGTCGCCGACGTCATCAGCCCGGCGCGCGGGCCCGCATTGAAGCTGCACGGCTAGAGCTGCCGCCCGTCGCTCTCCCGTGGCGGCAGGCGGTTCGCCGACCCCTTGCGGATCGACGTGAAATGCCGATGTTAGCCCGTCGCACGCCCCCGGCGTCGGATCATTTCCACAAGCCATGCCCCGTGAGAAGGAACCAACAATGACCCATCCCGTCATTGCGGACGGCAATGTCGCCGTCGTCACCGGTGGCGCGTCCGGCATCGGCCTTGCCGCCGCCAAGCGCTTTGCCGCCGCCGGTATGACCGTCTGCCTGGTCGACCGGATCGAGGAGCGGCTCGCCGCCGCCAAGGAGGCCGTCGCCGCCGAAAGCCCGTCCGGCACGGTTCTGACGTCGAACACCGATGTCGGCGACCGCGCCGCGGTCGAGGCGCTGGCCAAGAACCTCTTCGGCCGCTTTGGCACGATTCACCTGCTGTTCGACAATGCCGGCATCCAGCCGGGCAGCAGCATCTTCGGGCCGCAGGCCAATTGGGACGCGGTGCTGCGGGTCAATCTGCACGGCGCCATCCAGGTCGCCCAGATCTTCGGCGAGCGCATGGTGGCCGGCGGCGAGTCCGGGCTGATCGTCGTCAGCGGTTCCAAGCAGGGCATCACCACGCCGCCGGGAGACCCGGCCTACAACGTCTCCAAGGCCGGGCTGAAGGCCTTCACCGAGGCGCTGCAGCACGATCTGCGCAACCGCGAGGGCTGCCGGGTCGAGGCGCGGCTGATGATTCCGGGCTTCGTCTTCACCCCGCTGACGCGGGGCGAGCGGGTCGAGAAGCCCGAGGGCGCCTGGACGCCGGAACAGACCGCCGATTTCATGCTGGAGAAGCTCGGCACCGACGATTTCTACATCCTCTGCCCGGATGGCGAGGTGACCCGCGAGATGGACGAGAAGCGCATCGCCTGGGCGGCGGGAGACATCGTCGAGAACCGGCCGCCGCTGTCGCGCTGGCACAGCGACTGGGCCGAGAAGTTCAAGGCCTGGGCCGCGGGGCGCTGAGGCTCCGGGTTCAATCGCGGTTGCGGGCGAGGGCGAGCAGGCGATCGACGGCGATCACCCGCTGCAGCTCGTCCGCGATTGCGTCCAGCGCCGCTTCGACGCCGTCCCGGTAGCCGGTTTCGGCGGCCTCGAGGCCGAAGCGGGCGAGGAAGCTGCGGCGCCAGCCATCGGCGCCGAACAGCCCGTGCAGATAGGTGCCGAAGATCCGGCCGTCGGGCGACGTCGCTCCGTCCGGCGATCCGTCGATGAGGCAGACCGGCCGGGCGCAGTCGGGACCTGCGGTGCGGCCGAGATGGATCTCGTAGCCGTCGAGCGGCGCCCCGTCGGGGGCGGTGACCCGCGCCTCGCGCACGGTCTTTTCCGGCTCCATGACCGTTTCGACATCCAGCAGCCCCAGCCCCTCGGCCTCGCGCACCGGCCCCTCGATGCCATGCGGATCGCGCACCGTGCGGCCGAGCATCTGGTAGCCGCCGCACAGGCCCACGACATGGCCGCCGCGGGCGTGATGGGCCGCAAGATCCCGGTCCCAGCCATTGGCCCGGAAGGCGGCCAGATCGCCGATGGTGGATTTCGACCCGGGGATCAGCACCAGCGCGGCATGATCCGGCAGCCGGTCGCCGGGCCGCACGAAGACGACTTCGACATCCGGCTCGGCTTTCAGCGGGTCCAGATCATCGAAATTGGCGATCCGGCCGAGCAGCGGCACGGCGACGGTGAGCTTGCGCCCGGCGCCTGGCGCCGACAATCGTTCCAGCGCGACCGAATCCTCGGCCGGCAGCTTCGCCGCGGCGGCAAGATGCGGCACGACGCCGAGGCTTGGCCAGCCGGTGAAGTCGGTGATGGCGGCGAGCCCGTCGTCGAACAGCGAGACGTCGCCGCGAAACTTGTTGATCAGATAGCCGGCGATCTGCCGCCGGTCGGCCTCGGGCAGAATGGCATGGGTGCCGACCAGCGAGGCGATGACACCGCCGCGATCGATGTCGCCGACGAGGATCACCGGCACGTCGGCGGCGGTGGCAAAGCCCATATTCGCGATGTCGTTGGCGCGCAGGTTGATCTCGGCCGGCGACCCGGCGCCCTCGACGATGACGAGGTCGGCGTCGGCGGAAAGCCGTGCGAAGCTGTCGAGCACCGTGTCGAGAAAGCCGGCCTTCAGCCGCTGGTAGTCGCGGCCCTTCGCCTCGCCGGCGACCCGGCCGCGCAGGACGATCTGGCTGCCGGTCTCCGATTGCGGCTTGAGGAGCACCGGGTTCATGTCGACCGTCGGCGGCGTGCCGCAGGCCAGGGCCTGCAGCCATTGCCCACGGCCGATCTCGCCGAAGCCGTCGGTCTCGGGAATCAGCGCCACGGCGGCATTGTTCGACATGTTCTGCGGCTTGAACGGCCGCACCGAGAGGCCGCGCCGGGCAAACAGCCGGCAGAGGCCGGCGACCAGCACGGTCTTGCCGACATCCGATCCGGTGCCCTGGAGCATGATGGCGGGGGTCCGGGGCATGCGGCAGATCCTTGGCGGGGCGGGCAGGCGGCAGGAACGGATGCGGCGTCTCTGCCCCGCAATAGCATTGCTGCGACCGCCGACCCAAGCACCGTTGCCGGGCGCTTCGACCGGGCTCGCGAACACTTCGTTTGACGGCGGGGCGGCTTGCGGTCTAGGCCATGGCTTGAACTGACGGTGCCCGCGTGACGGGCTGAAATCATTCCGGTGCGGCCGACCCAAGCAGGGGGCCAAGACGGAGCTGTCGGACCGAACCGCAGACCGGCTCCGGCCGCCGCGGCTCCTCCGGCTTCGAGATGAGAGGAACGGGGGCGATGAAGGCTTTGATGCTGTGCGGCCATGGCAGCCGCGACCAGGGCGCCATGATCGAGTTCGGCGGGCTCGCCGAGAAGCTGCGCACAAGGCTGCCCGACTGGTCGGTCGAGCACGGCTATCTGGAATTTGCCAAGCCGGTCATCCGCGACGGCCTCGACAAGCTCAAGGCATCCGGCGCCGAGACGGTGCTGGCGCTGCCGGGCATGCTGTTTGCCGCCGGCCACGCCAAGAACGACATCCCTTCCGTCCTCAACACCTATGCCGCGGCCAATGGCCTGCGCATCGAATATGGCCGCGAGCTGGGCGTCGATCTCAAGATGATCCGCGCCGCCGGCGAGCGCATCAAGGAATGCCTGCGCGCCGATGGCTGGCAGGATGGCGAGCCGCTGCACGACACCATGCTGGTGGTGGTCGGCCGCGGCGCCTCGGACCCCGACGCCAATTCCAACGTCGCCAAGGTCATGCGGATGCTGTGGGAGGGCCTCGGCTTCGGCTGGGGCGAGACGGTCTATTCGGGCGTCACCTTCCCGCTGGTCGAGCCGGGCCTCGAACATGCCAGCCGCCTCGGCTACAGCCGCATGGTCGTCTTCCCGTATTTCCTGTTCACCGGCGTCCTGGTGCGGCGGATCTACGACCAGACCGACATCGTCGCCGCCGCCCATCCCGAGATCCGCTTCCTGAAGGCACCCTATCTCGGCGCCCATGATCTGGTGGTGGAGACCTTCGTCGACCGCCTCGGCGAGATCCTCGAGGGCACCAACAACATGAACTGCCAGATGTGCAAGTACCGCGAGCAGGTGCTGGGCTTCGAGGCGGAAGTGGGCCTGGCGCAGGAGAGCCATCACCATCACGTCGAGGGCGTCGGCTCGTCGGCCGACTGCACGCTCTGCGACACGGTCTGCACCGGGGCCTGCCGGACCGCCGCGGCAGCTTCGGGGGCAGCGCATGCCCACGGCCACGATCATGGCCATGACCACGCGCATGACCATAAAACAGCCGCCGATCACGGGCACGGCCATGGGCATGACCATTCCCACGCCGATTCCCACGGCCACCATCACCACGCGGCGCACGATCATGCTCACGGGCACGGTCACGGCCATTCGCATGGTCATGGCGGTGCCGACCACCATCACCACCCCTATCCCCATGCCGACCACCCGCTCGGCCCGCGCTCCATGCGCAAGGGCTGACGGGGTGCCGCACTCCAGCTTCACGAGGATCGGATGACGCCGCTGTTCGACCGCTACGCGATCGTCGACTGGTCCGCATCGAACACGCCGACCACCGGCAAGGATTCCATCTGGATCGCCTTTGCCGAGCGCGAGGGTGCCGAGACGCGTCTCCTTGAAACGGCCAACCCGTCGACCCGCTCGGCGGCCATGGCGATGCTGCGGCAGTTCTTCCGGGACTCGCTGGCCGAGAACAAGCGCGTCTTTGCCGGCTTCGACTTCCCCTTCGGCTATCCCGCCGGGGCGGCCGCGGCGATTGCCGGGACGCCGGACTGGCGCGCTCTGTGGCATTTCCTCGCCGAGGCGATGCAGGACCGCGACGACAATTTCTCCAACCGCTTCGAGGTCACTGGCCGGCTGAACCGCGAGGCGCTGGCCTTCGCGCCGATGTACTGGGGCCGCCCGATGCACCAGGAAGTGCCGGGCCTGCCGGTCGCGCGACCCGAGCCCTATCCGACGGCGCTGCCCGAAAAGCGTCTCGCCGAACAGCGCACCGCCAAGGCGCAGCCGGTCTGGAAGCTCGCATTCGCCGGCAGCGTCGGCAGCCAGGCCATCACCGGCATTGCCCGGCTCGAGCATCTGCGCCGCGATCCCGAATTTGCCGAACACGTGTCGGTCTGGCCCTTCGAGACGCGCTTTGCCGACGATCTCGGCGCGCCGATCGTGCTCGCAGAGATCTATCCGAGCCTCGCGGCGATCGAGAAGGGCGAGAAATCCTGTCTCGACGAGGCGCAGGTAGAAGGGCTGGCGGACATCTTCGCCCGCTTCGACGCCGAGGGCCGCTTCGGCGAGCTTCTGGCGGCGCCGACCGACCTCTCCGAGGCCGAGCGCGGCCGCGTCCTGACCGAGGAAGGCTGGATCGCCGGGCTTGGGCACCGGCTGGCCGAGACGGCGGCCGAGGAGCCGGACGCCTATGTCGCGCCGGGCTCGCGGCTCAACTACCTGCGCGATCCCGCCGCGATCTATGCAGAGAGCTTCCGGCAGATCCGCGCCGAGACCGACCTGTCGAACCTGCCGGAAAACGCCCACGACCTCGCCATCCGGCTGATCCACGCCTGCGGCATGCCCGACATCGTCTCCGACCTCGTCCTGTCGGAGGACGCGATCGAGGCCGGACGCGTCGCGCTCGACCGGGGCGCGCCGATCCTCTGTGATGCCGAGATGGTGTCCCACGGCATCATCTCATCGCGGCTGCGCCAGCAGAACAAGATTGTTTGCCGGCTGAACGATCCACGCACCCGCCGCATCGCCGAGCGCGAGAGCACGACCCGGTCGGCGGCGCAGGTCGATCTGTGGAACGACGTCATGGACGGCGCCATCGTCGCCATCGGCAACGCGCCGACGGCGCTGTTCCGCCTGCTGGAGCGCATCGACGAGGGCGCGGCACGGCCGGCGCTGATCGTCGGCCTGCCGGTCGGCTTTGTCGGCGCGGCCGAATCCAAGGCCGAGCTGGTGCGCGACCCGCGCGGCATTCCCTTCGTGACCCTGACCGGCCGGCGCGGCGGCAGCGCCATGGCAGCCGCGGCGGTCAACGCACTGGCACAGGGGCTCGAATAGGCCATGACCGACGCGGCCCAGCCCTGGCTGACGGTGGTGGGGATCGGCGATGGCGGGCTCGACTCGCTGTCGTCGGAAGCGCTGGACGCGCTGCGTGCCGCCCGGACGATCTTCGGCGGCGAACGCCATCTGGCGATGCTCGACGATTTCAGCGCCCAGCAGATCACCTGGGAAAAGCCCTTCGGCGATTCCATGATCGCGCTGCAGGCCTGTGCCGGCTCGCCGACCGTGGTGCTGGCGACCGGTGATCCGATGTGGTTCGGCGTCGGCGCGACGCTGACGCGCCATGTCGACCCGGCCGAAATGCGGGTGCTGCCGTCGCCCTCGGCCTTCCAGCTGACCGCCGCCGCCCTCTGCTGGCCGCTGGCCGACTGCCAGTGCCTGACCGTGCACGGACGCCCGCTCGAGACGGTATCGCGGCATCTGACGCCGGGCGCCCGGCTGCTGATCTATTCGGCGGACGGGAGCTCGCCGCAGGCTCTCGCGCGGCTCCTCACCGGGCGCGGCTACGGACCCAGCCGGATCGTCGTCTGCGAGCATCTGGGCGGCACCCGCGAGCGCATTCGCGCGACGGTCGCGGCCGATTTCGACCTGACGGGCATCGCCGACCTCAACACCGTGGCGGTGGAATGCGTCGCCGGCCGGGCCGCCGAACCGCGGCCGCTGGTGCCGGGGCTTGCCGACGACGCCTTCGTCAATGACGGCAAGATGACCAAGCGGGTCCTGCGCGGCCTCGCCATCTCGGCATTGCAGCCGCTGCCGGGCCATCTCCTGTGGGATGTCGGTGCGGGCTCGGGCTCGATTTCGGTGGAATGGCTGCGCACGGCGCCGGGCATGGCGGCAATCGCCATCGAGCCGGTCGCGGAGCGTCTGGCCATGGTCCGCGAGAATGCGGAGGCGCTGGGCGTGCCGGAACTTCACATCGTCGAGGGGACCGCCCCGGACGCCTACGCTGATCTGCCGGCCCCGGACGCAATCTTCATCGGCGGCGGCCTGACCGACGGCGTGTTCGACGCCGCCTGGGAAGCGCTGAAACCGGGCGGGCGGATGGTCGCCCACGCGGTCACGCTGGAATCCGAAGCGATCCTGCTCGACCTCCATGCGCGGCTCGGCGGCGAGCTGATGCGCATCCAGGTCGACCGGGCCGAAAAGGTCGGGCCCTATCGCGGCTTCCGGCCGGCCATGCCGGTCATCCACTGGCATGTGACCAAGAGCGACCGCCCGTGAGCGCGCCCGGTACCCTCTACGGGCTGGGCGTCGGGCCGGGCGATCCGGAACTCCTGACGCTGAAGGCGCTGCGCATCCTAAAGGCCGCGCCGGTGATCGCCTATCCCGCGCCGGACCACGGCACGAGCTTTGCCCGCGCCATCGTCGAAGGCTATCTGACCGGCGCGCAAGAGGAGATCGCCATCGTGGTGCCGATGCGCACCGAGCGCTTTCCCGCCGCCGCCATCTACGACGAGGCCGCGGCACGGATCGGCGACCGGCTGGCCGCCGGCCAGGATGTCGCGGTGTTCTGCGAGGGCGATCCGTTCTTCTACGGCTCCTTCATGTATCTGTTCGAGCGCCTGTCGGGCCGCTTTCCGGTCGAGATCGTGCCCGGCGTCTCCTCGGTGATGGCCGCCACAGCCGCGTCGCGCCGCCCGCTGGCCGCCCGCAACGACATCCTGACGGTGATCCCCGGGCCCCTCGACGACGACGTCCTGCGCCAACGGATCGAAGCGTCCGAGGCCTTCGCGATCATGAAGCTCGGGCGGCATTTCGGCCGCGTGAAGGCGCTGCTCGGCGCGATGAAGCTGACCGACGCCTGCGCCTATTGCGAGCGCGTGACCCTGCCCGAGGAGCGCATCATGCCGCTGGCCGACGTGACGGGCGACGCCCCCTATTTCTCGATGATCCTCGGCTATCGCGGTGCCGAGCCCGGCATTCGGGACGCGGTCATCCAGCGTCGGGAGACCGCGCAATGACGAGCCCGGCCATCATAATCCTGTCCGACGCCGCGCGGCCGCTCGCGGATCGTCTTGCGGCATGTCTTGCCGGCGAGATCCACGGCGCTGCCGGTCGCTGCCTTGACGCGCCGGTTCGCTTCGAGGCCGCCGGTCCGCATCTGCAGGCGCTGTTCCGGGAGGGCCGGCCGATCGTCGCGCTGATGGCGGCGGGGGCGCTGATCCGCATCCTCGCGCCGCTGCTGTCGGACAAATCCGCCGAGCCGCCCGTCGTCGCCGTCGCCGAGGACGGCTCCGCCGCCGTGCCGCTGCTCGGCGGCCATCACGGCGCCAATGATCTCGCCCGGACCATCGCGGACGAACTCGGCGGCGTCGCCGCCGTCACCACCGCCGGCGACCTGCGCTTCGGCGTTGCGCTCGATGCGCCGCCGGCCGGCTGGCGTCTGAACAACCCGCAGGATGCCAAGCCCGCCATGGCGGCGCTCGTCGCCGGTGCCCATGCCAAGCTGGACGGCGAAGCCGCGCCTGCCGCCGACTGGCTGACCGCCTCGCGGATTCCCTTTGCCGCGGATGGCGCGGTACGCCTGCGCGCCAGCATGGAAGCAGGGGGACCGAACGCCGGCGAATTGCTCTACCGGCCGCAGAGCCTCGTTCTCGGCATCGGCAGCGAGCGCCATGCGCCGGCCGAGGAGGCCATCGCACTGGCCGAGGCGACGCTTGCCGAAGCCGGCGTCAGCCCGCTGGCGCTGGCGGCCATTGCCTCCATCGACCTGAAGGCGGACGAACCGGCGGTTCATGCGGTGGCCGCGCATTTCGGCGTGCCGGCGCTGTTCTTTGCCGCCGCCGAGCTGGAGGCCGAGGCGCCTCGCCTCGCCACGCCCTCGGAGATTGTCTTTGCCGAGACCGGCTGCCACGGCGTTGCCGAGGGTGCGGCGCTGGCATCCGTCGGGGCGGATGGCCGCCTGCGCCTCGCCAAGCGCAAGAGCCGCCGCGTCACCGCTGCGCTCGCCGAGGCGCCTCGGCCGCTGGACGCAGGCCGCATCGGCCGGGCACGGGGCAGGCTCTCGGTGGTCGGCATCGGCCCGGGCGGCGCCGAATGGCGCTCGCCGGAGGTCAGCGACATGGTCGCCGCCGCCAGCGATCTCGTCGGCTATTCGCTCTATCTTGACCTGCTCGGTCCGCTGGCCGACGGCAAGACGCGTCACGATTTCGACCTCGGCGAGGAGGAGGCGCGGGTGCGCCACGCCATGGAGCTGGCCGGCAAGGGCCGCGACGTGGCGCTGGTCTGCTCGGGCGATGCCGGCATCTACGCCATGGCGACATTGGTCTTCGAGCTCCTCGACAAGGACGGCGTGTCCGCCGATGCCAGGCGCATCGCCATCGAATGCTCGCCGGGCATCTCGGCGTTGCAGGGCGCCGCTGCCCGCGCCGGGGCGCCGCTCGGCCACGATTTCTGCACCATCTCCCTCTCCGATCTGCTGACGCCCTGGGACGACATCCAGCGACGGGTGCGCGCGGCGGGCGAGGGCGATTTCGTCATCGCCTTCTACAATCCCGTCTCGCGCAAGCGCCGCACCCAGCTCGCCTTCGCCCGCGACGAACTGCTCAAGCATCGGCCGGCCGACACCCCCGTGATCCTCGCCACCAATCTCGGCCGCACCGGCGAACGCCTGCGTGTCGTGCCGCTGAACGCCCTCGACGTCGATGATGTCGACATGCTGACCGTGGTGATCGTCGGCTCGTCCGACACGCGCACCGTCACCACCGGCGACGGGCGGGAATGGGTCTATACGCCCCGCGGCTATGCCGGGAAGGCCGGCACCGGCATGGCGGAGAGCCCTCGAAAGGACAACGCGGCATGACCGTCCATTTCATCGGCGCCGGACCCGGCGCGCCCGACCTGATCACCGTGCGCGGCCTGCGCCTGATCGAATCCTGCCCGGTCTGCCTCTATGCCGGCTCGCTGGTGCCCGAGGCGGTGGTGAAGGCAGCGCCCGAGGGGGCGAAGGTGCTCGACACCGCGCCGATGACGCTGGACGAGATCGTCGACGAGATGGCGGCGGCGCATGAACGCGGCGAGGACGTGGCGCGGGTGCATTCCGGCGATCCCTCGCTCTACGGCGCCATCGCCGAGCAGATCCGTCGCCTGAAGGCGCTCGACATCCCCTTCGACATCACCCCCGGCGTGCCGGCCTTCGCCGCCGCCGCGGCAGCGCTGCAGACGGAGCTCACGGTTCCGGAAATCTGCCAGACGGTGATCCTGACGCGCACGGCGATGAAATCGTCGAAGATGCCGGAGGGCGAGGAACTGTCGACGCTGGGCCAGAGCGGCGCGACGCTGGCGATCCACCTGTCGGTGCGCAATATCCCCCATATCCAGCGCGAGCTCCTGCCGCTGCCGGCCTATGGCGAGGATTGCCCGGCGGTGATCGCCTATCGCGTCGGCTGGCCCGACGAGGCGTTCATCCACGGCACGCTGGGCGACATTCACCGCAAGGCGCGCGAGGCCAAGTTGACCCGCACCGCACTGATCTTCGTCGGCCGGGCGCTGGGCGCCGAGGACTTCATCGATTCCAAGCTCTACGACGCGGGCCACGTCCATGTGCTGCGGCCGAGGCGCAAGCAGGCCGCGGTCTAGGCGGCGATGTCGAGGAGCGCGAGAACCGCGTCGAGCGAGCCGGCCAGCGGCGGCGACGGGGCCGGGGGCCGCGCGATCATCACCACCGGCAGGCCCAGCCGGCGCGCCGCGGCGACCTTGGCGTATGACCTCGCGCCACCGGAATTGCGGCAGACGAGATGCGTGACGCCGAGCCGGCGCAGCAGCGCGGCTTCGGTCTCAGCGTCTGAGGATGGCCGGCCGAGGACGATCTCGGCGGCAAACGCCAAGGGCGGCTCCGGTGGATCGATCATCCGCACGACGGGCGTCAGGTCCGGGCGATGGGCGAAGGGCGCGAGATGCTGCCGACCGAGCGCGAGGAACGGCCTTGCGCCCATGGGCAGGGCGTCCCGCGCAGAGCCAAGGCAATCGACGTCGATCCAGTTGTCGCCGGGGCGCGTGTCCCAGGCCGGGCGGACGAACGCGATCCGTCGGACGCCGGCAAGCGTCGCGGCCCTGGCGGCGTTGCGCGAGATGCCGGCGGCGAAGGGGTGGGTGGCATCCACCAGCCAGCTTGCGCCCGCCTCCCGCAGGAAGGCCGCCAGCCCCTCGGCGCCGCCGAAGCCGCCGATGCGGATCTCGCAGCCCGCAGGAAGGATCGGCCGGGCCGTGCAGCCGGCGAGCGACAGCAGGATCCGCAGCGCGGGCTCGCTCGCGCAGAGCCGGCTTACCAGCGCGTTCGCCTCTGCGGTGCCGCCGAGGATCAGGATCGTCTCAGCCGGTGCGGGCAACCACGCCTCCGGCCCGGTCGACGACGATGATGTGGGGCGTGACGGGGGCACCGCGCAGGATGGCAGCGGCGCTGCCCTGCGCCCGCACCGCGATCGCGGCCGCCAGATCGATGTTCTCGGCTGCGCACAGATCGAGCACGGCCTTGGCCGTGTTGGCGCCGAGGATCGTCTCTCGCAGCGCGGCGCCGCGTTCGGGCGCGATCGTCTCGGCCAAGCTGGCGAGGAAGGCGAAGTCCACCTGGCTGCGACCCGAATGCAAATCCATCGCGCCCTGGGCCAGCTTGGTCAGCTTGGCGAAGCCGCCGGCGATGGTGACGCGGGGCACCGGATGGGCGCGCAGATATTTGAGCAGCCCGCCGGCAAAGTCGCCCATGTCGAGATAGGCAATCTCCGGCAGCTCCGGATGCAACGCCCGCGCGGCGTCCTCGCTGGCCGAGCCGGTGGCGCCGACCACATGGTCAAGCCCGGCCGCCCGCGCCACGTCGATGCCGCGGTGGATGGAGTGGATCCAGGCCGAGCAGGAGAAGGGGTGGACGATCCCGGTCGTGCCGAGGATCGACAGGCCGCCGAGAATACCGAGGCGCGGGTTCCAGGTTTTCGCCGCCAGCGCCTCGCCATCGGTGACCGACAGGCTGATCTCGACATCCGCCGAGCGTCCATGTTCGCCGCAGAGTGCCGCGACGACGTCGCGCATCATCTGACGCGGCACCGGATTGATCGCCGGTTCGCCGACCGCGATGGGCAGGCCCTCGCGGGTCACCGTGCCTACGCCGGACCCGGCGCGAAAGACCACGCCGGAGCCGTGCGCGCCAAAACGGATCGTCGCGACGATCTCGGCGAGATGGGTGACGTCGGGATCGTCGCCGGCATCCTTGATGATCGCCGCCATGGCGCCGTTGCCGGCCAGTTCGGTTCGGTTCAGCGCGAAGGCCGGCGTCTCGCCCTTGGGCAGGGTGATCGTCACCGGATCGGGAAAATCGCCGGTCACAAGCGCGGTGAGGGCCGCCTTGGTGGCTGCGGTGGCGCAGGCGCCCGTGGTCCAGCCGCGGCGCAGGCTTTCGCCCTTGTCGCGGGACCCGTCCGTCCTGTCGTCGCCGAGATTGAAGCCCATCGGCGCCTTATAGGCGGGGCGGTGGCCGGCGGAAAGCGTCCGGTTGCCGATGCGGGGCCGGAGGCCGGACGATGAGCGGACTGATGATCGCTGCGCCCCATTCGAGCGCCGGCAAGACCAGCGTGACCCTCGGGCTCCTGCGGGCCCTGCGTCGCCGCGCCATCGCGGTCGGATCGGCCAAGGCCGGGCCGGACTATATCGACCCCGCCTTCCATGCCGCCGCCAGCGGCGCGCCCTGCGTCAATCTCGATCCCTGGGCGATGCGGCCGGCGCTGCTTGATGGGCTGGCGGCAGAAGCCCGCCAGAGGGATGGCCTTGTCGTCGAGGCGATGATGGGCCTGTTCGACGGCGCGGCCGATGGCAGCGGTTCGGCCGCCGATCTCGCGGCCGAGCTCGGCCTGAAGATCGTGCTGGTCGTCGACTGCGCCCGCCAGTCCCATTCGGTGGCGGCGCTGGTGCGGGGCTTCGCCAGCCATCGCGGGGATATCCGGATCGCGGGCCTGATCCTCAACCGTGTCGGCTCGCCGCGCCATACCGCGCTGCTCACCGAGGCGCTGGCACCGCTTGGCATTCCGGTTCTGGGCGTGCTGCCGAGACAGGGTGATCTCGCCCTGCCCGAGCGCCATCTGGGGCTGGTGCAGGCCGGCGAGCACGCCGATCTCGACGCCTTCCTCGACCGGGCCGCCGACTGGATTGACGCCGGCTGCGACGTGCCGGCCCTTGCCGCTCTGGCCAGCGGCGAGGATTCGGAGCGCAGCCTTGTTGCGGCAACACCGCTCGCCCCGCTCGGCCGCCACATCGCGCTCGCCCGCGACGCGGCCTTCGCCTTTGCCTATCCGCATCTCATGGATGGCTGGCGCCGGGCCGGGGCCGAACTGTCCTTCTTCTCGCCGCTGGCCGACGAGGCGCCCGACGGCCGCGCCGACGCGATCTATCTGCCGGGCGGCTATCCGGAGCTCCATGCGGGGCGGATCGCCGGGGCCGGCCGCTTCAAGGCAGCCATGCTGGCCGCGGCGGCGAGGGGCGTTGCGATCTACGGCGAGTGCGGCGGCTACATGGTGCTGGGCGAGGCGCTGACCGATGCGGAGGGCGACACCCATCCGATGCTCGGCCTCTTGCCGCTGCGCACGAGCTTTCGCGAGCGCCGGCTGCATCTCGGCTATCGTCGCCTGACGCCCTGCGGCCCCGGCCCCTGGGCCGGTTCGCTGCGGGCGCATGAGTTTCACTACACGGCCATCGTCTCGGAAGGGCCGGGCGCGCCGCTGTTCACCGCCGAGGATGCACGCGGCGCGGCACTGGGCGATTACGGCCAGCGACGGGGAAGCGTCTTCGGCTCCTTCCTTCATCTCATCGACGCGGAGGCGTGATGGCGTCGCCCGATCCCAAAGCGCTCCAGCATGGCGGGGCACTGGATGCGGCGATCGCCCGCCATGGCGGGGCGCGGGCCGACTGGCTCGACCTGTCGACCGGCATCAATCCGTCGCCGCCCCCTCTGCCGGAACTCGATCGGACGCTCTGGCAGCGGCTCCCCGAGGCCGGGCTGGAGCGCGAGGCGCTGGCGGCGGCACGACGCTGCTACGGCGCGCCCGACATGGCCGGCATCGTCGCCGCGCCCGGAACGCAGGCGCTGATTGCGGCGCTTCCGCATCTCTTCGCACCGACAGATGTCGCGATCCTCGCGCCGACCTATTCCGAGCACGCCCTGACCTTCGCCGTCGCTGGCCACCTGGTCACCCGCTTCGCGCGGCTGGAAGAGGTAGCTGGCACGGCGCGGATCGTGGTGGTCGTGAACCCGAACAATCCCGATGGCCGCGTCTTCGAGCCAGCGGAACTGCTTGCCCTCGCCGATCGGCTGGCCGCGCGGGATGGCCTGCTGGTCGTCGACGAAGCCTTTGCCGATGTCGATGGGTCCTGCTCGCTCGCGCCCTGCACGGGGCGCGACGGGCTGCTGGTCTATCGCTCCTTCGGCAAGTTCTTCGGTCTGGCGGGGCTGCGCCTCGGTTTCGCACTGACGACGCCGGCCCTCGCCGAGCAGCTCGGGGAGAGGCTCGGCACCTGGGCGGTCTCCGGACCGGCGCTTGCTATCGGCGCGGCGCTGCTGGGCGATAAGGCTCTCGTGGCAAAAACGCGGGCCGGCATCCTGCGGCAGCAAAGGCGTCTGAGGGCCACGCTCGGCGCCGTCGGCCTGCCGCTGGTGGGCGGCACCGGCCTGTTCGCCACCGTCGCGCACCCGGGCGCCCACGATCTCTTTGCTGCACTCTGTCGGCGCCGCATCCTCACCCGTCCGTTCCGGACGCCCGGCGACTGGCTGCGCTTCGGCAACCCGGCGGATGGGGCAGAGGCCGCGCGTCTCGAAACGGCATTGCGCGCGGCGCTCGCCGAAGTCGACGGCGCGCGATGAGCCTGCATTTCGCCCTGCTTCTTGCCGGGACGGGGCTGGACCGGCTGGTGGGCGACCCGGATTGGCTCTGGCGCCGCCTGCCGCATCCGGTGGTCCTGTTCGGCAAGGCCGTCGATGCGCTGGATGCGAGGCTCAACCGCGAGGGCTATTCCCAGGCCCGCCGGCGACGGAACGGCTTTTTCGCCGCCGCGATCCTCGTCGGCGGAGCGGCCGCGATCGGCCTTGTCCTGTCGCGCGTCTTCGCCATGGCGGGACCGCTCGGCTGGGTGCTGGAGATCCTCGTTCTGGCGGTTTTCCTCGCCCAGAAGAGCCTCGTCGACCATGTGCGCGCCGTCGCCGACGCGCTGGAGGGCGAGGGGCTGGCCGGGGGACGGCGGGCAGTGGCGATGATCGTCGGCCGCGATCCAGATGCGCTGGACGAGGCCGGCGTCTGCCGGGCGGCCATCGAGAGTCTGGCCGAGAACGCTTCGGACGGGGTGGTGGCACCGTTCCTCTGGTATCTGGTCTTCGGCCTGCCGGGGCTGCTGGCCTACAAGGCGGTCAACACCGCCGATTCGATGATCGGCCACATGAATGCCCGCTACCGCGCCTTCGGCTTTGCCTCGGCCAAGCTCGACGACGTCATGAACTGGCCGGCGGCGCGGCTCACCGCACTGCTCTTCGCCCTCGCCGCCGCGTTTCGCGCCCGCCGCCTGTCTCTCATCGGATCAATCATGGCGATTGCCCGGCGCGATGCGCCGCGGCACCGCTCGCCCAATGCCGGCTGGCCCGAGGCGGCGGTCGCTGCCGCCCTCGATCTGTCGCTGGGCGGCCCGCGGCGCTACGGCGAGCTTGTGGTCGATGCGCCGATGCTCAATCCGGCGGGACGGCGCGGCGCGAATGTTGCGGACATCGCGGCGGCGATCGGCCTGTTCGGCGGGATGGCCAATCTTCTCCTGTCGATCGCGGCGCTCCTCGCGCTCTCAGCCTGGACCCTCGGCCTGTGAACGTCTCAGCCGATGGAGATGGCAAGGCCGGTGAGAGCCGCCAGCTCGACGAGCTGCTGCGCGGCACCGAGGCAATCGCCGGTCTGGCCGCCGAGCCGGCGCATGATGAAGCGACGGAAGCCGAAAAGGGTCAGCGCCCCGAAGGCGTAGCCGGCCAGTGTCGTCCCGATGCCGCAGGCAAAGAGACCGCCGGCGAGATAGAGGATCGTGCCGATCGTGAGCGAAAGCCGACCGGTGCGGGTGTCGGGCCGGCCGACGCGGTCGGCGAGGCCGCCGGGATCGGCCGAGACGAGCGACGACCACAGCCAGGCCATGGCGCCGCGACTGGCCGCCGCGACGGCAACCAGCGCAAGCGCGGCGCTGGGGGCTCCATGGCTGCCCGCGAGTTCGGCGACGAGGGCGATGCGCAGGACAACCGACAGGACGAGCGCCAGCGCGCCATAGCTGCCGACCCGGCTGTCCTTCATGATCGCCAGCGCGCGTTCGCGCTCGTGATGGCCGCCGAGGCCGTCGGCGACGTCGCCCAGCCCGTCCTCGTGCAGGGCACCGGTGGTGAACACCAGCGCGGCGACGGCAAGCGTTGCGGCGACCAGCGGCGACAGGCCGAGCGCGGCGGCCATCAGCAAAACCAGCGCCGCCGGCAGCGCGGCGATGACGCCCGCCACCGGAAAGGCGTGGGTATCGTCACCGAGGGGGTGATGGCCGGTGAAGGCCCACGGGACCGGCGGCATCCGGGTGAGGAAAGCGAGGCTGCGCAGCGTCGCGGCGACATATCGTTCCATGGCGGCCCTTGCTCCCCGCGCGCGGCTGCGCCATTGCGGCCGCAACGCTTTCCATTCCCGAGCGGCGCCGCGCGCCGTCAACGTTCCGGAACCTAGAGGATTCGCTCCATGTCCACCACCGGACTGCCCTTCGACGACATTCGCGATCTGGTGCGCCGCATGCCCGGCCCCGACGTGGCCGCGGTGAACGCCAAGCGCGAGCGCGAGGCGCAATTGACCAAGCCGGCCGGCGCCCTCGGCCGCATGGAGGAACTGTCGGAGTGGCTGGCCGCCTGGCAGGGGCGCCAGCCGGCCGTGCGGCGCCCGCTGGTCGCGGTCTTTGCCGGAAATCACGGCGTCACCCGGCAGGGAGTCTCACCCTTTCCGCCCGAGGTGACGGCACAGATGGTGTCGAACTTCGCGGCCGGCGGCGCGGCGATCAACCAGATCTGCGCGGCCTACGATCTCGGCCTGAAGGTGTTCGACCTGGCGCTGGAAGTGCCGACGAAGGACATCACCGAAGAAGCGGCGATGGACGAGCGCACCTGCGCGGCCACCATGGCCTTCGGCATGGAGGTGCTGGCCGGCGAGCCCGACCTCTTGTGCATCGGTGAGATGGGGATTGGCAACACCACCGTCGCGGCGGCGATCTTCACGGCGCTGTTCGGCGGCGAACCGGGCGACTGGGTGGGCCCCGGCGCGGGACAGGATTCCGCCGGGGTGGAAAAGAAGGCCGAGGTCGTGGCCCGGGCCCTGGCATGCCACGCGGGGCATCTGTCGGATCCGCTGGAGGTGCTGCGGCGCCTCGGCGGACGCGAGATCGCTGCGATGGCCGGTGCGATCCTCGCCGCGCGCATGCAGAAGGTGCCGGTGATCGTCGACGGGTTCGTCTCGACCGCGGCGGCGGCGGTGCTCCACGCCATGGACCCGCAGGCCCTCGATCATTGCCTGTTCGGCCATGTCTCGGCCGAGCCGGGACATATCCGGGCGCTGGAGACGATGAACAAGGTGCCGCTGCTCGCCCTCGGCATGCGGCTCGGAGAGGGCACCGGTGCGGCGCTGGCCGCCGGCATCGTCAAGGCGGCGGCCGAATGCCATTCCGGCATGGCGACCTTCGAACAGGCGGCGGTCTCGAACCGGGTCTAGGCCCGCGCCAGCTCGCCGGGGGCGATCCCGGCGACGGCCTGCTGCATGGCGTCGCTCGTTTGCATGAGAGCCCGGGCGGCCTCGGCCGTCATGGGGCGGCCGAGGAGATAGCCCTGGGCCGTTCCGCAGCCGAGGTCGAGCAGGCGAGCCAGCTGCTCCTCGCTTTCCACGCCTTCGCCGGTGGTGGCGATCGACAGGTCCTTGGCCATCATGGTGACGGCCCGCAGCACCGCCAGCGAACTGACATCGTCGGGCGCGGAATCGATGAAGCTGCGGTCGATCTTGATCCGGTCGAGATCGAATTCGCGCAGATGCGCCAGCGACGAATAGCCAGTGCCGAAATCGTCCATCGCGATGCGCACGCCAAGGCTGCGCAGGGCGGTCAGGGTCGCGTTGATCCGGCGGCCGTCGTCGACCATGGCCGTTTCGGTCAGCTCCAGCTCCAAGCGTTGCGCTGTCAGCCCATGCTCGGCCAGCGCCCTCGTCACCTGCCGCAGCATGTCGGTCTTGTGCAGCTGGACCGGCGAGACGTTGACGGACACGTAGAGTTCGCCGGGCCAGTTGCTGGCCTCGCGGCAGGCTTCGTTCAGCACCCATTCGCCGATCTCGGTGATCAGCCCGGTCTCCTCGGCCAAGGGGATGAAGTCGACGGGCGAGATCAGGCCAAGGGTCGGATGGGTCCAGCGGATCAGCGCTTCGAAGCCGACGAGTTCGCGCGTCGGCAGGTTGAACAGCGGCTGATAATTCAGCGAGAACTGGCCCTCCTTCAACGCCCGGACCATGTCCATTTCCAGGTCCCGGCGCTTGACCGCATCCTCCATCATGCCGCTTTCGTAGCGCTCGATGCGGTTGCGGCCGTTCTTCTTGGCCTTGTAGAGGGCAAGGTCCGCCTGACGGACGACCAGGTCCGGGTCGTCCACGTCGTCGGCCGTGGCGAGGCCGACGCTGCAGCCGATGCTGATGCGGTGCTTGTCGGCCGTGAAGGGGCGCTCGAAGCCTTCGACCACGCGGCGCGCCAGCGTATCGCTGTGTTCGTCGTCGCCCGGCAGGATCGCCAGCTCGTCGCCACCGAGGCGGAAGATCAGATCGTTCGGATCGCAGCAGGCCCGCAGCCGGTCCGCGACCTGGATGAGCAGCGCGTCGCCGACCGGATGGCCGAGTGTGTCGTTGACCGCCTTGAAGCGATCGAGGTCGATCATCACGATGGTGGTCGGCTTGGCCGAATCGAAGCGCGCCTTCAGCTCGTCCTGGAAGCTGCGGCGGTTCGGCAGTCCGGTCAGCGCGTCGTGATAGGCCATGTGCGTGATCGTGGCCTGAACCTGCCGGGCCTCGGTCATGTCGTCATAGGTCAGGATCGCGCCGCCGTCGGCCATCGGGCAGCAGGCCACCCCGATGACCCGGCCGTCGGCGAGGTGGTGTTCGACCCGGGTGATGGTGGAGCGGCGCATCCAGACGGTGTGATTGTCGATCACCCGGTCGATCCGCGCGGCGTCCCAGCCCGCCTTGTGGCCGAAATTGTCGAGGAAGGACGACAGCGCCAGCCCCGAGCGCAATTCGTTCGGGCCGATGCCGAGCAGCTCGTAGGCGCGCTCGTTATGCAGCGTGATGATCCCGTCCGGCCCGACCATGACGAGGCCGTTCGACATGTTCTGGAGCGCCGCCGACAGGACGCGCAGATGCTCCGCCGCGTCAGCGGCCGCCGCCCGCGACGAGGCGTCCAGCTTCTCGCCGTTCACGGCCAGGATGAAGGCGGTGATGAAGATCATCAGCGCGGCGAGGGCGACGAAGGCCGACAGGGTCACCGGTTCGACGATCCAGACCTCGGCGGCCGGGGCGGCGCTGAGGGTCAGGCCCGCAATCGCGATGAAATGCAGGAAGCAGACACCCAGCACCATCAGCGTGGCGACGGCGAGGCGCTGCTTGCCACGTGGCTTCATCGACATGGCCGCGGCGAAGAACCCGGCGCCGGCGAAGAGCGAGATCAGCGTGACCAGTGGATCGTAGGCGGCGAGGCACCCCTGCAACGCGCTCATGCCGGTGAAGTGCATGGCACCGACCCCGAGGCCGGCGATCGCGCCGAGCGCCATCCGCGCAGCCCGGGAATGCACCAGGACGGTTGCTGCCAGGGGCAGGCCGACGAACAGGATGCCGACGAACACCGACACGATCGTGACCATGGGATCGTAGCCGAGAATGACGTCGGGCCGGAAGCCGAGCATCGCCACGAAATGGGTCGTCCAGACGCCGAGGCCGGCGACCGCGGCGCTGACCGCCATCCATTTGTAGCGCCGGCCGCCTTCGACCGAGCTGGCGCGGTCGAGAACGGTCAGGACGATCGCGGCCATGATGGCGCAGACGACGAGTGCCGTCGCCACGAAACCAAGGGAATGGTCGACGAGAAAGTTCTGCCCAAATGCGGCCAAGGAAACACCTGTCGCCGATATCCGGCCGTTTGGATCGGCAAACCGATCGCGACGCTGAAACTAAGACGGCCGGACTTTGCCCTCCCTTCCGTGAAGGAAATGTAAAATTGACAGTAATGACAGGTGGTCAGGCGCGATGGCCGTCGTGCCGGCCGGCGCCCGGAGCTCTTCCCTGAACGTGTCGGCATCGGCGATGCGACGCGCCGCCACTGCACAAAACTGCGGCGGCGGCTTGCAGCGGATGCGGCGCGCGGGCCGTCTCCGGTCAGCGCACCACGAAGACGGATGCGGAGGTGTGCGTGGCCAGATGGCCCGCATGGGATGTGAAGAGATGGTCCGGCAGCCCCGGCACATGCGAGGCCATGACCACGAGGTCCGCGCCGCATTCGTCGATCGCGTCCAGAAGGGTGCGGCCCAGCTCGACGCTCGGATCGTGGCGGACATAGGCCTTCGACGTCTGCTCGACGCCGTGGTCGCGGGCCTGGCCCGCCGCGAAGGCCTCCAGCTTGCCGGCATATTCCTCCGGCGTATGGGCGACGCCGGACGGCGCGTTGGAGGTCACGCCGACATAGTGAACGGGGATATTGTAGAGGCTGGCGAGACCGGCGGCCGTCTTCAGCGCCTTGTCGAGCTTGTCGGCATGGGTGAGGTCCACGGGGATCATGATCCTGGCATACATGGCGGTCTCCTTCGCGTTCGGGCTTCGACCGATATGCGCATGGCGCGGCGGCCGAAGGATTGACGGCGATCAAGTGTCCGTCCGGATGCTCGCGATGACCCGGACGTGCGTCCGCTGGTCTGAGGTCACATAAGACCCTCGGTCTTCACGTCGAACCCGCGGCGACAGAGGCCCCTGTCAGCCGGCGGCGAAGACCGCACGCTCGGCGCTGACGCAGTCGCGGATGAAGTCGGCGACGGCGGCGATCCGGCGGATGTCGCGGACGCTCTCGTGATAGACCAGCCAATAGCTGCGATGGATCGTCTCTTCCGGCAGGATACGCGTGAGCTGGGGGCGATCGGCGGCCATGAAGCCATGCAGGATGCCGATCCCCGCGCCGGCCGCCACGGCCTCGGTCTGGCCGATCGCGCTCGAGACCTCGTAATGCGCCGGCCAGTGGGCGACGATGTCGGTGTGGTAGGCGAGCCGCGGGCTGTAGAGGAGGTCCTCCACCGCGCCGACGAGACGGTGCCGGCCGAGCTCGGCGAGCGAGGCCGGGGCGCCATGGGCGGCGATGTAGCCGCGTGAGGCGTAGAGGCCGAGCGCATAGTCGGTGAGCTTGCCGGCGACGAGCCGTCCGGCTTCGGGACGGGCGACGGTGATCGCGATGTCGGCCTCGCGGCGCGAGATCGAGAAGGCGCGCGGCACCGGCACGAGCTGGACGGTGAGGTCGGGGTGGCGTTCGGTCAGCCGCCAGAGGCGGGGGGCGAGGAACGCCGTGCCGAAACCGTCGGGCGTTCCCACCCGCACCGTGCCCGAGAGCGCCAGTTCGGTGGCGCCGATATCGGCGCGGGCCGCCAGCATGGCCGCTTCCATGCGCTCGGCCTGTTCGAGGAAGTCGCGGCCGGTGGGCGTCAGCTCGCAGCCATTCGGGCGCCGGTCGAGAAGCCGGGCGCCGAGGGCCGTTTCGAGCGCCGTCAGCCGCCGGCCGACGGTTGCGTGATTGAGTTCCAGCCGCCGCGCCGCCGCCAGGATCTGGCCGGCCCGTGCCACCGCGAGAAACAGCCTGACATCGTCCCAGTTCACGTCCGATCTTCTTCAATCGTTGCCAAGGACATCAATCTACGCACAACGGATGCGCAAAGCGAAGGATTGGCTTTCATCGCTGGCTGCGCGAAGACTGAGGGCAACACCCGCAACAGGAGGAAACCGGATGGAACAGATCGGACATTTCATCGGCGGCAAACGCGTCGCCGGCACGAGCGGCCGCACGGCCGACGTCTTCAATCCGGCTACCGGCGAGGTCCAGGCCCAGGTTGCGCTGGCAAGCGCCGACGAGCTGACCGCGGCGGTCGCGAATGCCAAGGCGGCGCAGCCGGCCTGGGCGGCGACCAACCCGCAGCGCCGCGCCCGCGTGATGATGAAGTTCGTCGAGCTTCTGAACCGCGACATGGACAAGCTGGCCGAGGTGCTGTCGCGCGAGCATGGCAAGACCATTCCCGACGCCAAGGGCGACGTGCAGCGCGGCCTCGAGGTCGCCGAGTTCTGCATCGGCGCGCCGCATCTCCTGAAGGGCGAGTTCTCCGAAGGCGCCGGCCCCGGCATCGACCTTTATTCGATCCGCCAGGCGCTGGGCGTCGTGGCCGGCATCACGCCGTTCAACTTCCCGGCGATGATCCCGATGTGGAAGTTCGCTCCGGCGATCGCCGCCGGCAACGCCTTCATCCTGAAGCCGTCCGAGCGCGACCCGTCGGTGCCGATCATGCTGGCCGAGCTGATGATCGAGGCCGGCCTGCCCGAGGGCATCCTCAATGTCGTCAACGGCGACAAGGGCGCGGTGGACGCGATCCTCGACGATCCCGACATCCAGGCCATCGGCTTCGTCGGCTCGACGCCGATCGCCCAGTACATCTATTCGCGCGGTTGCGCGAACGGCAAGCGCGTCCAGTGCTTCGGCGGCGCCAAGAACCACATGATCATCATGCCGGACGCCGACATCGACAAGGCGGCGGACGCCCTGATCGGTGCCGGCTACGGCGCAGCCGGCGAGCGCTGCATGGCAGTATCCGTGGCCGTCCCGGTCGGCAAGGAGACCGCCGATCGCCTGATGGAGAAGCTGATCCCGCGGGTCGAGGCGCTGAAGATCGCGCCCTATACGGCCGGCGACGACGTCGACATGGGACCGCTGGTCACCCGCGAGGCGCAACAGCGCGTGCTGGGTCTGATCGACCGGGGTGTCGAAGAGGGCGCCAAGCTCGCCGTCGACGGCCGCGGCTTCAAGATGCAGGGCTACGAGAACGGCTTCTTCGTCGGCGCCTGCCTGTTCGACGACGTCACCAAGGACATGGACATCTACAAGACCGAGATCTTCGGTCCGGTCCTGTCGGTGGTGCGCGCCAAGGACTACGAGGAAGCGATCGACCTGCCGATGAGCCACGAATACGGCAATGGCGTCTCGATCTACACCCGTGACGGCGACGCCGCCCGCGACTTCGCCAGCCGCATCAATATCGGCATGGTCGGCGTCAACGTGCCGATCCCCGTGCCGCTGGCCTACTACACCTTCGGCGGCTGGAAGGCCTCGGGCTTCGGCGACCTCAACCAGCACGGACCGGACGCCTTCCGCTTCTACACCCGCACCAAGACGGTCACGAGCCGCTGGCCGTCGGGGATCAAGGACGGTGCCGAGTTCGCCATGCCGGTCATGCGGTAGGGGTGACCCACAGGACAGAATGCAGAACGGGCGCCATCGGCGCCCGTTTTCGCATGACCGGACGAGACCGTCAGACCGGGCGGCGGGTCTTCAGGATCGGCGTCAGCGGCTCGTCCGGCGTGGCCATGGCGCCGCGCGCGCTGTCGGCCGCCGCGTCGCTGCTGCGGACCGTGACCTTCTGGGCAACGCGCCACCAGTCGAGATAACGCGCGAGGCCGAAGAGGATCGCGAGGCCGGCCAGCACCATCGGCGTGTCGAACCAGATCGACGGTTCCGAACCATGCTTCAGCACCTGGCCGCACAGTGACAGAACGGTACCGACCGCGAAGACCGGCAGCGAATGGCGACCCAACATGGTGAAGATGTTGTCGCGCGAGATGTTGGCGAAGGGCGAGGTCGCCGCGGCATTGGCGAAGAGGTAGCAGATCGCCATCACGTGCAGCAGCCGGGTCAGGCTGACATAGGTCTTGTCGAAGCCGGTGATCAGCACCGGCAGCGGGCTCTGGCCCCAGAACCACCACAGGCCGAAGCGGATGGTCAGGAAGGCCAGCAGCGCATAGGCGAGCGCCAGCGCGTAGAGCCACGGCCGGTACGGCACGGCGACGCCCGTCTCGCGGCGGTTCAGGCCGCAATAAAGGCCGACGGCGAAGATCAGCTGCCAGGAGAACGGATTGAAGAACCAGCCGCCCGGCAGCGGGAAGGCCGGCACGTCGATCGCCCAGACATAGGCGACGACCCACAGCAGGACGGCGCCGGCGAGCATCGCGCCGCGGCTGATCTGCGCCAGCGCCAGATGCAGCGGCAGCATCAACAGGAGCACGCAATACATCGGCAGGATGTTCACATAGCCGAGCTGGTGGCCGAGGCCGGCAACGCCGATCATCGTTTCCATCGGCATGGTGATGAAGGAGCGCAGCCCGATCGTGCGCATCATGTCGCCATAGCCGAGCGCCAGCGCCGCCCAGGAGAAGATGCCGATGGCGGCCACCGTCAGGGTGATGTGGACGAGGTAGAGCACGCCCGCCCGGCGCCACGCCTTCAGCGTCGCCGCGACCCGTTCGCCCGCCAGGAACAGCGGGGCATAGGCATAGGCCGAGGCAAAGCCCGCCAGGAAGACGAACAGTTCGGCCGCGTCGGAGAAGCCGAAATTGCGGGAGGTGAAGTTCTCCCAGACATTGCCCGGGATGTGGTTGACGAAGATCATCGCGAGCGCGATGCCGCGCCAGAAGTCCACCCGGTAATCGCGGGGTGATTTCAAGGCAGTACGGGTGACAGCGGTCATCGTCTCGGGGGCAGCCTCATGCGGGATCGGGCAGCACCGGTGCCACCGACACTGTGGCTTTCTCAAGGTCGGCGCCGGCCGAAAGACGGGCCAGCCGCTCCTGCCAGAGGGCATAGCTGCGGATCACCGGCTCCGGATCGGACTCGAAGGGGGTCTCGAACAGGCGCTGGCGACGCACCCAGTCGCCCAGCGCCGGGTTGCCGGTGGCGCTGATCAGGACCGG
Source organism: Aurantimonas sp. DM33-3 (assembly GCF_014334315.1). Classification (NCBI taxonomy): domain Bacteria; kingdom Pseudomonadati; phylum Pseudomonadota; class Alphaproteobacteria; order Hyphomicrobiales; family Aurantimonadaceae; genus Aurantimonas; species Aurantimonas sp. DM33-3. The sequence continues at coordinate 254,934 of NZ_JACSGS010000002.1, read as the reverse complement.
CGCCGCAACGAGGGGCAGCGCGATCGGCAGGGTCCACAGGACGAGGTTCGGGGCGTAGTTGATCGTGGCGAACAGCACGAGGCCGCCCGCCAGCACCATCCACCAGCTCGCCTTGAAGGCGGCGTCGAGCGGCAGGCTGCCGTCGGCGCGCTCGGTCGACGGCCAGCCGGCATCGGCGCCGATCAGGATCTCGGCCACGGCCTTCGACTGGAACATCATCATCACCGGGGCGAGGATGCTGGTCATCACCAGCTCCGCCGTCGCGCCGGCCAGCACTGCCAGGGTCCCGCCGAACCGCCGACGCCGGGCGGTGAAGGCGCTGCCGACCGCGATCAGCGTCTTGGGCAGAAGCAGCAGCACGAAGATGCCGAAGAGCAGGAGCAGCGCCTTGCCGGTTTCGGGGCGCGGGAACACCGGGAACAGGGAATCGGCCGGGAAATAGTTCGGCTCCGGCGCCAGGATCGGGTCCAGCAGGCTGACGATCAGGAACATCAGCCAGATCGGCGAGGCGGCATAGGCCATGATCCCGCTGGCGAGCGAGACGCGGCTCCACAGCTTCAGCCCGGGCGCGGCGAGGAGCTTGCCGTGCTGCAGATTGCCCTGGCACCAGCGGCGGTCGCGCTTGGCATATTCGATGATGTTGGCCGGGGCTTCCTCGTAGGAGCCTTCGAGGTCCGGATCGACCTGCACCTTGTAGCCGGCCCGCGCCAAGAGCGCCGCCTCGACGGAATCATGGCTGAGGATATGGCCGCCGAAGGGCGGGCGGCCGTGCAGGTCGGGCAGGCCGCAGGACGCCGCGAAGGCGCGCACGCGCAGGATGGCGTTGTGGCCCCAGAACGGCCCCTCGCGGCCCTGCAGCACCGCGATTCCGCGCGAGAAGACCGGCGAGAACAGGGCTGCGGAAAACTGCAAGGCACGCCCGAACAGGGTGCGCCGGCCGATGATCAGCGGCTGGGTCTGCAACAGGCCGAGTTCGGGGTCGCCATCCATCCGGGCGACCATCTCCACCATGGTCTCCGGCCGCATCAGGCTGTCGGCGTCGAGCACCAGCATGTAGTCGTAGGCACCGCCGCTGGTGGTCACGAAGTCGGCGATGTTGCCGGCCTTGCGGCCGACATTCTTCTCGCGGTTGCGGTAGTAGAGCCGGCCGGCTGCGCCGAGTTCGGCGAGCAGCATATCGACGCCGCGCCGTTCGGCGGCGACGTTCTCGGCCTTGGTGGAATCGCTGAGGATGTAGAAGTCGAAGGCGTCGAGCCCGCCAATGCTGCGCAGGCCTTCATACATGGCACCGACGCGCGCCAGCACCGCTTCGGCGTCCTCGTTGTAGACGGGGACGAGGATGGCGGTGCGGCTGACATGGCCGGGCAGCGCCCGGCGGCGCGGCGGCGCGCCGGACGACATGATGCCGGCCAGCGCCATGTTGAAGCCCCAGGCGAGCCAGAGGCAGCACAGCACGAGCAGGCTGATCTGCACGATGTGCAGATAGGTCACCCCGTTCACCGTCACGACGATGAAGAACAGCGAAGCTGCGATCGCCGCCAGCACGACGGAGGCCAAGGCGAAGAGAAGACGCTGAGCCGTGATCAACGCGGTGTCCGTCGGTGAGATGGTGCCACGGCCCGGATCACACAGGGCCGTTCAGGCATGGTGATCAATTGCGGTCGGCGGAAAGGCGGCCGAGCGAGATCGTCGGGAAGCGCAGCGGCCGGCCGGTCAGCGGCTGGATCGGCATGGTCAGCCGGGCCACGGGCGGCGGCACGGCGACCGTGCGCACGAAGGCCAGCGACGCCGCATCGCCCCGCATGGCGGCGGCCAGCACGCGTTCGGCGTCATCGGAACGTCCGCTCGCGGCAAGGCGCGTACGGACGGCGTCCAGTACGACATCGTCGTCCAGATCGGCGCGGCCGATAAGCCGGCCGGCATTGGTCTCCTGCATGGAGCGGCGGTCTTCCGTTGCAAAAACGGTCATGTCCTGTTCGTCCATTGATAGAGCCACGTCTCACTGACAATGCGCTGCAGCATCGAAAGTTTCACGCGAAGTTCAGCAGGCTGTGAATCGGTCTTCTCGAGTTCCAGGGCGACGCGCCAGCCGCCATTGGGCAGCCGCGCGATTCCTGAATGGATCAGCCGGGTGTTGTCCGGCACGTCGATCAGGGGCTCGATCTGGGCATCGGCGGGCAGCTTGGCAATGCTGCCGCCCTCGAAATTGATGGCGATGCGATGGGTCGAAAGGTCAGCATCCGCGGCGTTGCCGCCGACGCCGATGAAGGTGCCGGTGACCTTGGCCTGGTTGTCCTCGGGCTCGACGTCGAGGCCCCAGTGCATCCGGTAGCTGAACTCCATCGCGCCGCCGGCCTCGGCCTTGGCCTCGGGCACCCAGAAGGCGACGATGTTGTCGTTGGCTTCCGAATCCGTCGGGATCTCGACGAGCTCGACGGTGCCCTTGCCCCAGTCGCCCAGCGGCTCGATCATCAGCGACGGCCGCAGTTCGTACCGGGCCTCGATGTCCTCGTAATGGGAGAAGTCGCGGTCACGCTGCAGGAGGCCGAAGCCGCGCGGGCTGGTCTCCTGGAAATAGGACATCGCCAGGTTTTCGGGGTTCTTCAGCGGCCGCCACAGCTTCTCGCCATCGGCCCGGCGAATGCACAGGCCGTCGCTGTCATGGACCTCGGGACGGAAGTCGTCGCGGCCGAAGCGGTCGTTCTCGCCGAAAGTGTACATGGAGGTCAGCGGCGCGATGCCGATGCGGTTGACGTCGGTACGGAAGAACAGCCGGGTGGTCACGTCGATCGTGGTCTGCGGGCCCGGCGTGATCAGGAAGGAATAGGCGCCGGTGAGGCTCGGGCTGTCGAGCTCCGCCATCAGCCGGATGCGTGAATCGCCCGGCTTCGGCGCGTCGATGTAGAAGGCGCTGAAACGCGGGAATTCCTCGGTCTCGCTGGTCGCGGTGTTGATGGCGAGGCCGCGGGCCGACAGCCCGTAGCGGGTGCCGGTGCCCAGCGCGCGGAAATAGCTCGCGCCCAGGAAGGTCACCAGCTCGTCGAAATAGTCCGGCCGTTCGATCGGCGCGTGGATTCGGAAGCCGGCGACGCCGTCCAGCGGCAGGTCCTGGAATTTCGACGGATCCAGCGGCGGGCGGTATTCGAAATCCGAGGGCGCGAAATCGTGGCGATTGTAGACGCCGTTCTGCCCGACGAAGACCTTGGTTGTCTCCTTGAACACCCAGCCGGGATAGAAGGCCTGCAGGTGGAACTCCACCGGCTCGGCGCGCCACAGGGCGTGGTCCGGCCGGAAGCGGATCGCCCGGTGCTCGTCGTAATTGAGGTCGAGGATTTCCTGCGGCAGGTCGTTGGCCGGCGCGCTGTAGGATTCCCCGGCGCGCTGCTGCATGCGCGCGGCCAGTTCATCGAAGGTGAACGGCGCATCGGGCGCGCCGACGGTTGCCGGCTGTTGGGCCGGCGGCGTGGGAGCCTCCGTCTCCTGGGCAAAGCCGGGACGGGGCAGAAGCGCTGCGAGGGTGAGGGCCACACCTGTCTTCAGCGCGGTACGGCGGGACGCAAAACTCTTGTGATTCACGGGCTGCTTGTGAGTTTGAGAACAGACACGAAGGCGTGAGCATAGGCACAATTGCGGCGATTACATAGCCGCCGCGCACAGGCTTGTAGGCCCGGATGATGAACGCTTCCTGACGGGGGCAGGGCGTGTGTCAGCCGGCGGAAAAACGGTACAGGCTGTGATGGCGATAGGTTTCGCCCGGCCGCAGGATCGCCTGGGGAAACTCCGGCCGATTGGGCGAATCCGGCCAGCCCTGGGGCTCCAGCGCCAGGGCCGAGCGGCTGCCGATCGGTACCCTGCCATGGCCCATAATCGAGCCGTCCAGCTTGGCGCCGTCATAGACCTGCAGGCCGGGCTCTGTGGTGGAGAGCGTCAGCGTGATGCCGCTCGTCTCGCCCTCGAGCCGGGCGGCAAAACGCGGCTCCGGTGCCGGCGCATCGGCCAGGCAGAAATTGTGGTCGAGCGGATCGGGAGCCTCGCCCACCAGCCGGCCCTCGCCGAAGTCGAACGCCGTGCCCGCCACCGGTGCGATCGCCCCCGTCGGAAGCGCCGCCGCATCGATCGGCAAATAGCGATCCGCCGCCAGGGTCAGCCGGTGGCCGCGAATGTCGTCGCTGCCGTCGAGATCGAAGTAGAAATGCGTCGTCAGGTTCACCGGGGTCGGGCGATCGCTGGTCGCCGCGTAGCTCACCGACAGCGTCTGGTCCGGCAGGATCGCGAAGCGGGCGGTGATGTCGACGGTCCCGGGATAGCCCTCGTCGCCATCGGCCGACACGAGGCTCAGGGTCAGCGCGTCCGGGGCGCGCTCGACGATGGTCCAGATGCGCGTCGAGAAGCCCTTCGGACCGCCATGCAGATGATTGGGCGGGTCGTTGCGGGCAAGCTGGGAGCCTCGACCGTCGATGGTGAAGCGACCTTCGCCGATCCGGTTGGCGAAGCGGCCGATGGTGGCGCCGAGATATTCGCGGTTGCCGGCCGTGTAATGCTCGGGGTCGGCGGCGCCGACGACCAGCGAATGGGCAAATCCGTCGAGGTGAACGGCCCGGACTGCTGCACCGGCTGTCGCGATCTCGGCACTGAGGCCGCCGCCGGCAATCGTCACGAACTCGCTCATCGGCATTGTCCCCTCCGCTGCCGCAAGCCGGCGATCGCGGAATAGGCAGTGCCGGGGCGCGCGTCAATCGAGCGCCCGCGTGGCAGCCGCGCGCCTAGCGCAGGCGTCGCAGCTTCTGGGTGAGGATATCGCCGGTGCGCGTCAGGGAACTCTGCAGCACCTGCAGCTCGTCCTGCGTCAGGGACTGGGCAAGGTCGATCTCGAGCCGCTGCCAGACGTTTCGTACGGTCGCCTGCACCCGCTCGCCATCCGGGGTCAGCTGCACCATCGTGCGGCGCGCATCGGCACTGTTGGCCGAGCGGGCGACCAGCCCCTTCTCGATCAGCCGGTCCAGCATCTTGGACACCGTCGAGGGCCGCACCGAGAGCTGTTCGGCCAGCGCCGACACGCTGACCGGGGCAAGGGGATCGAGACGGTCGAGGAGCTGGTCCTGGCCGGGGTGCAGTCCGATATCGGCAAGAAGCAGGGCGAGAAAGGCCCGGGTGGACTTGGCGATCGACAGGAGCGACGGCACGATCACCGGCGTCATCATCGTCGAAGGATCGGTGTGGACCGATGCTGTTGTCTGTGTGTTCGTATCCATGATCCCGGTTAACCGTTAGCCGAGGGCCGGTCCTTAAACTGCTATATTCTTCGCACGAAAAAGACAGCCATACATAGTATCCGCAAGGCTGGCAGTTCGTGGCGCGCGACGGGCGGCCGGCACGGCCCGAACGTTGCTGACGCGGGGTCCGCGGTGTTTCTCGAACGAGAAATTCCGCGATCGGTTCCCGGTGAACAATGGTCTCGCCACGCCGAATCGGGCATCAGTCCACAACCGGAGCGCGTCGTCGGTCGACGTGCGGCAAAGAGGAGCGGGACGCATGCCCGACGTCAGGGTCATCTGCGCGATCGGCCGGAGCGGACAACTCGGCCTCGATGGCGGCATGCCGTGGGAGGGGCGTCCCGAACGCGTCTACACCGAGGATGTCGAGCGCTTTTTCGAGATCACCCGCGGTCATGTGCTGATCGCCGGGCCCAAGACCGTCGCGTCCTTCCCGGATTTCGCCCGCAAGGACCGCACCATCGTGGAAATCCGCTCGTCCGACGATCCGCAGGCGGTGCTCGAGAGTTTCGGCGAACGGGTTGTCTATATCGGCGGCGGCCCGGCGGTCTGGGACGTCTATGCGCGCTATGTGCGCCACTGGGACATCAACACGCTGCCCTATGACGGTGCGGCCGATACCTGGTTCGATCCGGCCTGGCTTCTGGCAGGCGGCACGACGCAGCGCTGAGGCGAGCGGCTCGGCTCAGCCGGGCAGCACCGCTCCGCGTTCGCGCGGATCGACCCCGCATTCCTCCGCGATGGCGGCGCAGAGCCCTTCCATCAGCGCCCGCAAGGGCGGGGCCGGCATGGCCGGCGCCGGCGCATCGAGGCTGGCCGGCGCGATCAGGCGCAGGCTGTTGGTCAGGACGATCTGACCCGCCGCGAGATCGGGGAGCGTCAGGGGCCTTTCGACCGCCAACAGACCGAAGGCACCGGCATTGTCGAGGATCCAGCCGCGCACGATGCCGTCGAGGACGCCGTCGTCGCGTGGCGGCGTGACGATCTCGGTCCCCGCCAGGACGAAGACATTCGCCAGCGCCGAACAGGCGGCGCGACCCGCCCCGTTGAGGAACAGCGCCTCGTCGGCGCCGGCCTGCCTTGCGGCATGGTTGGCGAGGACACTGTCGAGATAGGCCAGCGACTTCACCCGCGCCGTCGGCGAGGTCTCGTTGCGGCGGATCTCAGAGACCTGAAGCCGCAGCGGCGCGAACATCATCGCGGGGGCGAGCGGCGCCGCAGTGCCGATCAGCGTCGGCTGCGGATCGGCGGGAAAGGCGAGGCCGCGTGCGCCGGGGCCGCGGGTCAGCGTCAGGCGGATCGCCCCGTCGCCGCGTCGCTCGGCCAACGCCGTCATCGCCAGTTCCAGCGCCGCGCGGTCCGCCGGAATGGCAAGACTGGCCGCGGCGGCCATCAGCCGATCGAGATGGGCCTCCTGGCGAAACACCCTGCCGCCCAGAACCAGCGACGTGTCGAAGACCCCGTCGGCAAGGGTCAGGCCGCGGTCGTTCGCGGCAACGGCGCCGGGCGCCGCCGCAAAGCCGCCGTCAATCCAGATCTCGTCCACGCCAACGCTCCGCAAGGGACAGGAAATTCTCGAAGATACGCTCGCCGCGATCGGTCAAAACGGATTCGGGGTGGAACTGGATACCCCAGGTCGGGTGCGTGTGGTGCGACAGGGCCATGATCTCGCCCTCGTCCGAACGGGCGTCGATGGCGAGGTGATCGCGCATCGCCGGCGTTTCCTCGACGATCAGCGAATGATAGCGCCCGACCATTGTCGGTCGCGGCAATCCGTCGAAGAGGTTCGCCGCGTCATGGGCGATCCGCGAGGCACGGCCATGCATGGGCTTGAGGGCCCGGGTCACGGTGCCGCCAAAGGCCTCGCCGATGACCTGATGGCCGAGGCAGACGCCGAGGATCGGCACGCGGCCGGACAATTGCCGCACCAGGTCGAGCGAGATGCCGGCCTCGCGCGGCGAACAGGGACCCGGCGAGATGATCACGGCCGATGGTGCGAGCGCGTCGATCTCCTGCCATTTGACGGCATCGTTGCGCACGACCTCGATCGTGCCGCCCAGCCGTTCGAGATAGCGGGCGACGTTGAAGACGAAGCTGTCGTAATTGTCGACGACGAGGATCATCGCGAACCGTCCTTCGCACCATTCCTGTCGTCCGCATCGAAGGCCGCGAAGACGCGGGTCGCCTTGGTGAAGGTCTCCTCGTATTCGGCCGCCGGGTCCGACAGGACGGTGATGCCGCCGCCGGCCGACAGCCGCGCCGTGCCGGCCTCGAAGCTGACGGTGCGGATGGCGATGTTGAGGTCCATCGCCCCGTCGAAGCCGAGATAGCCGATGGCGCCGCAATAGGGGCCACGGGCGGTGTTCTCGATCTCGGTGATGATGTCCATGGCCCGGATCTTCGGCGCGCCGGTGATCGAGCCGCCCGGAAATGTCGCGGCGATGAGGTCGCCGGCGGTCCGGCCGGGCCGAAGTGTTCCGGTCACCACCGAGACGAGGTGATGGACCGAGGCGTAGCTTTCGAGGCCGCACAGCACCGGCACCTCCACGGCTTCGGCCGTGCAGACGCGGGAGATGTCGTTGCGCAGGAGATCGACGATCATGACGTTCTCGGCCCGGTCCTTCTCCGAGGCCAGCAGTGCCTCGGCCAGCGCGCGGTCTTCCTCCGGGTCGGCGGAGCGCTTCGCCGTGCCCTTGATCGGGCGGGTTTCCACCGTGTCGCCGTCGCGTTTCAGGAAGCGCTCCGGCGAGGAGGACGCGATGGCGAGGCCCTCATGCTCCAGATAGGCGCCGAAGGGCGCGGCATTGGTCCGGCGCAGCCGCAGATAGAGCGCGAAGGGGTCGAAGGCGTCGGGGAGCCTGGCGGTGAAGGTCTGGGCGACATTGGCCTGGTAGATGTCGCCGGCCAATATGTAGTCGCGCACCTTCTGGATCGCCGCGCGGTAGTCGTCGGCAAAGAAATTGGAGCGCCAGTCGAGGCCGCCCGGCCGTGCGCCTGTGCCAGGAGCCGGCGCCTCCGTTTCCAGCGCGGCCCGGAAGCGGGCGATACGCGCCCGGGCGGGGGCGTCGTCGCTTTCGCCGGCCCGGCGCACGCCGATCACGAAGGCGCGGTCGGCTTCGTGATCGAAGGCGAGAACCGTGTCGTAGAGATCGAAGCGCAGGCTGGGCTTTGCCGGATCGAGATCGGCCGGCGCGGCGAGCGTTTCCAGATGCCGGGCGAATTCGTAGCCGATGAAGCCGACGGCGCCGCCCTGAAAGGGCGGCAGATCGGGATGCGCTTCCTGGCGATGGGCGGCGAGGATGGCGTCGAGCGCCGCCAGCGGCGGGCCGTCGAGGCGGTGTCCATCGAGCATCGCACCTTCGGCGTCCACCGTGAAGGCGGCGAAGGGGGCGGCGGCGACATAGGAATAGCGCCCCAGCGTCGCGTGACGCATGGCGCTATCGAGAAACGCCAGGCCGCCGAGGGGCCTCAGCCGGGCCGCCGCGATCTGCGGCGCAAGGGGAGCGATCTCGTCATACACCATCCCCGGCAGATGCCCTGATCTCCGGGGCCCCGTCAAACCGGTTTCGCCGCCTCGGCCCGGCCGCCCTGTCGCAGCCCGTCCGACTTCGGACCGGCCACTGGCGCGGCGGCCCATCAGCGCCATCTATCCGGCCAGCTTGCCTCTGATTCGGAGATCCAGGATGCGATCCGCCCTTCTTCTGGTTGCCGTCCTTGCTGGCGTCGCCGGCTGCAACAGCACCGCCCCCTATCCCAACGGCTCGCCCATCGTCGGCGCGCGGGTGTCGGCCAACGAAAACCCCCGCGGTTCCGATGCCTTCTGCCGCCAGTATGCCCGCCAGACTGCCGGCAACAGCTACGAGAACCGCATCGACCGCGGGGAGGACGGGTTCGGCGTGCGCGCGCTGACCCGCCAGCGTGCGCTCGACCAGGGCGAGGCCGCCTATCGCCGCTGCCGGGCCGGCCGCACGGACTGACAACGGTCGCGCCGCCGTCCCGACGGAACGGCGTGTGGAAGGCCTTCCGCCGCGCCCCTTGTGCATCGGTCGTTCTTGCGGCATCGCTGCGAGGAACCAGTGGCGGGGACAGGCGATGGCGTCTACCAGTGATGGCAGGACAACCGATGCGGATGTCGCGATCGTCGGCGCGGGCATCGTCGGCATCACCGCCGCCTTCGCCCTGCAGGAGCGCGGGCAAAGCGTCGTCCTGATCGAGCGGGGCGAGGTCGCCCACGGCGCCAGTTTCGGCAATGCCGGGGCCTTCGCGTTCAGCGATGTCATGCCGCTGGCCTCGCCGGGCATCCTGCGCAAGGCACCGCGCTGGCTGCTCGATCCGCTGGGCCCGTTGAGCGTGCCGCCGGCCTACCTGCCGACCATTGCGCCGTGGCTGTTCCGGTTCTGGCGCGCCAGCCGGCCCGCCGCCTTCGCGACCAGCTTCGCCGCCCAGGTGGCGATGATGGAGCTGGCGAGCACCGAGACCCGCCGGCTGATCGCGGCGGCCGGGCTCGACGCGATGCTGCGCTCCGACGGGGCGCTGGAACTCTACGAAAGCCGCGCCGAGTTCGAGGCGTCGCTGGGGGCCTGGCAGGCGCGCGAGGCCGCCGGCATCGCCTGTCGCCATCTGGACACCGCCGGCATCGCGCAATTGCAGCCGGGCCTGTCGCCGCGCTTCACCCACGGGACCTTCGTGCCCGGATGGCAGTCGATCGCCGATCCCTATGATTATGCCAGGGCGCTGGCCGACCGCGTCATCGAACGGGGCGGGCGGATCGTCCGCGCCGAGGTGCGCGGCCTTGCGCCGGCCCGCGACACGGTGTGCTTGAAGCTGGCGGACGGGTCGGACCTCCAAGCACGACACGCAATCGTTGCGGGCGGCGCATGGTCGAAGCCGCTGGCGGCCGCCCTCGGCGACAGGCCGCCGCTGGAGACCGAGCGCGGCTACAACACCACCCTGCCGCCGGGCGCCTTCGACCTGAAGCGGCAACTGACCTTTCCCGGCCATGGCTTCGTGGTAAGCCGGCTGACATCCGGCATCCGGGTGGGCGGCGCCGTCGAGCTCGGCGGCCTGCACCGCCCGCCGGACTATCGTCGGTCGGCGACCATGCTGGAGAAGGCGAAGCGCTTCCTGCCCGCACTCGACACTACGGGTGGCCGGCAATGGATGGGGTTTCGACCGTCCATGCCGGACTCGCTTCCGGTCATCGGGCCCGCGTCCGCGACCGACCGCGTATTCTATGCCTTCGGCCACGGCCATCTCGGCCTGACCCAGTCGGCGGCGACGGCGCGCATTCTCGCCGATCTCGTCACCGGCACGCCGGCGCCGATCAACCTTGCGGCCTTCTCGCCGCGCCGCTTCGCCTGACCTGCCACCGGAGATCCTCATGGCACGCCACAGCTTCTTCTGCCTCGACGGTCACACCTGCGGAAATCCCGTCCGCCTCGTTGCCGGCGGCGGCCCATTCCTCGACGGGGCGACGATGATCGAGAAGCGGGCGCATTTCATGGCCGAATATGACTGGATCCGCACCGGGCTGATGTTCGAGCCGCGCGGCCACGACATGATGTCCGGCGCGATCCTCTACCCGCCGACCCGCGACGATTGCGACGTGGCCGTGCTCTATATCGAGACCTCCGGTTGCCTGCCCATGTGCGGCCACGGCACCATCGGCACGGTGACCATGGCGCTGGAGCACGGGCTCGTCCGGCCGAAGGAGCCCGGGATCCTGCGGCTCGACACGCCGGCCGGCGTGGTCACCTGCCGCCACCGCGAGGAGAACGGCTTCGTCGAGGAGGTCCGGCTGACCAATGTACCGGCCTTCCTGCACGCCGAAGGCATCGCGGTGGACTGCCCCGGTCTCGGCCCGCTGACGGTCGACATCGCTTATGGCGGGAATTTCTACGCCATCGTCGATCCGCAGCCGAATTTCCGCGACATGGCCGACTTCACCGCCTCCCAGCTTGTCGCCCTGTCCGGCCCTTTACGCGCGGCGCTGAACGACGCCCATGAGTTCGTGCACCCGGACACCCCGGCGATCCGCGGCCTGCGCCATGTCTTGTGGGCCGGCGAGCCGACGATGGAGGGCGCCACGGCCCGCAACGCGGTGTTCTACGGCGACAAGGCGATCGACCGCAGCCCCTGCGGCACCGGTACCTCGGCGCGCATGGCGCAGTGGGCGGCCAAGGGGCGCCTCGCGCCCGGCGACGATTTCGTCCACGAGAGCATCATCGGCTCGCTGTTCCACGGCCGGGTCGAGGCCGCGGCCGAGGTTGGCGGCAAGCCGGCGATCGTGCCGTCCATCGCCGGCTGGGCCCGGCTGACCGGCATCAACACGATCTTCATCGACGACCGCGACCCGTTCCGGCACGGTTTCCAGGTGCTGTAGGCTCAAGCGCCGCACGAGAAAGGCCGCCGGCGCGGATGCGCCGACGGCCCTGATATTGGCTCTGTCGCGGTGCTTACGCGGCGGCCTTGTTGATGCCACCGGTGGCGATCTGCGTCATCGTCTTGTCGCCGTGATAGGTGGCGTCCAGGCATTTCTGCAGCTTCTGGGCGTCATCCTTCAGGTCGAGACGCTTGGCGAAGGCTTCCAGGCAGCCATAGCCGGCGATCGCGTAATGGGCCATGCGCTGATACTGGGTGATGATCATCGCGTCGCGGGCGTCGGGATCGGTGATGTCCTCCTCGATGCCGTGCGAGCGGGCTTCCTTGACGAGGCCTTCCATGCCCTTGCAGAATTCGCCCGAGGGATCGGCGCCATGGGCGGTGATGATCTCCTTCAGCGTGGCGATGCCGTCCTCGATGCCGGCAACGCCGGCGTCCAGCGCGCTCTTCAGGTCGCCGTCGGTGGCGACGCCGGCGAGCTCGCGGGTGACCTTGGCGGACTGGTTGCAGGCGCTGTGAATGTCCTGCAGCTGGTCGATATAGATGTCCTTGAGATTGGCGAGAGCCATGATGCGTCCCTTCCGTCTTGATCCTGTGCGCCTTGGCGCTTCGGGACGGTAAAGGGCAAAGGACGGCCGGGTGTTCCATGATGGGAGCCGGCGCGGCACTTGGTCCCGGCTGCCCGGACACCCCGCGCGGCTTTGACCACTTTCGGCGATGCGGATGACGGGCTAGACGGTAAGTCTCCGATTTCCTTTCAAGAATAGTTGAAGCCGATCATGGACCAGGCGACCCGTTCCAGTTTCGACCTCCGCCTGCCGGCCTTCGTGACCATGATGCGCGAGAGCCAGCGGCTGCGCCTGGCGACGCTGGTGCGGCTGCGCTGGCTTTCCGTCGCCGGCCAGACCGCGGCCTGCGTCTTCGTGGCCTGGGGGCTGTGGTGGCCGTTTCCGATCGGCACCTGCCTTGCGCTGATCGCCGCCTCGGTGGCGCTGAACATCTATCTGTCGATCAGCTTCCCGGCGAGCCGGCGGCTGTCCTCGACGGCGGCGGCCGGCGTGCTGACCTTCGACATCCTGCAGCCGACGGGCCTCCTGTTCCTTACCGGCGGCATCGAGAACCCGTTCACGGTGTTCCTCGTGGTGCCCTCGATCATCGCCTCGGCGACGCAGCCGCCGCTGACGACCGTGGGGGTGGGGCTTCTGGCGGTGATCTGCACGACGGCGCTGGCCTTCTTCCACATGCCGGTGCCCTGGCCCCACGGCATGTCGCTGGAACTGCCGATCTCCTATGTCGGCGGCCTGTGGTTCGCGATCGTCACCACCCTCGTCTTCTCCTCGATCTACATCTACCGCGTGGCGGCGGAATCGCGGGCGCTCGCCGATGCGCTGAGCGCCACCGAACTCGTCCTGCAGCGCGAGCAGCACCTGTCGGCGCTCGACGGGCTGGCCGCCGCCGCCGCCCATGAGCTCGGCACCCCGCTCGCCACCATCGCCCTCGTCGCCAAGGAGATGGGTCGTTCGGTGCCGGCCGACGACCCGCAGCGCGAGGACGTGGATCTGCTGGTCGAGCAGTCGGAGCGCTGCCGCACGATCCTGCGCCAGCTCAGCTCCCTGTCCTCGTCCAGCGAGACCCATCTGGCGCGCCTGTCGGTGATGTCGCTGATCGACGAGGTGGCCGAGCCGCACCGCAATTTCGGCGTCGCGCTGAAGGTCGAGACGGTCGAGCGCGATGGCGCCGAGCCGGTCGCCCGCCGCAATGCCGGCATCGTCTACGGCCTCGGCAACATCGTCGAGAACGCGGTGGACTTTGCCGATGGCGAGGTGATCATCCGCGCCGGCTGGAGCGAGAGCCAGGTCTATATCGAGGTGCTGGACGACGGGCCGGGCTTTGCCCCGGAGATCCTTGATCGGATCGGAGACCCCTACATGTCGGACCGCGACTCGACGGAGCGCAACACCGGCGGCGGTCTCGGCCTCGGCGTGTTCATCGCCAAGACGCTGCTCGAACGCTCCGGCGCCTCGATCACCTTCGCCAACCGGGCAAGCCGCGGCCGCGTCGCCAACGGCGCCGTCGTGGTGATCTCCTGGCCGCGGGACGTCTTCCTGTCGAACCGGCCGGTGACCCGCGACTGACGCAGCGGCAGAGCCGAGGCGGCGCACGCCGGATGCGTACTTCGGTCGCATGCCGATTGCCGGTTCTGGCGGGTGCAAGCCGTTGAAGGCGTGTGCCCGGCGCTCCATTTCCCGGACAAAGGAAAGGAACGCCGATGTTGACCGAAACTGTAGGGGCTGCTCCTGAGCGGTCGTTTCTGCCGCAGGGTGACCGATCGCTGCTTCTGGTCGATGACGACCGCCCGTTCCTGCAGCGCATGAGCCGGGCGCTGGAGCAGCGCGGCTTCGATGTGGTGACCGCCGAGAGCGTCGAGGAAGGGCTTGCCGCCCTGAAACGCTCGGCACCGGCCTGCGCCGTCGTCGACATGCGGCTGGCCGACGGCAACGGGCTCGACGTGATCGAGGCGCTGCAGCGGGCCCGCGAGGATGCCCGGGTCGTGGTGTTGACCGGCTATGGCAACATCGCCACCGCCGTCACCGCCGTGAAGCTCGGCGCCATCGACTATCTCGCCAAGCCCGCCGATGCCGACGAAGTGATCGCCGCGCTCAGCCGCAAGGCGGGCGACCGCGCCGCGCCGCCGGAGAACCCGATGTCGGCCGACCGGGTCCGCTGGGAGCATATCCAGCGCGTCTATGAATTGTGCGACCGGAACGTCTCCGAGACCGCCCGCCGGCTGTCGATGCACCGCCGGACCCTGCAGCGGATCCTCGCCAAGCGCGCGCCGCGCTGAGCACGGCACCCAGCGGCGGCGGTCAGTCCGCCTCCGTCTCGCCCGCCATCCCGGTCATGAACGGATTGGCCGCCCATTCCGCCTGTACCAGGCGGTCGGCGGCCAGCCGCGCGAAACGCAGCGTCATCGCCTTGCGCGTCGCCGGCGCGATCCGGTCTTCCGGCGCCTCGCGCAGGATTTCCGCGCCGTAGCCATCCGACACGATCAGCCCGCAGCTTTCGGGAAAGATGTCCGCCGGCACGCCGGGATGGGTGGCGAAGAACAGCCGGTCGCAATGCTGCAGATAGTCCGGCCATTTCCGGTCCACCCGGAAATCCTCGATCGAGGTCTTGATCTCGATAATGGTGATCTCGCCCTTTTCCGACAGGCAGACGAGGTCGGCCCGGCGGCCGGACGCCAGCGCCATTTCCGGCAGCAGCGACACCTTGCGCGCCAGCATCAGGCGCTGCACGCCCCGGCGCACCATCATGGCACGCTCGGACTGGCGACCGTCGACCAGCGGGTCGACGCGGAAGGGGGATATGATCGGCATGATCGAGACCTAGCCGAGCCGCGACGCTTACGGCAAGCAAAAACGCGAACAAACCAGAAACGCGGCGGGACGTCGCAGCCACGCCCCGCGGTGCCGATACGCCGACGATACGAAGGCGTGGCTCAGCGGCCGGTGCGGTCCCCGGAGATCTCCTCGAGGATCGGGCAGTCCGGGCCGTCGTCGCCGTGGCAGCGCTCGCTGAGATCGGCGAGGGCGCGTTTCAATGATTGCAGCTCGGCGATCTTGCGGTCGATCTCGGCCATGCGGGAGCTGGCCATGGACTTCACGTCCTCGCTGCGCCGCCCCCCGTCTTCGTAGAGCGAAATCAGCCGCCGCGCTTCCTCGATGGTGAAGCCGAGCGAGCGCGAGCGCTGGAGGAACCGCAGGAGATGCACATCGCGATCGCCGTAATTGCGATAGCCGTTGATGGCCCGGGAGGGTTTGACCAGCCCGACTTCCTCGTAATAGCGGATCGTCTTGGGGGGGAGGCCGGACAGCCGGGCCGCCTCTCCGATGTTCATCAAAAAGCCCTCGTAGCTCAGGTTGCGAACGTCCCAGAGTGCGCCTGAGATGTCGCGGCGACCGCCGCCGTCAACTGTCACCAAGCGGCAACAAAGCCTTCGTTAACCAACGCCGTGCTTCCATCCCGTATTGCCTGACGGATGGACGCGGACTAACGAGGAGACGGCTACAGATGGTCGGCGCTCCTCCGGTGCGCGGTTCGTTCGGCGAACTGATCCCATCCCACCCCGAACATGGCATTTTCGATGACGAGCAAACGTTCCCTTCTCCTTGGTGCTGCGGTCCTTTCGCTGGCCGTGGCTGCCGGTTGCGCGAGCAACCAGCGCGCATCGTTGGCGCCGTCCGGGGTCTCCGCCTACACCGCACCGACCAACCTGCCGAACGAGGGCAGCCTCGGTGCCACCTCGGCGCTCGGCTATTCGGCCGTCGTCGATGACGGCTACGCGCTGCCGGCGATTCCGACCGAGAAGATCGATCCGCAGTATCTGCGCCAGCGCGTGTCCTTCCCGGAAGGCCGCGAATACGAGCTGGGCACGGTCGTGGTCGATACGCCGAACCGCTTCCTCTACGTGGTCGAAGCCGACGGCATGGCCATGCGCTACGGCATCGGTGTCGGCCGCGCTGGCTTCTCCTGGGCTGGCGACGCCAACATCCGCGCCAAGCGCTCCTGGCCGAAATGGTTTCCGCCGGCCGAGATGATCGACCGCAAGCCGGATCTCGAGCCCTATCGCGACGGCATGGAGCCCGGCCTGACCAACCCGCTCGGCGCCCGCGCGCTGTATCTCTACCAGAACGGCAAGGACACGCTGTTCCGCCTGCACGGCACGCCGGAATGGTGGACCATCGGCACGGCCGCCTCGTCGGGCTGCATCCGTCTGATGAACCAGGACATCATCGACCTGTACGACCGCGTTCCGATGGATGCGCGTGTCGTGGTCAAGCAGGGCAAGGAGCGCCTCGCCGCTCGCTGAGCAGAGGCGCTGTCTCCGGCGATCTGTCGCCGGACACCAGTTTACAGGGCGGGGGACCGCCAGGGCCGGATGCTTCGGGGGAGGCGTCCGGCCTTTTTTTGTCCTGCGCTATCGAACTGGATGATCGACCCGACGCGCCTCAGCGTGCGCTCGCTCTTGCGGCCTCGGTCTCCGGTTGGCGGCCTGCCGCGGCCAGCAGCAGTCCCAGGGTCACCGCGTTAAGCACATGCCAGAGGAAGTGTGTGCCGAGGGGCCAGTCCGCGCAGAGCGGGGCGTCGGCCATGCGCAGGCCGAGCGAGACGGCAAAGACCGTTCCGGCCGCAAGAATCGGGGGGCCTGCCCGGTGGCCGGTCGCGACCAGGTAACCGCCGATGCCGAGCATGGCGAGAAGCGCGGGCACGTAGCCCGCCGAGGATCCGACCATTCCTGCGAAGAGCGGCTCCGAGAGGATCGAGGCGCCCAGAAAGGCGGCGGTGCCGAGGCCCGCGGCCCAGCGGCCGAGGCCGACGAGGCGATGCAGCGCCAGGAAGAAATAGGCGTAGATGAACAGCGCGATCGGCAGGACGTCGGCAAGGCTCGACCAGCGGTTGGCGAAAGTGTGGAACAGGAACGAGCCGATGCCGATGATCGCGACGAGGCCGGCGAGCAGGCACACCGGCCGATCCCGTCCGCCGGTCCGCTGCCACAGCGCAAGGCCGGCTGCGGCCGCGACGAGGAAGGCGAGATTGGAGACCGCATTCAGTGGCTCGGCCCAGAAGCCGGCTCCCAGGCGCTCGCAATAGGCGTCGATTGGTTGCGTCCAGTCCATGGCCGCGCCGTCGCGTCAGGCCCTACTGTCCGGTGCGCCAGGGATCGTAGGTGCCGAAGTTCCAGAGTTGGCCCTCGGGATCGCGGCAGGCGAATTCCTTCGAGCCGTAGCTCTTCTCCTGCAGATCCACGACGATGGTCGCGCCGGCCGCCTGCACCGCCTCGTAGAGATGGTCGACATCCTTGACCACCAGGTAGGGGCTCTGGGACACGGGCGCGCCGGCCTTCGCCGTCGTCTGCAAGGCGCCGAACGCGTCGTCCCGGGCGTCGCCAACCATCACCATGCCGTCGCCGTGGACGAGTTCGGCATGCAGGATACTGCCGTCGGTATCCTCGTGGACGGCGTGGCGGCTGAAGCCGAGTGTATCGCAGAGCCAGGTGATCATCTTGCGGCAATTCTCGTAGCGAATGGTGGGAATGACGGTCGATGGCATCGCGGCTCCTCCCTTGCGACGAGGATAGCATCGTAATCGCGTTTCGCGATCCGGGTCATCAAAACTTCACACCCCTCGACGCGATGTCGCGGCCCGAGCGCCGGCGTCAAAGCCCAGGCCAGGCGAGCGTCGCGCCGGCGACCACCGCGTAGCGGGCGAACTTGCCGATCGCGACGAGGATCGTGAAGCGCAGGAGCGGCACCCGCAGCACGCCGGCGATCACCGTCAGCGCATCGCCGCCGAGCGGCCACCACGCAAGCAGCAGGGTCCAGACGCCGTAGCGGTTGAAGAACCCCGTGGCCCTGTCGAGATGGCGCGGCGGCACCGGAAACCATCGGCGGTCGGCATAGTGCAGAAGGAAGCGGCCGCAGACCCAGTTGACCACCGAGCCGAGCGTGTTGCCGACACCGGCGACGACGACAAGCAGCCAGGGCTCGCCGACGCCTTCAGCAAGCAGCGCGACCAGCACGATCTCCGAGGCGCCGGGCAGCAGCGTCGCGGCGAGGAAGGCACTCCAGAACAGGCCCGCGCAGGCGGCGAACAGCGTCATCGCAGGGCCGCCGGGCGGACCGAAAAACGCTCGCACCGGCCAATTTTCGCGCGCGGGAGATTGAACGCCGTTTCGCCAGTCACCATGTTGTGGATACTGCAGCGAGACATGTCGAAGCCCCCGCGGTGCCTCAGCGTCGCGGCCATTTTCGAAAGGAACGTGACTGCGATGACTTCGCGAGCTTTGATTCGTCCGGCATGGACGCCGGCCACGATTGCCCTGATGGTTGGCGGTTTCATGATCTTCTGGCCTCTCGGCCTGGCGATGCTGGCCTACATCCTCTGGGGTGACCGTTTGGACGGCTTCAAGCGGGACGTCAATGAGACGACGGACCGCCTGTTCGGCAGCCTGAAGCGCGCCGGCGGGGGCAGCCCCTTCAGCGCCCCGCGGACCGGCAATGTCGCCTTCGACGACTGGCGGGAGAAGGAACTTAACCGCCTCGACGAGGAGCGTCGCCGCCTGCACGAGGCCGAGGCCGAATTCGCCGCCTATGCGCGCGAACTGCGCCGGGCCAAGGACCAGCAGGAGTTCGACCGCTTCATGGCCGAGCGCGGCAAGCGCCGTGACGACGGCCCGGTGGTCGACGGCCAGCCGGCCTGACCGAAACGATGGCGCCCGGCCCGGCCGGGCGTCCACGAAAAAGGCGGCGGCGTCCCCCGGGCGTCGCCGTTTTTCATGTCGTGAGGGTGTAGACTGCGATTCGAACGGCGGCGTATCGCCGCCCATCCCTGTCCGGCTGCCGATGTCCTTCCTCTTTCCCCATGCCAAGCCGCGCGTCTCGGCGATCCCCGAACGGCTCGATCTCGCCGGCGGCCCGGTCGCCGTGACCATCCGGCGCAACCCCCGCGCCAAGCGCATGATCCTGCGGCTTGCCCCCGGCGCGTCCGGCGTGGTCGTGACCGCGCCGCGCCAGGTGTCGGGCCGGGCGATCGCCGAATTCCTGGAGCGTCATCGCGGCTGGGTCGAGGAACGTGTAGCCCGGGCGCCGGGGCAGGTGGTCGTCGCCGACGGCGCGACCATTCCGTTTCGCGGCGGCACGTTGCGGCTCGTGTCGGCGCCGGAGCGCCGGGCATCGCGCTTCGAGACGGTCGACGGGGAGGCGTGCCTGATGGTCGGCGGCGCGCCGGAACACTTCGTGCGCCGTGTCGTCGATACGCTGAAGCGCGAGGCGCGGCAGGATCTGCAGGCGGCGGTGGATCGCCATGCGGCGACCGTCGGCCTGCGTCCGCGTTCGATGGCGCTGAAGGACACCCGCAGCCGCTGGGGCTCCTGCACCATCGACCGGCGGCTGGCCTTTTCCTGGCGCATCGTCATGGCGCCGCCGGAGGTGCTCGACTATCTCGCCGCCCATGAGGTGGCGCATTTTCGCGAGATGAACCACGGCGCGTCGTTCTGGGCGCTCTGCCGCGAGCTTTGCCCGGGCATGGACCACGGCCGCGACTGGCTGAAGCGCCACGGGGCGGGCCTGCACGCCATCGATTGTTCCGGCGCCTGACCTGCGGCGCCGAGGCGTCCTTTACAGGCCGGGGCGAGAGGCGCGATAAGGGCGCCAAGAGTGCGATCCGACCTTCGGGAGTGCGGCTTTTGCGAGCCTTCGACGTCAAGATCTGCGGACTGTCCACACCCGAGACCCTCGCGGTGGCGCTGGAGCGTGGCGCAAGCCATGTCGGCTTCGTGCATTTCGCGAAAAGCCCGCGGCATATGGACGTGGGGCCGATGGCCGAGCTCGTCGCAAAGGTCGGCGGCCGCGCCGAGACCGTGATCGTCACCGTCGATCCCGACGATGCGCTGCTCGACCGTTTCGCCCGCGACGTGAAGCCGGACTGGCTGCAGCTGCATGGCCGCGAGACGCCGGAGCGGGTGCGCGACATCAAGGCGCGCACCGGGCTGAAGGTGATGAAGGCGCTGCCGATTTCTGCCGCCGAGGATCTCGCCGCGGTCGCGCCCTATGCCGGCGTCGCCGACCGTATCCTGCTCGATTCCAAGCGCCCCAAGGGCTCCAATCTGCCGGGCGGCAACGGCGTCTCCTTCGACTGGACGCTGCTTTCGGCCGCCGGGTCGGGCCTTGACCCGCAAATGGCCTATATGCTCTCCGGAGGGATCGACGCCGACAACGTCGCCGAGGCCGTCAGGATCGCCGATCCGTCCGGCATCGACGTGTCGTCCGGCGTCGAAAGCGCCCCCGGCGTCAAGGATGCCGGCCGCATGCACAGCTTCTTCGATGCGCTGGATCGCCTGGGCGAGCTGGCGAGAAAGGCACGAGTCTCGTGAACCAGCCGCTGACCCCGAATTCCTTCCGCGCCGGCCCCGACGAGGAAGGCCGCTTCGGCATCTTCGGCGGCCGCTTCGTCGCCGAAACGCTGATGCCGCTGATCCTCGATCTGCAGGAAGCGTGGGAGACGGCCCGCGTCGATCCGGCGTTCAAGGCCGAGCTCGACGGGCTGAACACCCATTACACCGGCCGGCCGTCACCGCTCTATTTTGCCGAGCGGCTGACCGAGAAGCTCGGCGGCGCCAAGATCTATTTCAAGCGCGACGAGCTGAATCACACCGGTTCGCACAAGATCAACAACTGCCTCGGCCAGATCCTGCTCGCCCGCAAGATGGGCAAGACCCGGATCATCGCCGAGACCGGCGCCGGCCAGCATGGCGTCGCGACCGCCACGGTCTGCGCCCGCTTCGGCCTGCCCTGCGTCATCTACATGGGCGCGACCGACGTCGAGCGGCAGTCGCCCAACGTCTTCCGCATGAAGCTGCTGGGTGCCGAGATCGTGCCGGTCACCGCCGGCCACGGCACGCTGAAGGACGCCATGAACGAGGCGCTCCGCGACTGGGTGACGAATGTCGATTCCACCTATTACCTGATCGGCACCGCCGCCGGCCCGCATCCCTATCCGGAGCTGGTGCGCGAGTTCCAGTCGGTGATCGGCAAGGAGACCCGCGAGCAGATGATGGCCGCCGAAGGGCGCCTGCCGGACATGCTGGTGGCGGCCGTCGGCGGCGGCTCCAACGCCATCGGCCTGTTCCATCCCTTCCTCGACGACAAGGATGTCGCCATCGTCGGCGTCGAGGCGGGCGGCAAGGGCCTTGAGGGCGAGGAGCATTGTGCTTCGCTGACCGCAGGCTCCCCTGGCGTTCTCCACGGCAACCGCACCTATCTGCTCCAGGACGACGACGGCCAGATCAAGGAAGGCCATTCGATCTCGGCCGGCCTCGACTATCCGGGCATCGGGCCGGAGCATTCCTGGCTGAAGGATTCCGGCCGGGTGGAATATGTGCCGATCATGGATACCGAAGCGCTCGAGGCCTTCCAGCTCCTGACCCGCACCGAGGGCATCATCCCGGCGCTGGAGCCGGCCCATGCGCTGGCCGAAGTGGTCAAGCGCGCCCCGACCATGGGCAAGGACCAGATCATCGTGATGAATCTTTGCGGACGCGGCGACAAGGACGTCTTCACCGCCGCCAAACATCTCGGGGTCGATCTCTAGACTGCCGGACGGGCCGCCGCGATGGGCGGCCCGGAAAGCGGAATGTCCGAAAAACCAAGCTGACAACGCTGGAGAAGCCAGCGAGCGAAGCGAGCCTGCATGACCGACATCGTCGAAATCCACGTCACCTGTCCCTCGCTGGAAGACGCGCGGGAACTGTCGCATGTCCTGATCGACGGCCGCTTCGCGGCCTGCGTCAATATCGGCAAGGAAGTCGACAGCCGCTATGTCTGGCAGGGCAGCAAGGAGCGCCACGACGAGTGGCCGCTGACGATCAAGACCACGGCGGACCGGTTCGACGCCTGCGCGGCGGCGATCCGCGAACACCATCCCTATGACACGCCCGCGATCTTCGGCTTCAAGGTTGATCACGTGGACGCGGCGACCGCAGATTGGGTCGCCGAGGTGACGAAAGCCTGACATGACGACACGCATCGAAGACCGGTTCCGCGCGCTGAAGGAAGAGGGTCGTCCGGCCTTCGTGACCTTCGTCATGGCCGGCGATCCCGACCACGAGACGGCGCTGGAGATCGCCCGGGCGCTGCCGGCGGCCGGCGCCGACATCATCGAACTCGGCATGCCCTTCTCCGATCCCATGGCCGACGGGCCGGCGATCCAGAAGGCCGGTCTGCGGGCGCTGCAGGCGGGCGCCAGCCTGAAGAAGACCCTGGCGCTGGTCCGCGCCTTCCGCGAGGGCGACCAGACGACGCCGATCGTGCTGATGGGCTATTTCAACCCGATCTACATCTACGGCGTCGATGCCTTCGTCGCCGATGCGCTGGAGGCCGGCGTCGACGGGCTGATCGTCGTCGATCTGCCGCCGGAGATGGATGACGAGCTCTGCCTGCCGGCCCTCGCTAAGGGGCTGAACTTCATCCGCCTCGCCACCCCGACGACTGACGACAAGCGCCTGCCGGCGGTGCTGAAGAACACCTCCGGCTTCGTCTATTACGTCTCGATCACCGGCATCACCGGCTCGGCCGCTCCCGATGCAGACAAGGTCGCCGCCGCCGTCGGCCGCATCAAGAAGCACACCGACCTGCCGGTCTGCGTCGGCTTCGGCGTGACCTCCGCCGACCAGGCTCGCGAGATTGGCAAGGGCGCCGACGGCGTCGTCGTCGGCTCGGCGATCGTCAAGGCGATCGAGCAGTCGCTGGAGAACGGCCGCGCCACCGACCGCACGGTGAGCGACGTGCGCGACCTCGTCGGCGAGATCGCCGGCGGCGTGCGTGCCGCCCATCTTGCCAAGTCCTGAGCGGGCGACCATGTCCGGGGCGTGACGCGTCCCGTCGACGGGGATGCGTGACCGCCTAATTCCTGCGGCAGCGATTGCGCTGCCGCCCCTCGCCGGCACCGGCTGCCGGACCGATTTTGCCACGGGACAAGTGCCTTGAACTGGATCACCAACTACGTTCGCCCGAAGATCTCGAGCCTCCTCGCCACGCGCGAAGTGCCCGAAAACCTCTGGATCAAATGTCCCGAGACCGGCGAGATGGTCTTCCACAAGGACCTGGAAGCCAATCAGTGGGTGGTGCCGTCCTCGGGCTTCCACATGCGCATCCGGGCCCGCGACCGGCTGAAGGCGTTCTTCGACGACGGCGCCTTCGAGACGATCGAACTGCCGAAGGTCGCGGTCGACCCGCTGAAGTTCCGCGACTCCAAGCGCTATGTCGACCGGCTGAAGGAATACAAGGCGAAGGCCGAGATGGACGATGCCGTGCTGGCGGCGCGCGGCAGCCTCGAGGGCGTGCCGGTGATGGCCATCGTCCAGGACTTCGCCTTCATGGGCGGCTCGCTCGGCATGGCCGCCGGCGAGGCGATCATCAAGGGCTTCGAGACCGCCATCGCCGAGCGGCGCCCGGTGGTGCTGTTCGCCGCCTCCGGCGGCGCGCGCATGCAGGAGGGCATCCTGTCGCTGATGCAGCTGCCGCGCACGACGGTGGCGGTTGAGATGCTCAAGGAGGCGGGGCTTCCCTACATGGTCGTCCTGACCAATCCGACGGCCGGTGGCGTGTCGGCTTCCTATGCGATGCTGGGCGACGTTCACATTGCCGAGCCGGGCGCGGTGATCGGCTTTGCCGGCGCCCGCGTCATCGAGCAGACGATCCGCGAGAAACTGCCCGAGGGGTTCCAGCGCGCCGAGTATCTGATGGCCCACGGCATGGTCGACATGGTCGTGCATCGCCACGAATTGCGCCCGACCATCGCCAATCTGCTGAAGCTGCTGACCCGGCAGCCGGCCGAGGCCGTCGAGGAGGAAGCGATCGTGGCCGAGCCCGTCGAGGCCATGGGGTCCGAGCCAGTCCAGGCGCCGGAATCGCAGGCCGCGGGCTGAGCGACCTTTTTGCATCGCTCCCCGCACTGGCGTAATTCTTTCCGATGACAACGACCTCGCTGGCCGCCGCCGAAATCGACGCCCTGATGCTGAAGCATCCGAAGGGCTTCGACCTGTCGCTCGACCGCATCCGCCGGCTTCTGACCGAACTCGGTGAGCCGCAGCGCAAGCTGCCGCCGCAGATCCACATCGCCGGCACCAACGGCAAGGGCTCCGTCACGGCGTTCTGCCGGGCCATTCTGGAGGCCGACGGGCAGGCGGTGCACGCCCACACCTCGCCGCATCTCGTCAACTGGCACGAGCGCTACCGCATCGGCCGCAAGGGCGAGCCCGGGGCACTGGTCGACGACGCGATGCTGGCCGAGGCCGTGGCCCGCGCGGCGAAGGCCAATGCCGGTGCGCCGATCACCGTGTTCGAGATCCTCACCGCGGTGACATTCCTGCTGTTTTCGGAAAATCCCGCCGACGCAGTGCTTCTGGAAGTCGGTCTCGGCGGCCGCTTCGACGCCACCAACGTCATCGAGAAGCCGGCCGTCACGGTCATCACCGCGATCTCGCTCGATCATCAGTCCTATCTCGGCGACCGCGTCGAACTGATCGCGGCGGAGAAGGGCGGCATCATCAAGCGCGGCGTGCCGGTGGTGCTGGGCCAGCAGAACGAGTCGATCGCGCTGGAAGTGCTGACCTCCATGGCCGACCGCGCCGGGGCGCCGCTGCTCGTCTACGGCCAGGACTTCTTCGCCTATGAGGAACACGGACGGCTGGTCTATCAGGACGAATCCGGCCTGCTCGACCTGCCGATGCCACGACTGCCGGGACGCCATCAGCTGACCAATGCCGCGACCGCCATCGCCGCGTTGCGCCATGGCGGTTTCGCACCGGCCGACAAGGCGATCGAGGCGGGGCTTTCCCATGTCGAATGGCCGGGACGGATGCAGCAGATCGCCTCGGGTCCGCTCTACCGGGCGGCCTTTCCGGGCTCGGAGCTGTGGCTCGACGGCGGCCACAATCCCGGTGCGGGGGCGGCTATCGCCGAGACGCTGGCCGATCTGGAGGAGCGGGTCTCGCGGCCGCTGTTCCTGATCGTCGGGATGATCAACACCAAGGATCCGACCGGCTTCTTCGCGTCCTTCGCCGGCATCGCGCGGCATGTCTTCACCGTGCCCGTCGGCTCGTCGGATGCGGGTATCGACCCCGACGATCTGGCCGAGGCGGCGATCGACGCCGGCCTCGACGCCGAGCCCTGCGACAGTGTCGAGGAGGCGATCCGGCTGGTCTCCAGCAGCTGGGACGACAGCCGCGCGCCGCGCTTCCTGATCTGCGGTTCGCTCTATCTGGTCGGCGACGTGCTCTCCAGCAGCGGTCTCGCCCCGCGTTGAACTCCCGCGTGCGCTGAGCCCATCACACGAAAAAAGGCCCGGGCGATCGACCCGGGCCTTTTTCAATTCACTGCGATGGCGCTGGACGCTGAGCCGTTCAGGCGGCGCCCTTGTTGATCCAGTCGACGAGCTTCGACTTGGACTGCGCGCCGACCATCGTGTCGGCATGCTCGCCATTCTTGAAGATCATCAGCGTCGGGATCGAACGCACGCCGAACTGGGCGGCGATGTCCGGGTTCTCGTCGATGTTCACCTTGGCGATTCGGACATTGTCCATCTCGTTGGAGATTTCCTCGAGGCTCGGCGCGATCATCTTGCAGGGCCCGCACCACTCGGCCCAGAAATCGACGACGACGGGCTTGTCGCTGCCGAGGACGTCGGTCTGGAAATTGCTGGTGTCGATCTTTGTCGTGGCCATGGTCGGCTCCTAAATCCTGTTCGTCTCGTTACGTAGAAGTCGCTTGGCGCCAAATCAAGCGACGGCGCCGTTCTCTTGACGCTCCGTTGCCGATTGGGTGGACGCCCGTCGGCGCGCGACCGCCTGCTCCATCACCGCTTCCGACAGGGCGATCAGCCGTGGCGCTTCGGTAAAGAGCAGCGCCGCCTCGATCGGCCGGTCCGGATAAAGCGGCTTCAGCATCTCGCGGTAGAGCGCCAGCTGCATGATGTAGGCCGGCGAGACCTCTGCCAGCGAGGCGGGCGGCGGTCGGTTGGTCTTGTAGTCGACGATCAGCACCCGCGTTGCGGTGACCGCGAGACGGTCGATCGTGCCGTTGACGCGGTAGCTGCGGCCGGCGAGCGTGATCTCGCCGGCGACCGGCACCTCGGCCCGGCTGCCGGCGGCGAAGATCGGGGCGAATTCCGGATCGTCCATGACGGCCAGCGCCGAGGCCACCAGTGCGTCGTGATCACCCGGACGCATCTCCGGCGCCGCGGTCGCCAGATAGCGCCGGGCGGCCGCCTCTCGTGCGTCCGTGGCCATCTCCGGCAAGACCTGCAGGAGCTTGTGGACCGCAAGGCCGCGCCGGATGGCGAAGGATGGATCGCCCGTCTGGCTGAGCACCGGTGAGACGAAGGCCGGCGCGGCCTCGGGCGGGATCGCGTCGTCTTCGGCGATCTCGGTGCCCTCGCCGGCGGAGGACGGCGACAGCGGCCGCGGCGGCAGGATTTCCGGCGGCAGCGGCGACAGGTCGAGCGGGGCGGGCGCGTCGGGCTGTAAGGGGATTGCGGCAGCCAGCTTGTCGCCCGTCCCGGCCGCGCCGAAGCGCCAGGCGATGGTCGCGCCGTCGGCGTCGGTCACCGGCTGGCACTCCGCCGACAGGGCGAGCTGGGCCCGTTGCAGCCAGGAATTCTCGTTCGGGCCGCGCACGCCCGAGACGCCGCAGACGACCAGCCGGTCGGCGGCGCGGGTCATGCCGACATAGAGCAGCCGGCGATACTCCTCCTCGGCCCGCGCCTTCTCGGCCTCCTTCAGGGCAGCGATGGCGTCGTTCTCCAGATCCTTGGCGGCACGCCACAGGAAGCCCGGCGACATGCCGGGCACGAGACCGGGCATGTCGGGCCATTCCATCAGTCGGGCGCCATGGGCGTGGCTGAACGGGGCCGAACCGGGATCGACGAGGAAGACGACGGGCGCCTCCAGCCCCTTGGAGGCGTGGGTGGTCATGATCCGCACCTCGCCGCGGCCCTGCTCCATCTCGCGCTTGATCGAGGGCGGGGCGGCGGCCAGCCGTGCGAGGAAGGCATCGAGGCCGGGTTCGCCCGCTTCCTCGTCGGCCAGCGCCAGATCGAGGAAGGCATCGATCACCTCGCCCGAATCCGAGCCGAGCCGGCGCGTCAGCCGGGCCCGGCCCCCCTCGGGGCCGAGAATGCGGGCATAGAAGGCGAAGATGGTCTCGAAGCCCGAACGGGCCCGCAATTCGTCGAGCCGCGTCAGTGCGTAGCGGCATTTGGCCAGAAACGCCTCGGTCGTTTCGTCGGGCACGAATTCCGGCACGCGGGCGAGACCCTCCGGCCCGCAGATCCACCGCAGGCCGAGCGACAGCGGCTCATGGCGTTCGCGGGACAGGGCCAGTCCCATGAGGTCGTCGTCGGTGAAATCGAAGAAGGGCGACTTCAGGACGGCGGCGAAGGACAGATCGTCCTCGAAATTGGCCACCGTCCGGCCGAGCGCCATCAGATCCTTCACCGCGATATGGTCGGTGATGACCAGACGGTCGGCGCCGGCGACCGGAATGCCGGCGTCGCGCAGCGCCTTGGCCATGGCGGCGACGAAACCGGAGCGCTTGCGCACCAGGACGATGACGTCACCCGCCGCCAGCGGGCGCACCACGCCCTTGTGGGCGATGGGATCGCCGATCCAGTCGCCGATCTGGGCGGCGATCCGCCGTGCTAGCCGGTTGGCCGGGGAATTGGCCGGCTCGTAGTCGATCGCCTGCAGCCAGTCGCGCGACTGCGGCTGTTCCTCGGCCTGATAGACCGGCCAGATTTCCACGAGGCCCGGCGCCTCGCCCCGCGCCGTCTGATGCGCCGGCGGCTCGTCCCCCGACGACAGGCCCTTGCGGTTCTCAGCGTCGGCAAAGACGGTGTCCACCGCCCGCAGGACGTCGGCGGCGGTGCGGAAGGACTGGGTCAGCCGCACCTCTTCGAAGCGGGCCTCGGCGGCCTCGGCACGCTGCCGCATGGCCCGCTGTTCATCGGCGAACATGCGCGGCGAGGCGCCCTGGAAGGAGTAGATCGACTGCTTTTCGTCGCCGACGGCGAAGACCGTGCGGGTGACCTCGCGGGCCCCGGCGCCGGCGAAGAACTCCTCCACCAGCTGGCGCATCACCTGCCACTGGCGCGGACTGGTGTCCTGCGCCTCGTCGATCAGCACATGGTCGATGCCCTGGTCGAGCTTGTAATGGACCCACGCGGAGGCGGCCGAGCGGGTCAGGAGCTCGGCGGTCCGCACGATCAGATCCTCGAAATCCAGCCGCCCGCGGCGGCGCTTGAGGATGGCATAGTCGCGCTCGAAGGCGTCGGCGATCACCAGCGCTGCGGCGCTGGCGCGAAACAGCCGCAGGCTGGCGAGGCGCTCGTCGATCGCCTGGACGTGGTCGGCTAGCTGCTGCAGCCGCTCGGGGAAGTCGGGCAGGGCGTCGGCCACCGCCTTGGTGGCGACGCTCGACGGCTTGTAGGGCGTGCCCTTGGCCGTCAGGCACAGCGCCTTCAGCGCGGCGAGCCGCGCGTCGGGCGTGCCGGCGTCCCGGAGCGCCTGCAGGCGGTCGTGGAACTTGGCGTCGGTCGGCTTGGAACTGGCGGCGGCAAGGCTCATGGCGCTGTCGCAGAAGGCCGCGTCGAAGCCGGGCGCATCGTCTGCCGCCGCAAGGATCGCGGCCTCGTCCTCGCCGGGCTCCAGCCCGAGTGCATGGCGCAGAAGCGCGACCGCCGCATCGATCCCGCCGGCCTCGTCGAGATGCCGCCGGATGGCGTCGCGCCGGTTGACGATTTCGCCGATGAGCTGATCGAGGCCCCATTCGCCGGCCAGCGTGAGAGCCGAGGCAAAGGCGTCCGCCAGCGCCGAGGCGGCTTCGCCCGGTGCCTTCCGCGCCGCGCCGGTAATCAGCAGGCGGCGCGCTTCGGCCAGCAGCGCCATGCTCTCGGCGTCGTCCAGCACCTCGAAATGCCCCGGAACGTTCGCTTCGAGCGGAAACTGATGGAGGATCGCCTCGCAGAAGGCGTGGATGGTCTGGATCTTCAGCCCGCCCGGCGTCTCCAGCGCCTCGGCGAAGAGCCGGCGCGCGACGATCATCCGCTCCGGCGTGGGCGGCCTGCCGTCGAGCCGGGCAATCTCCGCGGCGAGATCGGCATCCTCGGCTGTCGCCCATTTCGCCAGCCGTGCAAAGACGCGGCCCGACATCTCGGCCGCAGCCGCCTTGGTGTATGTCAGGCAGAGGATCTTCGACGGCTCGACCTTCGACAGGAGAAGCCGCACGACGCGTTCGGTCAGGACATGGGTCTTGCCGGAGCCGGCATTGGCCGACACGAAGACCGAGCGTTCGGGGTCCGCGGCGATGGCCTGCAGCCGCGTCGTTTCGGCAATGCCGGTAAAGCCGCTCATGTCGCGCTCCCTTCGCCGCCGTCGCCGCCCTCGTCGGCGCCGATCGACCATTCCTGCGCCCGCGCCAGATGATCGTAGGCGCCGGAGAAATCGCCCGCGATGAAGGGCCGCGTGCGCGAGCGGAACGGGGTCGCCGCGTTGCGGAAATTCGCCACCAGGCCGCGGAACTTCGCCAGGGCCTCGTCGCTGAGCGCGTCGGGATCGACCGGCTCGCCCTTGCGGCCGCCATCGCTGGCGAGATGGTCCTCATAGAGAGTGCGTTCGCGCAGGCGGACATAGACGAGGTCGGAAATCGCCGAGGCGGTGCCGGCGTCGGCAAAGGCGCCGAGCTTGGCCATGGCGCCTTCCAGCGGCAGCTGCGGGGCCAGCAGCGCGCGGGCCTGCGAGACCGAGGGCGTCGTTCCGGTCTTGAAGTCGAGGATCTCGGTCGAGCCGTCGGTCATGACGTCGACGCGGTCGGCCCGGCCGCGCAGCGTCGTCGCCAGGTCGGTGAAGTCGTAAGCGCCGCCGATCTCGGCATGACGCCTCGCCACACGGGGCCCGCGCTCGCGCTCCCAGGCAATGAAGTTGGCGCACAGCGCTTCGGCGCGCGGCCACCACACCGCCTTGATGTCCGGCGGCAGCATTTCCTCGTCGAAGCGCTCGCGGGCGATGGCGAGGATCTCCGCTTCGGCATCGCCCGCGTCGGGATCGTGGCCGCGCTGTACGAAGCGGCCGAGGATGTCGTGGAAGAGATTGCCGCGTTCGGCGGCGTGCGGATCGCGCATCAGCTCGGGCAGCGGTTCGAGATTCATGATCTTGCGGGCATGGATCGCATAGGGATCGCGGATCAGCGTTTCGACGTCGGTGATCGAATAGGAGGTCGGCCGGCGCTCCAGCGGTGGGCGCGGCTCGGGGCGGGCCGCGCGGATGTCCGGTCCGGCTTCGGCCGGCGCGTCGTCGAGCCGGCGGGCATGGTCGAGATAGGTCTGGCCGGCGGCCCGCAGGCGCGCGGTGCCGTCCTCGCCGGCCAGCGTCGTCAGCCGCTGCAGCCAGCGCGAGGCGATCGCCGGGGCGCCGCCGGCACGCCGCGAACGGGTGATGACGACCTTGCGGGCGCCCATCGCCATCCAGAAATCGTGGGCGGCCAGGCCGATGCGCCGCTCCGGCGGGTCGAGGGCGATCTCGCGGCGCATCAGCCGCGACAGGAAGGCGCCGCTCTTGGTGCCGCCGGGCCAGGTGCCCTCGTTGAGGCCGCCGAGGATCGCCATGTCGACGCTCTGCAGCCGCGCCTCCAGCGTGCCCCAGACGAAGGCCCGGGCGGAGAGGCCGCCGCGCGGCTTGACCGTGACGCCGGCGATCAGCGCATCGATGACGTCGCCGAGTTCGCGGGACGCGAAACCAAAGCCGGTGTCGGGCGCTCGCACGATGTCGCTCAGGAACTCGATCATCGCCCGGCCGGCCTCCTCGGCATAGACCTCGGAGGCGTCCCCGTCGGCATCCGCCGCCACGGCTTCGAGGCAGCGTGTCAGCGCGGTCGCATAGGCCGCGATCTCGCGTTCGGTCCCGTCGCGCAGGGCGGACAGCGGCTCCAATGCGACCTCCAGGCGGTCGGCCATGGTCTGGGCCAGTTCGCGCTCGGCCTCGGGCAGGATGCGGACCGGCCGCGGCATGTGGATCGCGGTTTCCAGCATCCTGCGCCGCTCGGCGACGATGGTCCCGAGGCGGGCGCCGTCGGGAATGCCGACCGAACCGCGCAGGGCCAGCATCTCGATGGCGCGGGCGGCGCGGCGGGCCTCGGCAGCCGACATGCCGAGCCGGGTCAGCGGATGCTTCAGCAGCGCGATCAGCGCGATCGGGTCGCCCGGCTGCAGGGCAACGGCGGCGAGGGTGGTCAGCAGCGTGCCGGGCGGCGTGGCCGCCAGCGGCCGGCCGCCGGAATCATTGGCGGCGATGCCGAAGCGCGCGAGCTCCGAGACGACCCGGCGGGCGAGGTTGCGGTCCGGGGTGATCAGCGCCGTCGTCGCATCCGGATCGGCCAGCGCCGCACGCATCGCGCAGGCGATCGCGAGGGCCTCCTCGCGTTCGTCATTCGCCTCGACGAGAGCGAGACCGTCCAGGGCCTCTGCGCCGTGATCGCGCGCCGTCTCGCGCCAGCGATGGGTGGTTTCGGCCGGGCGCAACGCATCGGCGACGAAGGCCTCGCGGGCGGTGAGGGCAGGCTCTTCGTTCGGGGCGAGATGCGTCACCGCCTCCGGCGGCAGGGCGAAGCGGGCAAGGATGGTCTTCAGGCCGTATTGCGGATGGCCGGGCGCCGAGATCGCGCCCTCGCGCGAGATCGCGGCGAAGGCCTCCGGATCGAGATGCCGGTCAAGACCGGGCAGCACCAGGGCGCCCTGCTCGAGATGGGCGATGGCGTGCATCAGTTCGATGGTGGCGGGGGCGGTGGCGGTGGAACCGGCGAGGATCACCGGGCCGGTGCCGGGATCGCGCCGCAGCCGCTCGGCCTCGGCCCGCAACCAGACATTCTTGGCCGTCGCCTCGCTGACCCGGCCGGCCTCGGCCAGCGCCTTTGGCCAGGTCTCCGTGACGATCGACAGGAAGGTGACGGTGAGCTGCCACCAGTCGGACAGGGCATCGGGGGCGAGGCCGGCGAGCTTGCCGAGGCTGGTGCCTTCGGTCTCGACCTCGTCGAGCAACGCGCCGAGATCGGCCGCGAGCCACAGGGCGTCGGCGGCGGAGGCCGGCAAAACGGCCTCTTCGCCGATCAGCGCCTCGAATTCACGGCCGCGCGTGACCGAGCGCCATTGCCGGGCGAGGCGTGCGAGTTGCAGACGCCGTTCCAGTTCGCCCATGGTCGGTTCCAGCGACGGCCGCTCGCCCTCGGGCGCGAACTGGCTGGCCTCGTCGCTTTCGCCGATCGGCCGAATGGCCGGAAGAATGGCGCTGCCGGTGCCCAGAAGCCGGGCGAATTCGCCGGCCAGCGCGCGGGCGGCACGGCGGGTCGGCACGTAGATCGTCGTGCCGGCCAGGGCCAGCGGATCGCCCGTGTAGCGGAAGGACGGCACGATGCGACCGTCGAGCAGGCCTTCGGCAAGCGTGGCAAGGAAGGGCCGTCCCGGCGGGATCGAAAACAGGTTGGCGGTCATGAACCGAGTCTAGGCCAAGCCCTGACGATTCGCACGGGTCAGTTGCCGGCGCGGCCCGATTGCGCG
The DNA here is from genome assembly GCF_014334315.1 of Aurantimonas sp. DM33-3. Taxonomy (NCBI): domain Bacteria; kingdom Pseudomonadati; phylum Pseudomonadota; class Alphaproteobacteria; order Hyphomicrobiales; family Aurantimonadaceae; genus Aurantimonas; species Aurantimonas sp. DM33-3. Next base: position 222,121 of record NZ_JACSGS010000002.1, on the reverse strand, counting down.
TGGGGGTTCGCAGCGGGGTCTAGCGGCGTTCGCGGCGGTTCCTTGCGGCGCGTGTTGCTGGCTTCAGGACGCCTCGGCCCAGCCCTTCGCGACGACCGGCGATTGCGACTGGCGCTGGGCGAAGAGCTGCAGGAGGTCGGTGGTGCTGTTGAAATCAGCGGGGCGGGCGAAATGGTAGCCCTGGCCGAGAACATAGCCGAGCTCGTTCAACCGTTCGGCCTGCCCGGCATTCTCGATCCCCTCGGCCACAACCCGCATTCCTAGCTTGTCGGCGATGCCCATCAGCCCCTCGACGATCGCGCTGCTCGGCGCATCGGTGAGCATCTGGTCGACGAAGGAGCGGTCGATCTTGATGATGTCGACGGGCAGCTTGAGCAGGTGGGTGAGGGAGGCGAAGCCGGTGCCGAAATCGTCCAGGGAGACGAGGATGCCGAGGTTGCGAAGCCGCGCCAGGCTCTCGGCGACATCCTCGCCGAGACCGTCGAGGAAGACGTTCTCGGTGACCTCGACGACGAGGTGATGATAGGGCACGCCGGCCGCCTTGAAGGGCGCGAGGAACCGCGCTTCCAGATCGCCGGATTCGAAATCGGCCGGGGCGAGATTGATGCCGACATGCTGGATCGGCAGGCCGCGGGCGATCCATGTCGCCAGATCGCGGGCGATCTGCGCGAACATGCGCTCGCTGATGCGCGAGGCGACCTTGTTGTCGGAAAAGGCCGCCGAAAAGGCGCCCGCGGCGACGATCTGGCCATCGGGCATGACCATGCGCGCCAGCGCTTCGAGACCGACGATCTCGGCCGTGTCGAGCCGGACCACGGGTTGGTAGTAGGTCAGGATCCGATCTTCAGACAGCGCCTGGTCCACCTCGCGGATGGTTTCGACCCGCTGCATGATCGTCGTCCGCAGGCCGGCGTCGAAGGCGACGTAGCTGCCGCGGTTGGTCTCCTTGGCATGGTAGAGCGCGAAATCGGCGTTCTGCCGCAGCGTTTCGGCGTCGCTTCCGTCCGGACCGTAGACGACGCCGCCGAGCGTTACCTGCGGCACCATCATGTTGCCGTTGCACTCGAAGGGCGCGCTCATGCGCTGGCGGATCGTGTGGGCGATCCGGGCAAGTTCGTCATGGTCCCGGCAGCGATCGCAGACCACCGCGAACTCGTCGCCGCTCAGCCGGTAGGCGGCACTGACGCCCGCGGAGTCGCTGTCACGCAGGCGCTGGGCGACCTCGCGAATCAGCCGATCGCCGACCATGTGGCCCATGGAATCGTTGATCGACTTCAGATGGTCGATATCGACGAGGATCAGCGCGAAGCTCGGCGCGGCGCCGAGCGCTAGCGTGGTGATCGCCTCGTCGAAGCAGCGGCGATTGGGCAGGTTCGTCAGCTGGTCGAAATAGGCAAGGTGATGGTTGTGCTGCTGCATCTGCGTGTGGGCGATGGAGATCGTGCACAGATGCACGCAGGCATCGACGATCTGGCGCTCGAACGCGCTCGGTCCGCGCTGGACCGGATAATAGAAGGCGAAGGTCGCGGCCACGCGACCGGAGGAATCGGAGATCGGGCTCGACCAGCAGGCCCTCAGGCCCAGCGGCAGGGCAAGCCGCGCAAAGCTGGACCAGAGCGGGTCGGTGGCGATGTCGGTGACCTCGACCGGCTCGCCCCTGAACGCCGCGCTGCCGCAAGAGCCGACGCCGGGCCCGATCTCCAGGCCGTTCAGCGCCTCGCAGTAATGCGCCGGCAGCGACGGGGCGGCCAGCGAGTGCAGCCGGCGGTTCTCATCGACGAGGAGAATGGAGCAGGTCACGCCGGGCGCCAGGCTCTCGACGCGCGTGCACAGCAGGTTGGCGATGACGTCGAATTGCGAACCCAGGGCAATCGCCTCGAGGATTTCGGTCTGCAACTGCTGCAGCGCGAAATGACCGTCTGTCCGCATCGAGTCCACCCGTCCTGTGCTCGGCCAGCACTCTGCGGGCCGGGGCGTTAGAAAAGGCTCAACGGCAGACCTCGGAATGCAAACACAAATAAGTGTTCAGCGAGGCGATCTGTTTGTTTTGCAACGGTAAACCGTTGATGACTGCGCAATTCGTCACGCGGCGGCGCTGGCGATGAAGGCGGCCTCCGCAAGCGGGATGGCGCCGGGCGTTCCGACCGTGATCCACAGGCCGCCAAGCCGCACGCCATAGAGGCGGTCGGCGTCGATCAGATCGTCGAAAACGCGGTTCAGCGAGAATTTCTCCGGCTTCATGCCGGTAAAGATCTCGGGCTTCATGATCGCCACGCCGGCATAGATGAAGGGCGACATGTCGCGCTCCTCGACGCGGGTCAGCCGGCCCTCGACATCCATGACGAAATCGCCCTTGCCGTCGTAGCCGGTGGCCTGCTGCATGTCGGCGATCAGCAGCGACATGTCCATGCGCGCCGGGTTCCACAGATGCGCCATCAGGTCGAGATTGTCGCGGTAGCCGTCGATCCAGAACGTGTCGGAATTGATCACGTAGAAGGGCTCGGATCCGAGCTCCGGCAGCGCCTTGACGATGCCGCCGCCCGAATCCAGCAACTCGTCCTGCTCGTCGGAGACGATGATCTCCATGTCCTTGCGCTTGCGCAGATGCGCCCGCATCAGATCGGCCATGTAATGCACGTTGACGACGACGCGCTCGACGCCGTTGCGCGCCAGCGCATCGAGCCCGTAATCGATCAGCGCCTTGCCCCGGATCTCGACGAGGGGCTTGGGAATGGTCGAAGTGATCGGCCGCATGCGCTTGCCGAGGCCGGCGGCCAGAACCATGGCGGTCTTGGGCTTGAAGGACGGGGTGGTCGACAGGGTCATGCGGCTCTTGTCCGGGCTCAAAGGGGGCGCTGCGTCGGTGCCTCGTCGAGGACGCCCCAGTCTTGGTACAGATCGCGCAGGGCTGTCAGGGACGGGTGGTCGAGCGTGCGCGCCAGATAGGCTTTAATCCGTGGGATGTGACGGAGATATTGCGGCTTGCCGTCGCGTTCCAGCAATCGCACGAAAATACCGAGGATCTTGGATCCCCGCTGGGCCGCCATGATTGCATAGGCGCGCTCGAAACCGGCGGAGTCGAAACCGGCGTCCCTGGCGCGCAGCGAGACGTAGTGCGCGGTGAGCCGCGCCTCGAGTTCGGCCGGCACGTCAACGCGGGCATCCTGCGCCAGCGAGGCGAGATCGTAGGCTGCCGGGCCGATCAGCGCGTCCTGGAAATCGATCAGGCCGATCCGGGCCAGCCCCTCTTCAGCCGGGCGCCAGATGATGTTGGGCGAATGGAAGTCGCGCAGCACCAGGCTGGTCTCGGCGCTGTCCAGCGCATCGAAGAGGCCGTTCCAGATCTGCGCGAAGCGCGCCGTCTCGTCGGGACTGGCCGATCGATGCCGGGCATGGGGCAGATACCAGTCGGGCAGGAGGTCGACTTCCATGCGCATGGCACGGCGATCATAGGGTGGCAACGTGTGACGAACGCTATCCGTCACCGGCATGACCGGGTCCCAGCGGCTCCCGTGCAGGGCGGCGAGCGCGGCTGCCGCTGCCTCGTAGCGTTCGGGGACCGGACGGCCATCGGCGTCGAGCAGGGTCTCGCTGCCCAGATGCTCGATCAGCAGGAGGCCGGCGTCGAGGTCGGCGCGGTGGATCCGCGGCGCCGCGAAGCCCGCAGCGGACAGCGCATTGGCCACGGCCACGAAGGGCGCCACGTCCTCGGCGAGATGGGCGATGCGGCTGTAGGGCAGGCCGTCGCGGATGGGCGGGCCGTCGGGCTGGCGCGGAGCGTCCATGACCACCAGCGTCCGGCCGTCCCTGTCCACCGTCTCGTAGCGGCGGCTGGAGGCATCGCCGCTGAAGCGGCGGCGGGGCTGTTCGGCGCAGCCGGCTTCGGCGAGGAAGCTGCGGATTGCCAGCGAACGCAGGATGCGGGGCGCCGCCTCGGCGTCGGCGCTCACATGCGCGGTCCGGCCGCCGCCGGGGGCATTGTCCAGCGTGACCGTCACCGAGGCCGCGGCCAGCGCCGACGGCGCGTTCTGCGGCCATTCGACGAAGACGATGTTGTCCCGCGCCATCTCCTCGAAGCCGAGCTCGTCCAGTTCGTCGTCGCCCGACAGGCGGTAGAGGTCGAGATGCGCCGCCGGCGGGTTCGTCTCGTAGGGCTGCACCAGCGTGTAGGTCGGCGACGGCACCTCGAGCTCCGGGTCGTCGGCCAGGGTGCGGATCGCGGCGCGTGCCAGCGTCGACTTACCGGCGCCCAGATCACCGATCAGCGCGACGACGTCGCCCGCCGCCAGGGCCAGCGCCAGGTCGCCGCCGAGCCGCAGCGTGGCGGCTTCGTCGGCAAGCGGAATGCGGGCGATCTCCACGAGCGCGTCCGGCGCGTCGCTCGCGATCGTTGCCGGGCGTGTGGCGCTCATTCGGCGGCGTCCTCGAAGGCCTGATCGTCGCCATCGTGGCGCAGCGGGGCGGCCGGGTCGAGCGGGAAGTCGCAGATCACCGTCGTTCCCTCGTCCGGTGCGGACTGGATGCAGATCGTGCCGCGATGCAGTTCGACGAAGCTCTTGACGATGGACAGGCCCAGCCCGGCGCCGGAATGGCGTCCGCCCGCCGGATTGGATTCGAAGCGTTCGAAGACCCGGTCGATCTGGTCCGCCGGAATGCCAGGACCGCGATCGGTGACGGCAAAGGAGATGGCGCGCGGGCCGCGTGTGGCGACGACGTCGACGGCGGTGCCGGCCGGCGCGAAATTCGCCGCGTTCGAGAGGAGGTTGAAGAGGATCTGGGTGAGACGGTGGCTGTCGGCCATGAAGGTCTCGCCGGCCTTGTCGAGATCGATCCGCAGCGTGACCTCGGCCTCTTCCAGCCGCTCCCTGATGCCGTCGGCCGCGTGCTCGACGGTGCTGACGATGTCCACTTCGGACAGGTCGAGCTCCATGATGCCGGCATCGACCGTGGCGAGGTCCAGAATGTCGTTGACGATGGTCAGGAGCGAGCTGGTGGAGACGGCGATGTAGTCGAGATACTCGCTCTGGCGTTCGTTGAGCGGCCCGGTCTCGGTGGACCGCAGCAGCGCCGAGAAGCCGATGATGTTGGTCAGCGGCGAACGCAACTCGTAGTTCACGTGCTGGACGAAGTCGTTCTTGATCTGGTTGGCCTGTTCCAGGGCCTCGTTCTTCTCGCGCAGCATCCGTTCGGCCTGACGCGCGTCGGAGATGTCGGAGAAGGTCAGCATGGTCTGGCCGTTCGGCAGCGGCACGATGGCGAAGGCGATGGTGCGGCCGGAGGACAGGGTCATCTCGCCGGTCTCGGTGTCGCGGCGGGTTTCGTCGAAGGCGGTGACCGACTGGCAGAACAGCGGCCAGCCGCCGACGGCGGACGCCGTGCCATCGGTGTCGGCGGCGGAGATCGTGCGGCGGATCGCGACGCTGGCGAGATCGGACAGGGTGTGGATGCGCGGCCGCGACAGGAGGTAGTCCGGCTTCAGCCCGAACAGCTCGGCGAAGGACGGGTTGGACAGCCGCAGGCGGCCGTCGCTGCCGAACACGGCGACGGCCTCCGACAGATAGTCGATGGTCTCGCGCTGCAGCTGGACCGTGGCCTTCACCTGGCTTTCCAGATCGAGCTTCTCGGTGATGTCCTCGAAGATCCAGGTGGCGCCGCCCTGGGGCTGCGGCGTCGCGATGACGCGCAGCGTGCGGGCGTCGGCCAGATGCCACATCGTTTCGGTCGGCTCGGTCGCCCGGTAGGCGGCGAGGTCCTGGTCCTGGATCTCGCTGCGGAACAGCTTCTCCACCGGCAGGATGCCGCGGGTGCGCAGATGGTCGAGCAGGGCCAGATGGTCCGGCTCCGATTCCAGATAGGAATTGGTCAGGTCGAACAGGCGCTGGAAGGCGGCGTTGTGATAGGTCAGGCGCGTCTTGTCGTCGAAGCGGGCAACTGCCGTGGTGAGCTGGTCGAGGGTCTCGGACTGGCTGTTGATGGTCTGGCGCAGCTCCATGCGGACCTGCTCGGTCTCCGACACGTCGATGGCAAGGCCGGCCGAGCCGAGCGGGCCGGTGGCTTCCACCACCGCGAAATTGCGGCGGTCGGCCGCGACCACGGTCGAGAGCTTGTCGGAAAAGACGGCCTGTTCGGACAGGCGCGCGGCGATCGTCAGGCGATCCTGCTCCGACAGGAACTCCACCTGCCGCTCCAGCGTGTCGGCCGCTTCCTTTGCGTCGACCGAGGCGGCATAGGCGTTGTTCACCCAGCCGAGGCGGCCGTTGCGGTCGCGCAGCCAGACCGGGATCGGCGCGGCGTTGAAGAGATTCTGCATCGTCTCGATCATCGCGAGCGCATCGGCGCTGGCGATCTCGGCCTCGCGGACGCGCTCGCGCAGGCCTTCCAGGGCGACGAAGCGGACGACGGCGAGCCCGCCGATGGTCTTGCCCGAGGCTTCGATCAGGCGGCCATGGGGCAGGTCGATCTCGATGCTGAAGGGCTCGGCGCCATGGCGCAGCGCGGTGATCGCGGTCTGCAGACGCAGCGCGACGTCGGCGGCCATCCAGTCGCCGAAGGATAGGAAGCGCTTTTCCTCGACCGGGGCGCCAGCGGGGCCGGGCAGGGCGCCGAGGATTTCCGGCGCGCCGGGGCCGGAATAGACGAGCAGCCGCTCTTCGCCGGCGGTCAGGAGCATGGTGCGGGCTTCGGCTTCGGCCCGGCTTTCGGCCAGGCTGGCGCGCAGCATGTCGTTCTCGGTGGCGGTCGCGGCGCGCTGGCGGATCAGGAAGACCGCGCTCAGCATCGAGGCGCCGATCAGCATGGCGACGAGGGCCAGATAGAGAATGTCGGCCGGTCCCAGCATGGTGTCGACGCCGCCCGCCAGCGACAGGAGCTGGGCCGAGGCCGGCGTGGGAGCCAGTGCCAGGATTGCGAGGCCGGAGCCGATGGCCCGCCGCCGGGATGGCGATGCGGGTGTATGCGCGTGCCGGTCTGCCGTTGCGGTACGGCGACCGTCGCAAGAATCCATTCGTGTCCGGAAAGCGCCGCCGCGCCCGGATCCACACCCCTCGTTCATTCCGTCAGTCCCCGTTCGTGTCAGCCAGCGTATCCCGGCGTCCTTGTCCCGGCCGCAGGCGCCATACCGCACGCACCGCCGCTGCCGGAGGCCCGGAATGGCGATGCGAATGTCGGATTCGCAGTCAGCCGGGGCCGAAGCCAGAACACCGGAAGTGCCCTGACGAGACGCAAAGAAACGCTGACGCAGCGACCGGTCCACCCACCGGCAGCCGCGATTCGGACATAGTAGCCACTGCGGAATCCTGCGCAATCCACAACAACGCGGCCGGCGGAAAAGAAAAAACCGCCGGGACGGCTTGCGCCCCGGCGGTTCGTCTGATTCGGGCCCGGTGTCCGGGTGGGATCAGTAGCGGTAATGCTCGGGCTTGTATGGGCCCTGCTGTTCCACGCCGATGTAGGAGGCCTGCTCGGCGGACAGCTCGCTCAGCCTTGCGCCAAGCTTGGCGAGATGCAGACGGGCAACACGCTCGTCGAGATGCTTCGGCAGGACGTAGACCTCGTTGCCGTACTTCTCGCCCTTGGTGAACAGCTCGATCTGCGCCAGCACCTGGTTGGTGAAGGATGCCGACATCACGAAGGACGGGTGGCCGGTGGCGTTGCCGAGGTTCAGCAGGCGGCCTTCCGACAGCAGCAGCATGCGGTTGCCCTTGGCGAACTCGATCATGTCGACCTGCGGCTTGATGTTCGTCCACTTGAGATTCTTCAGCGCGTCGATCTGAATCTCGTTGTCGAAGTGGCCGATGTTGCCGACGATCGCCATGTCCTTCATCTCGCGCATGTGCTCGATGCGGATGACGTCCTTGTTGCCGGTCGTCGTGATGAAGATGTCGGCGCTGGAGACGACGTCCTCGAGCTGAACGACCTCGAAGCCGTCCATAGCGGCCTGCAGCGCGCAGATCGGGTCGACTTCCGTGACCTTCACGCGGGCGCCGGCGCCCTGCAGCGAGGCGGCCGAGCCCTTGCCGACGTCACCGTAACCGCAGACGACGGCGACCTTGCCAGCCATCATCACGTCGGTGGCGCGACGGATGCCGTCGACCAGCGATTCCTTGCAGCCATACTTGTTGTCGAACTTCGACTTGGTGACCGAGTCGTTGACGTTGATCGCCGGGAAGGGCAGCAGGCCCTTCTTCTGCAGCTGGTACAGGCGGTTGACGCCCGTGGTGGTCTCTTCGGTCACGCCCTTGATGGCGTCGCGCTGCTTGGTGAAGAAGCCCGGGGTGGCGGCCATGCGCTTCTTGATCTGCGCGAAGAGGATCTGCTCCTCCTCGTTGCCCGGGTTGGACAGCACGTCCTCACCGGCTTCGGCGCGGGCGCCAAGCAGGATGTACATCGTGGCGTCGCCGCCATCGTCGAGGATCATGTTGGACGGCTCACCATCCGGCCACTGGAAGATGGCGTCGGTGTAGGTCCAGTATTCCTCGAGGCTCTCGCCCTTGATGGCGAAGACCGGGATGCCGGCCTCGGCGATCGCCGCGGCGGCATGGTCCTGGGTCGAGAAGATGTTGCAGGAAGCCCAGCGCAGGTCGGCGCCGAGATCGCGCAGCGTCTCGATGAGGACGGCGGTCTGGATCGTCATGTGGAGCGAGCCGGTGATGCGCGCGCCCTTGAGCGGCTTGTCGTTGCCGAACTCCTCGCGGCAGGCCATCAGGCCCGGCATCTCGGTCTCGGCGATGTCGAGTTCCTTGCGGCCGTAGGCGGCGAGGGAGATATCCTTGACGACGTAATCCTGTGCGTTGGCCATGTGCAATCCATTCGTACGGTGGGAAATCGGGTGGTCGGCCGGGGTTTCCCCCGGTCGCATTGGCAGCGATCTACCAGTCTTGAGCCTTTCGGACAAGGGGACATAAACATTTGCTTATGTCTTGATTGGATGCGCCGCGCTTTGCCCGCGCCGGTTTTGGGGATAGCCTGCCGCGGCAATGCGCGGGAGGAGGAGACGGTGATGGGCCTGAGGTCTGGCATGCTGGCTGCGGGCCTGTGCGGGCTCCTTGTCGCGAACGGTCCCGCCGAGGCGGCCGGTGGCAGCGAGGGGGCGCTTGCGGGCAGCCTGTTCGAGTTCGCGCTGCCCTATTCGCCCTATCTGTTCGACCTCGCCCTCTATGCGGGCCGTGGTGTCGCCGAAATCACCTACGACGCGCGCCGTTACGACGATGTGACACAGGCGCTGATCGTGACCGGTCTGAAGATCCGCCGTGACGATTTCACCGCGGAGATCGGCCAGATGCGCCTGTCCGCCGAGCAGGCGGTCTATGAATCCGTGGCCGTCGGCACACGCGCGCTGCCCCTCGACCCGCCCGTGCGGGCCGTCCTGCAGCAGCTCGACCGGGAGGTCCTGACCGGCGACATCGTCGTGGCCGGCCGCACCGACGTCGCGGCCGCCGACTACGATCTGCAGGCGTCGGTCGCGATCGATGGCGTGGGAACCCTCGACCTGTCCGCCGACCTCCGCGGCTTCCACATCCTCCTGCCGCTGGACGAGTTCGAGGGGGGGCCGGGAAGCGACAATCCGGTGCTGGCAGGCCGGCTGCAATCGGCGGAGGCGAGCTTTACCGATGCCGGGCTGGTGGAGGCGCTCTACCATGTCGTCGGCGCCATGCAGGGCATGACGGCCGATCAGGCTCGCGGCACCGCCGGTATGATGGCCGGCATCGGCGTCGCGGCGGTGTTTGCCGACATGCCGGGCGCGCCCGATCCGCGATTGCAGGCCATGGCCCGCGAGTGGTCTGCAAGCGTGCAGGCGTTCCTGGCAAAGCCGGACCGGCTAAGCCTGCGGCTGCAGCCCGCCGCGCCCTTCGATCTCGCCCGCCTGACCGGCGATGCACCGGTGGGCGCCGCCGAGATCGTGGCGCTCGCACCGTCGGTTGCCGCCGGGCCGGCGCCGGCTATCGCGCTGCTCGATCCCGATACCCTCGTGTCGGGACCCGATGCGGACCTTGCCGCGGTGCTGACGACGGCTGACGCCCTGATCGCCGGCCGCGGCGTGCCGCAGGACATCGTGCGGGCGGTGACGATCCTCCTGCCGGCGGTGGAAAAGGACAACCGGGCGGCCATCGGGCTTCTCGCCCGTGCGCTGGCGCTGAACCCGCGCGTCGCGATCCCGCAGGACGGCCTGCGCGGTGCCTATGTGGCGCTGCTGCTGGCGCGGGCCGACGGGATCGCCATCGCCGACGACAGTCTCGCGGCGGTCCAGGGGCGTCTCAGCCCGGAAGAGGTGGCGGCCGCCGAGGACGATGCGCAGCTGCGCTGGCGCCGGACGCCCGCCGGCGAAGCCCGTCACGCGGCGGAAGTCGCGGCCTTCGGCCAGCGCGACTGGGCGGCGATCCGGCGGCTGGCCTTCGGCTATTACGAAGGCATCGAGACGCCGCGCAACGGCATGCGGGCCTATGGCTGGGCGACCATCGCCGCGGCCGGCGGCGACCGCATTGCCGCTGGCCTGCGCGACGATCTGGTAGCAGCGGTGAATAGCGGCCGCTTCATCCTGCCGATGGAGCGGGCCAAGGCCGCCACCGCCGATCTGTGGAAGCTGCTGATCGCCGAGGCGCCGGATGCCCCCGGCGCCGAACCGGAACCGGACAGCGGCGAAGCGGCTGGAACGGAGGGCGCGGACATTCCCGCTGCTCCCCCGGAGGCGGGGCAGGCCGGAAACGAAGAGGCTGAAGAAGGCAGCACGGGCGAAGAGGGCACGAGCACCGTACCGACGCCGGACATCAGCGAAGAAGATGCAGCCGCAAGCGCGCCCGGCGACGCGGTGCCGTCCGCCGACTGACCGGGCGTAGGGGCAGCGCGGCTAGCTGTCCTCGCCGAAACGGTTGGCAACGAGGTTCTCGATCGCATCGAGCGCGGCGTCCGCGTCATTGCCGGTGGCGGCGACCTCGATGGTCGTGCCCTTGCTGGCGGCCAGCATCATCAGCCCCATGATCGACTGCCCGCCGACGGTCATGCCGTCGCGCGAGATCGTCAGCTCGGCATCGAACGCCTCGGCCGTCTGCACGAAGCGCGCCGAGGCGCGGGCATGCAGGCCGCGCTTGTTGACGATGGTCAGGGTGCGGGGTGGCGGGGTGTCGGACCGGGTCATGGAACTGGGCCTGCCGGCATCGGCCGGGGCGGGGCAATCGGTATCGCTCGGAGTGCCGGCATTGGTGCTCACTTGCCGCTCAGGACCCGGCTGGCGACGTTGATGTATTTGCGGCCGGCTTCCTGCGCCTCGACGAGGGCGACCGCCAGCGGTTTTTCCTCGCGCACGCTGGCCAGCTTGATCAGCATCGGCAGGTTGACGCCGGCCAGGACGTCGACGCGATTGCCGTCCATGACGGAGATGGCGAGGTTGGAGGGCGTTCCACCGAACATGTCGGTGAGAATGATTACGCCGGCGCCGCGTTCCGCCCGGGCGACGGCCTCGACGATATCGACGCGTCGCTGCTCCATGTCGTCCTCGGGGCCGATCGAGATCGTCTCGAACGCGTCCTGAGGGCCGACGACGTGCTCGACCGCGTGACGGAATTCATCGGCAAGCCGGCCATGGGTCACGAGTACCAGACCGATCATACGCCGTCCCTCACGCTAGTCTGGCCCGGCATCGCGGCGGCCTCCCTGAACTGCTGGGCCGTTCGGCCGCATATCTGCTGCGGGAGATGCGGCAAAGCCGACCTCCACGGGCGCGCATCCTCGCCATCCTTCGGCGGATACGCAAGTTAAATGATCACGCGCTGCGTACTTGCCGGTCACCATTGTCTCAGACGTCGTTGACGGGCGGTGAAAGCACCAGCGAGGCAAGGATATCGGCGCCGAAGCCGGCCTCGCGTGCCGGCAGTTCCACACGCCGGATCGCCCGTCCGAGAATCTCCGCCGTCCGGGGCTCCGGCAGGCGCTCGATGCCGGCCGGATCGACCAGATCGACGACGAGGCCGAGGCGGGCGGAGGCCGCGAAGGGCTCCCGCAGGATACCGATGCCGGAGACCTCGATCAGCCCGGCCAGCGTTGCCGGCGCCGACATCGAGACGGCGTTGCCGCCATCCTGGGCGACGACGACGCGGTCGTCGGCCACCAGCAGTGCTTCGAGGTTCAACGCACTGCAGCGACGCAGCGTCGACAGCGCCAGAGAGGATTTGCCGCTGCGCGCCGGGCCGCGGATCAGAATGCCGAGATCGCCGATCCGGATCGCGCAGCCGTGGAGATTGAGCGGCTCCCTCATTCGGCCGGGAAGGAGACGATGAACCGCGCACCCGCGACGCCGTTCGGCGCATCGCTGTCGGCGATGTTCTCCGCCCGGATCGTGCCGCCATGGGCTTCGACGATCTGCCGGCTGATCGACAGGCCGAGGCCGGAATTCTGGCCGAAGGCCTCGGCCGAGGGCCGGTCGGTGTAGAAGCGCTCGAAGATCCGGTCGATGATCTCGGCCTGGATGCCGGGGCCGTTGTCCTCGACCACGATGACGACGCGGCTGTTGCGACGGCGCAGGAGGACGTCGATGCGGCCGTTGGCTTCGGGCACGAAGGAGCGGGCGTTCTCGATCAGGTTGGTGAAGACCTGGCTGAGCCGCAGATCGTGGCCGGTCACCACGTAGCCGTCCTTGATCGAGCCGGGCAGCGCCTGCTTGTCGAATGTGATCGAGACCTGCCGGTCGGGCTTGGACTGGCTGCGGGCGCCTTCGACCACGGCGCGCAGGAGTTGGGCGAGGTCGACCTTGCTGGCGATCTGGCGGGCCAGTTCCGCATCGAGGCGCGAGGCATCCGAAATGTCGGTGATCAGCCGGTCGAGCCGGCGCACATCGTGCTGGATGATGTCGAGCAGGCGCTCGCGCGAGGCGTCGGTGCGGGCCAGCGGCAGCGTCTCGACGGCGCTGCGCAAGGAGGTCAGCGGGTTCTTGAGCTCGTGGCTGACATCGGCGGCGAAGGTCTCGATCGCGTCCATGCGGGCATAGAGCGAATTGGTCATGTCGCGCAGCGCGGTGGCCAAATTGCCGACCTCGTCGGCACGGTCGCCGAAATCCGGGATCGCGGTCCGTTCGTTGACGCCGCGTCGCACCCGGATCGCGGCCGCCGACAGGCGCCGCAGCGGCGTTGCGATGGTCGAGGCGAGCAGGATCGACAGGACGATGGTCACCAGCGAGGCGACGGCGAAGGTCCGCACGATGGCGGTCCGCTCGGCCTGCACGATCTTGTCGATGTCGCCGCCTTGGGTGGACAGCATCAGAACGCCAAGCACCGCCCGGAAGCGCTGGATCGGCACGGCGACGGAGACGATGAGCTCGCCGCCCTCGGTCGCACGCACCACCGTGGCCGGGCCGCCGGTCAGGGCGTTCATCACCTCCGGATAGGCGGCGCCCGAGCCGCCCGGCGTCTCGCGATAGACCGGCAGGTCGCGGCGCTGGAACAATTGCTGGAACCAGTCGGCCAGCATCTCGCCGAAGCCGGGCTCCTCGTCGACCGCGACCGGCGGCAGGTCGTAGCGCAGGATCTGGCCGCGCGAATACAGATGCCGGGAATCGAGGATGAGATTGGCGTCGCGGTCGTAGAGACGCGCCCGGGTGCGGGTCGGCGAGATCAGTCGTCGCAGCAGCGGCGCGACCCGTTCCGGATTGATGGGAAAGTCGAGGCTGTCGGTGGAATCGGCACTCGGCGCCAGCGTGTCGCCGGCCTGGAGTTCCAGAAGACGCTCGGGGTCAAGGGTGATCGAGTTGGTCTCCACCGTCGCCGACGAGGCGATGGCGCTGGCGATGATCTCGCCCTGGGTCAGGAGGCTCTCGACCCGGGCGTCGATCAGCCCGGCACGGAACTGGTTGAGATACAGGATGCCCGAAACGAGGACGATCAGCGCGACGAGATTGAGGAAGACGATGCGCCGCGTCAGCGACGAGAAGATCGTGTGCCCGAGCAGCCAGCGCGTGCGGTAGAGCACCCGGCGGATGAACGGCAGCCGGCGCAGGCGGCCGCGCACGATCGCCTCGCGCCGCCGTCGGTTGCGCCGCTCCGAACCGCCATCGCCGGCTTCTGTTTCGCTGATGGACACCATCGACCTTTCTAGGGCCCGCTCACGCTTCCCGGAAGCGGTAGCCGACCCCGTAGAGGGTCTCGATCATGTCGAAGTCGTCGTCGATCGCCTTGAACTTCTTGCGCAGCCGCTTGATGTGGCTGTCGATGGTGCGGTCATCGACATAGACCTGCTCGTCATAGGCCGCGTCCATCAGGGCGTCGCGGCTCTTCACCACGCCGGGCCGCTGGGCGAGGGAGTGCAGGATGAGGAATTCGGTGACGGTCAGCGTCACCGGATGGCCGGTCCAGGTGCAGGTGTGGCGTTCCTGATCCATCACCAGCTGGCCCCGCTCCAGCGAGGATTCGGGCACCGGGCCGCCGGGCTTGGCCGCCTCGCGCGGCGCGCCGCGCCGCAGGATCGCCCGCACCCGCTCGACCAGCAGGCGCTGCGAGAACGGTTTGCGGATATAATCGTCGGCGCCCATCTTCAGGCCGAACAATTCGTCGATCTCCTCGTCCTTGGAGGTGAGGAAGATGACCGGGATATCGGATTTCTGGCGCAGGCGCCGCAGCAGCTCCATCCCGTCCATGCGCGGCATCTTGATGTCGAAGATGGCGAGATTCGGCGGTCGGGACTGCAGGCCCTCCAGCGCGGACGCGCCGTCGGTGTAGGTCTCGACCCGGTAGCCCTCATTCTCCAGCGCGATCGAGACCGACGCGAGAATGTTCCTGTCGTCGTCGACAAGGGCGATGGTTGGCATTGCGATCTTCTCCAGTTTCCGTCCCTCGCAGCGACGTGCGTGTCGCAAGAGGGGCTCGGCCGCGCCCGGCAGGATCACTGGTCGCGGCCGTCGAAGCAGATGTCCCTTCTGCTGATGCGTTCCGCAACCGGGAACGCGCCATCGGCAGCGCCAATCAGCGATAAATGTGGCGGGATTGGAAAATTACAAAGACGTAGCGGAAGTTTTCGGCCGGCCGGCGTCCCGCGCGGCGGCTTCGTCCTGTGTCCGGCACCGCCCCGCGGACCTGCCGGTCGCGGGGTGGTGGCTCGGCGGCCCTAGAGATCGACCTTGCGCTGCTCGCCGATCTGCGGCCGCTCCTTGCCGCCGACATAGGCGCGGGCGAACTCCCAGGCCTGGGTGATCTTGCTGGCTTTCACGTCCCAGATTTCCGCCGAGTCCGGATCGACGACGAGAACGACCACGTCGGGATCGTTCTTGCCCTCCGGTAGCCATGCTTCGGCGGAGGCATCCCACAGATCGGCGACGAGCGACCGGTCGCCCACCACTTCCGCACGTCCCGACAGCGACATGTACTGCCCGTGCTTGGAGAAGGTGCAGGCGACATCGTCGTCGAGCGCGATCTCCTCGACCTTGTGGGTCATGCGCTCGGTCAGGAAATAGAGCTTCCGGTCGTCGCCGCGCAGGCGCAGCGCCATGGGGCGCGCCCGCATCCGGCCGCCGTCGCGGGTCACCACCATGCAGGTGTCGAAATTGCCGATCGTCTCCCAGAACTTGTCGATGTCGCTGGTGGTCATGGGGTTCTCCTGTCGCATGCTTCCTGCACCGGAACCGGTGCTCTCGAATGGGACAATGCAGCGGACCGGGAAAGGTGCCAGCGCGATCGCGGCGGTCGCGCTGATCATGCAAGCCCGGAAGAGGCGTCCGGACGGACAGGTCCGCCATGCCGCAGCGACCACGCCATGTCGCCGCTCTCCCGCCGCGATTTAAATCGATCATATCGGGAGGTGCCCGGATTTAATCGATTAAGTGACTGTTCTGATTGTCGATTTTCCGCCCGGAGGGCTTGCTTGTTGGAAGTCGCTGGGTAGTTAGTGGACGCGCGGCAAACATGGTGGGCGCTGGCCTGGCAGACGCGGGCTTCCGGCAAGGAGACGACAGTGGACGAGATCGGCACGAGAAATCCTGATTGCGGAATCGAGACGACCGGCCTCGATGGCCTGTCGTCCGTGCGCTGGAACCTCGGCGAAGCGGAACTGATCGAAACCGCCATCCGCCGTGGCGAAGGCCGGCTTACGGCGCATGGCGCCTTCGTGGCGACCACCGGCAAGCACACCGGCCGCTCGGCCAAGGACAAGTTCATCGTCCGCGACGAGATGACCGACCCGGCCGTCTGGTGGGACAACAATGCCGCCATGGAGCCCGAGGCCTTCGAACGGCTGCGTGAGGATTTTCAGGCCGCGGCCGCCGGCCGTGATCTCTTCGTGCAGGATCTGATCGGCGGCGCGGACCCCGAGAACGCCATCCGCGTGCGCGTCGTCACGGAATATGCCTGGCACTCGCTGTTCATCCGCAATCTCCTGATCCGGCCGTCGCAGGACGAGCTGCGCGACTTCGTGCCGGAGATGACCATCATCGACCTGCCGTCCTTCCGCGCCGATCCCGAGCGCCACGGCTGCCGCACCGAGACCGTCATCGGCGTCGATCTGTCCCGCAAGATCGTGTTGATCGGTGGCACCTCCTATGCCGGCGAGATGAAGAAGTCGGTATTCACCGCGCTGAACTTCATCCTGCCCGAGAAGGGCGTGATGCCGATGCACTGCTCGGCCAATGTCGGGCCGGACGGCGACGGCGCCGTGTTCTTCGGCCTGTCGGGCACGGGCAAGACCACGCTCTCCGCCGACCCGCGCCGCACGCTGATCGGCGATGACGAGCATGGCTGGGGCGAAAACGGCATCTTCAACTTCGAGGGTGGCTGCTACGCCAAGACCATCCGCCTGTCGCCCGAGGCCGAGCCGGAAATCTTCGCGACCACCCGCCGCTTCGGCACCGTCCTGGAGAACGTCGTTCTCGACGAGAACCGCGTGCCCGATTTCGACGACGGATCGCTGACCGAGAACACCCGCGCCGCCTATCCGCTGCACTTCATCCCCAATGCCAGCGACACCGGCGTCGACGGCCATCCGCGCAACATCATCATGCTGACGGCCGACGCCTTCGGCGTGCTGCCGCCGATCGCCCGGCTGACCCCGGCCGAGGCCATGTACCACTTCCTGTCGGGCTACACCGCCAAGGTGGCGGGCACCGAAAAGGGCGTGACCGAGCCGGAGGCCACCTTTTCGACCTGCTTCGGCGCGCCGTTCATGCCGCGCCATCCGGCCGAATACGGCAATCTCCTCCGCGATCTCATCGCCCAGCATCAGGTCGATTGCTGGCTGGTCAACACCGGCTGGACCGGCGGCGCCTACGGCACCGGCCACCGCATGCCGATCAAGGTGACCCGCGCGCTGCTCTCGGCGGCGCTTGACGGCAGCCTGAAGGATGCCGAGTTCCGCGCCGATCCGAATTTCGGCTTCCAGGTGCCGGTCGCGGTGGAGGGGGTCGATACGACCATTCTCGATCCGCGCGCCACCTGGACGGACAAGGCCGCCTACGACGCGCAGGCAGCACGGCTGGTCTCGATGTTCCGGTCGAACTTCGCCAAGTTCGAGGATCACGTCGATGTCGAGGTGATGCAGGCGGCCCCGGCCCAGGCGCTCGCCGCCGAATAGCATCGTCGTTCCGTCGGCGTCGCCAGACTGCGTGGCGCCGGCGGGGACTCCAGCGATCTTCCGGAACCCATTCGCGCGCCGCCGCATTGCCGCCCGGAGCCGGCAGCGCTATCGATGCCCATCGGGACGCGGCCGCCGGTCGCAGACGGGGCAGGGCATGGCCGGCGATCACGATCTGATCATCAACGAGCGCGTGACGATTTCCGGCGGGGACCTGCAGGAGCAGTTCATCCGCGCCGGCGGACCGGGCGGACAGAACGTCAACAAGGTCTCGACCGCGGTCCAGTTGCGCTTTGCCGCCGCCCAGTCGGCCGCGCTCTATCCCGATACGTTGCGCCGGTTGCTGCGGCTCGCCGGGCAACGGGCGACCAAGGACGGCGACGTCCTGATCGAGGCGTCACGCTTCCGCAGCCAGGAGCGCAACCGCGAGGATGCGCGTGAGCGTCTGGCCGCGCTCATCCGCGAAGCGCTGAAGCCGCCCCTGCCGCCGCGGCGCAAGACCCGCCCCACCAAGGGCTCGGTCGAGCGGCGCCTGAAGGCCAAGAAGGGCCGCTCCCAGATCAAGAACCTGCGCGGACGGGTCGACGACTGAGCCGGCGAAACCCGGGGCCGGCCGGCACTTTACCGGTCAAGTTCGACTGACGCAGCCGTGATCGCATCTTTCGAAGCCGCGCGGCCCGACCCTTCGTATCTCCCGTATCCTCCTGACCGGGAGGAACCGAGATTTCCACGGAAATCCAAGTTTCACTGGGAGACTATTGATATGATCAAGACCCTTATCCGTTCGGCCGCCATCGCCTCGCTCGTTGCAGCAGGCACCGTCGGCTTCAGCGCCGGCAGCTTCGCGCAGGACATGCCGATGGTCGGCGGCGCCGAGATGAGCCCGGAAAAGACCATCGTCGAGAACGCTTCCGCCGCCTCCAACCTGACGACGCTGGTCGCCGCCGTGAAGGCCGCCGGTCTGGCCGAGACGCTCTCCGGCGAAGGCCCGTTCACCGTCTTCGCGCCGACCAACGAGGCCTTCGAGAAGCTGCCCGACGGCACCGTCGATGATCTCTTGAAGCCGGAGAACAAGGAAAAGCTGGCCAAGATCCTGACCTATCACGTGGTCCCGGCCAAGGCGTCGTCGGAAGCGGCGATGAAGATGATCGAGGATGATGGCGGCAAGCACCCGGCACCGACCGTCGCCGGCGAGAACATCACGCTCGGCATGGACGGCGACAACATCGTCGTCATGGACGCCGCCGGCAACACCGCAACGGTGATCCAGGCCGACGTCATGCAGTCGAACGGTGTCGTGCACGTTATCGACACGGTCCTGATGCCGTCCATGTAATCGGCTCCGGCGGGCCGCCGACCTTCCCCCGATTGCGGCGGTCCCGCCACCCGATCTCCCGCGCCGTCACCGGCGCGGGATATGTCGTCTGTCACTTCTGCGTAACAAGCTGGCATGCGATAGCGAAGCGAGCCATATCCGGTGAATGGCGGCGATCGGCAAGGGATCGCCGCGGCGCGCCCGCCGCGCGGATCACATCAGCCGGCCCACAGAAGGAGATGTCCCATGCGCAGACGAAACTTCCTGGCAAGCACGGCCGCCCTGGCAGTGACGGCGATCGGCGGAAGCCTGTTTTTCCGCGCCGGCGCCCACGCCAAGGACGAGACCTTCCCCGTTACCAGGACCGAGGAGGAGTGGCGCAAGCTCCTGACCCCGGACCAGTTCGCGGTGCTGCGCGAGGAGGCGACCGAACGGCCCTTCTCCAGCCAGCTGAACGACAACAAGAAGTCCGGTCTCTACGCCTGCGCCGGCTGCGACACGCCGGCCTATTCGTCCGAGACCAAGTTCGATTCCGGTACCGGCTGGCCGAGTTTCTGGGCCCCGCTGTCGGACGACGTGATCGGCACTCGCGAGGATTTCCGGCTGATCTACACGCGGACCGAAGTCCATTGCGCCACCTGCGGCGGCCATTTCGGCCATATCTTCGACGATGGCCCGGCACCGACCGGCAAGCGCCATTGCCTGAACGGCGTGGCGCTGAACTTCCGACCCGGTCCGACCACGGCCTCCTGACCGGTTCGTGGCGGATTGACGGAACGGCGGTTCGCGCGAGCGGGCCGCCGTTTTTCGTTTGGCAAGGAAGCGGTGCGACGATGCGGATCAACCGGCGAACCGGATGCGGAACGGCGAACGATTGAATGGAGCGGGGGGCGACGCCATATGGAGTGCATTGGCCGGAGCGGTGCCTGTCAGGGCCGCTGCCACCGAAAGTCGCTTTCCGAAGGACTTCACGACCGATGAGCCGAATGACGCCGTTTTCCAGCCCGTTGCTGCTTGGCTTCGACAGTGTCGAAAAGACGCTGGAGAGGATCGCCAAGGGCGGCGACGGATATCCGCCCTACAACATCGAACGCATCCGTCCGAAGCCGACCGACGCCAAGAGCGAGGACCTGATCCGCATCACCCTGGCGGTGGCGGGGTTCAGTCCAGAGGATCTGGAGGTCACGACGGAAGAGAACCAGTTGATGATCCGTGGTCGCCAGACCGACGATGCGGAGCGCGAATATCTGCATCGCGGCATCGCGGCGCGGCAATTCCAGAAATGCTTCCTGCTCGCGGACGGCATGCGGATCACCGGCGCAACCCTGAAGAACGGCCTCCTGCTCGTGGATCTGGCCAAGCCGGAACCCGAGCGAGTCGTCAAGAAGATCCAGATCGCGGTCGCCGACTGACCCGAACTGCCTACGTTTGCCTAGAAAGGAGACGTCCCATGACCCATGACATCGCTTCGACCATGAGCGAGACCGACCTCGCGGCCGTTGGCGAGGGACACCTCGCCTATCTGCGCCGCATGTCCTCCGACGACATGCGCGCCCGTTTCCCGGCTGCCAAGTCGATCGAGCCGGGCCTGAACCTGTGGGCGCTGTTCTCCGCCGACGGCACGCCGCTGGCAGTCTCCGACGACCGCGGCAGCATCCTGGCGAGCGCCGACGAGAACGAGCTGCAGACCGTCAGCACCCACTGACAGCAGCGCGTCACGCTGAAAACCAAGAAGGCGGGTCTGCATGTGCAGGCCCGCCTTTTTGTTGTCGAGGATAAAAGCCGGAGCTGCCCGGTTCAGGCGGCGTTCTGGGTCGCGGCCGCCGTCATCAGCGAATAGATCGAGCCGGCATCCCGCGAGCCGCGGATATTGGCCACGGTGTCCGGATTGCGCAGCAGCCGGGCCACCTTGGACAGGGCCTTCAGATGGTCGGCGCCCGAACCTTCGGGCGCCAGAAGCAGGAAGACGAGATCCACCGGCTGATCGTCGAGAGCGTCGAACTCCACCGGACGGCTGAGGCGCGCGAACACCCCCACGATCCGGTCGAGCGTCGGCAGCTTGCCATGCGGGATGGCGATGCCGTTGCCGACGCCCGTCGAGCCCAGCTTCTCGCGCTGCAGGATCGTCTCGAAGATCTCGCGCTCGGTGAGTCCGGTGATCTCCGCGGCCTTCTCGGCCAATTCCTGAAGCACCTGCTTCTTGGAATTGGCTCGCAAGCCGGGCAGAATCGCCGCCGGTTCGATGAGCGTTTCGAAGTCCATCGCTGCGATGCCTTATCCTGCGTAGCGCGTGAATGTGAGCGCCGAACCTTGTGTGGCGCTCACGCCCGCTCTGCGTAGGTCGACGGATCAACCCAGCCGTAATTGCCGTCCGCACGCCTGAACACGAGATTCAGGTCGCCGGACTTGGCATTGCGGAACACCACCACCGGGCTGTCCTGGCGGTCGAGTTCCATCACCGCGCCGGCGACCGACAGGGTGCCGACCTTCAGCGTGGTTTCGGCGATGATCGCCGGGGAGAAGTCCTCGGGAAGTTCCTCTTCCTCTTCCGGGATCGCCGCCATCACCGAATAGGCCATGTCGCGATGCTCGGTCGAGGACGCCTTGTGGTCCTTCAGGCGCCGCTTGTAGCGGCGCAGCCGCTTCTCGATCCGCTCGGCGGCCTCGGCGAAGCTCACATCCGGCTCGTGGGCCTGGCCCGCCGCCTGGAAGACGACACCGGTATCGAGATGCACCACGCAGTCGGTCGAGAAACGCGAACCGTTCTTCGACACGACGACCGTGCCGGAAAAATTTCCGTCGAAATATTTGTCGACCGCTTCGTTCAGACGATCACCGATCCGCGTGCGGAACGCGTCGCCGATGTCCATGTGCTTTCCCGAAATACGCAGTGTCATGGCTGGAAACTCCCTTGCAATGACAGTTGACCCGGTTTCGTGAACCGGTCGACAGAAACGCGCCGGGCCGGAGTTGGATGCCGTCCGGTCGTCGCAATTGCGGGATGAGCGGGCATCTTGCCCTCCGGGCTCGAGAAGTGGCGCCTTCTAGGGAGGATCGCCTGGAGTGTCAACGCAGCCCCGACGGACCCGTCGCAGGCACCTGCGCAGGGGTCTCGTCGGGCCGGTGAGTCCGTGGGGCGAACCGCCATCAGGAGGCCAGCCGCCGTGCGTTCATCTCGCGTCGACGCTGGATCGAAGAGGGAATGCCGAGCGCCTCGCGATACTTGGCCACGGTGCGGCGTGCCAGATCGATGCCTTCCTTCTTCAAGATGGCGGCGATGTCGTCGTCGGACATCACCTTGCCCTGGCTTTCTGCATCGATCAGCAGCTTGATGCGGTGCTTCACGCTTTCGGCCGAATGGGCGTCGCCGCCATTGGCCGAGGCGATCGCCACGGTGAAGAAGAAGCGCATCTCGAAGGTGCCGCGGGGCGTGGCGATGAACTTGGTCGCCGTCACCCGGCTGACGGTCGATTCGTGCATGCCGATCGCCTCGGCGACGGCCATCAGCGTCATCGGCTTCAATCCGCCGATGCCGTGGGTCAGGAAGCCGTCCTGCCGCCGCACGATCTCGCTGGCGACCTTGACGATGGTCTTGGCCCGCTGGTCGAGCGCCCGCACCAGCCAGTTGGCCGATTGCTGGCATTCGCCGATGAAGGCGCGGTCGTCGTCGGACAAGCCGCCGCTGCGCACGGTGCGCAGATAATTGTTGTCGACGAGCACCCGGGGCAGGGCGTCGGGATTGAGTTCCACCTGCCAGCCGCCGTCCGGCGCTTCGGTGACGAGGACGTCGGGCACGATCGACTCGAAGCCCTCGTGGTCGAAGGCGTGGCCGGGCTTGGGGTCGAGGCCCCGGATCTCGGCCAGGATGTCCATCAAGCCGGATTCGTCCTCGCCGGTCAGCCGCCTCAGCGCCGCGAAGTCCCGTCGCGCGAGAAGGTCGAGATTGTCGATCACGGCGGCGATGACCGGGTCGAAGCGGTTGCGGCGGCGCAGCTGGATGGCGAGGCATTCGGCAAGGTCGCGGGCGAACAGGCCGGCCGGCGTCGCTTCGCTCTGGATGGTCGTCAGCACCGCCTCGACCTCGGTGACCGTCACGCCGAGATCGGTGGCAAGCTGGTCGCAGGACAGGCGCAGATAGCCGCTCTCGTCGAGATGCTCGACCATCGCTTCGCCGATCTTCTGGGCGGGGCCGGCCGACACTGCGTCGCGCACCTCCGAAAGGGCATGGGCGTTGAGCGACGGCCGCCGCTCGGCCAGATCCTCGACGCTGAAATCATGATCGGAGGCCGCGATGCGGCCTTCGCCGCGGGCAATAGGGGCGGTTCGCTCCGGCCGGTCGCCGGCGTCCTCGCGCCCGGCAAAGCCGCTCTCGAAGGCCGCGCTGTCGCTTTCCGAGCCGGTGATCTGCGTGCCAGCGGCCGCTTCTTCGCGAGGCTGGAGCAGCACGGGCGAATCGGTCGGTGTGTCCATCTCCGCACCCGGGCGGCCGGAGGCCTCCGCGGTGCCCGCGGCAAGCAGCGGATTTCGCTCCATTTCGCCGTCGACATAGGCCGCCAGCTCGACATTGGAGTACTGCAGCAGCCGAATCGATTGCAGCAGCTGGGGCGTCATCACCAGCGATTGCGATTGCCGCATCTGCAGTTTGGCGGAAAGAGCCATGGACGCCGAGACACTCCCCAGTGCGGACTGCTGGTGGGGACGATTGGCGCCCCCGGTCGGGACCGCATCGATCACGCGGCCCGTTACCGGCCATCAAAGCGGCTTGCCGCATTCGTTGTCAATGTGAGTTCGATCGCGCCACGGCGTCGCGCGGCGCGGTTGCGGCGTGCGATTGCGCGCGTCCCGGTGGTTCCGGAATCGACGGCCCGTCGACCGGCGCAATCGCCGGGAGGCGGTTGCGCAGAGATTGTGCAGGGACCGGCTAGAAGCTGAATTCGTCGCCGAGATAGAACCGGCGCACATCCGGATTGTCGACGATTTCCTGCGGCTTGCCGTGGGTCAGCACCGCGCCGGCATGCATGATGTAGGCGCGGTCGATCAGACCCAGCGTCTCGCGCACATTGTGGTCGGTGACGAGCACGCCGATGCCGCGTTTGGTCAGATGCCGGACCAGTTGCTGGATGTCGGAGACGGCGATCGGATCGACGCCGGCGAAAGGCTCGTCCAGCAGCATGAAGGTGGGTTTCGAGGCGAGGGCCCGGGCGATCTCGCAGCGCCGCCGCTCGCCGCCCGACAGCGAGGTCGAGGCCTGCTTGCGCAGATGATCGATGTGGAACTCGCTGAGCAGCGCCGTCAGTTCCTCTTCGCGCACGTCGCGATCCGGCTCCACCACCTCGAGCACGGCGCGGATGTTGTCCTCGACCGACAGGCCGCGAAAGATCGACGCTTCCTGGGGCAGATAGCCGATGCCGAGCCGCGAGCGCCGATACATCGGCACGGTCGTGATGTCGTGGCCGTCGAGCATGATGCGGCCCTGATCGACGGGCACGAGCCCGGTGATCATGTAGAAGCAGGTGGTCTTGCCCGCGCCGTTCGGGCCGAGCAGGCCGACCGCCTCGCCGCGCCGGACCAGCAGGCCGACATCGTCGACGACCCGTCGGCCGCGATAGCTCTTGGTCAGGCCGGCGGCCGCCAGCGTGCCCTCGGCCGCATCCGGATGGAGACCTTCAAGGTCGCCCATCCCGTGCGGCAGGCCATAGGTCGGCGCGGCCGGGTGCGGGCCCGGCTCGGCATGGGCCATGGCCGCGGTGGCGGGCTGACGTTTCAACGCCAGCCTCAATTCGTTGCCTGCCCGGCGCCGGGCGTCAGCATCAGCCGCACGCGGCCGCCGGTCTCGGCACTGCCGTCGCAGGCGCTTTCCAGCCGGGCGAGCCCGGTGTCCATCTGGATGGTGAGCCGGCAACCCTCGGCGACGTTCTGGCCCTGGGTGAGAACGACATTGCCGCGCATCACCACGATCTGGGTCCCCATGTCGAAATCGGCCTGGTCGGCCGTGGCGACCTGATCGGCCGACTTCACATAGACCTTCTCGCTGGCTTCCAGCCGCTCGATCTGGTTCGAGCCGCCCGGCAGGCCGCCGCCACCGGCGGGCTGGCTGCCGCCGGTCTCGTCCTTCTTGTAGGTGACGACGAGACGGCCGGTGCGCAGCTCCGTCTCGCCCTGTTCGACCTGGACGTTGCCGGTGAAGGTCGCGACCGCCTTCGCGTCGTCGACGACCAGCTGGTTCGATTCGATGGAGATCGGCTGGTCGCCGTCGACCTGCAGGCCTCCGAAACTCTTGCCGAGGCCGGGTTCGGTCTGCTGCGCCTTGGCAGGCGCCAGCGCACCGAGCGCAAGCCCGACGAGGAGGACGGCGCCGGCGATGTTCGCGCTGCGGGGAATGATGCTTGGCATGAACTACTCGCTGGTTGACGCTTGTTGCAGGGCTTGCGACGACTTGTCCGGGCGCAGCAACATCTTCACCCGTCCGCCGAAGGTAATGACGTCGCCGCCATTTGTCAGGTTCAGGGAGCTCGCCTCGATGGTCTGTTCCGGGGTTTCGATCCGGACCGGACCCTTGCCTTGCAAGGCGCCGCTGGCAATGTCGATGTCGGCCGCCGCCAGGCTGATGGTAATCCCGTTGGTGGTCTCGACCCGCACGCCGCCGTCGAGGGCGAGGGTTTCCGCGTTCGGATCGTATTTGCCGGAGGCGGCCTCGATATTGGCCGATGTCTCGTCGTCGATGGCGATCTTGGCGGCGATCGTCTCCAGATCGACGCCGCCGCCACCCAGTGCCTGGATCGCCCGTTCCGCGACCAGCTCATAGGGGCGGTTCTTGCCGTCGATTCCCGACATCCGCGGATCCTGCATCACGATGCGACCGTCCTCGATGGAGGTGCCGGTGACGGAGAAATCCTCCGGCAGGCTGCGCGCCACCCAGGTCACGGCAATGCCGCCGACGACGATGATCGCGGCGAGGGCCGGCAAACCGATCTTCAGAATGCGCACGAGCCGCGAATGCCGCCGGGCCCGCGCGAATTCGTGCGAGGCCCGTGACGCGGGAGGTGTGCGGGCGCGATCCCCGAGCTGGGCCGCACGCAACTGGGGATGGTCGCTGTCTACCATCGATTTCGTCCTCTGCGTGCCATCGCTCCCTGCCTGCCGTTGCGGCGCCGCGAGGGCGGTTCGCGCATCCTGCACAGCAATACGGGGTTTTTGCGTCCGGCCGAGATACGCGTCCAGCAGTATCCGTAAAATGTGAATTGTTCGTATGCCGGGACGCCGGTCGCCGCCATATGGGGACGGTCCGGCGGGCCGTCGAGGCATACCGGCCGCCGGATCGCGGCGTTGCGCCCGGAAAACCGATTCCATCTTCACAAGTGATGCTGTAACCCTCGCGGCGCGGGCGACTGGGCGTCCGCTCGCACGGAGAGCACCATGTCCGCGATCGAGGATCTGATCGACCGTCGCCGGCTGCGCCGCAAGCTCAGTTTCTGGCGCGTCGCCGCCATCGTGATCGTCGCCATTGCCATCGCTGCGGGCGCCTACGCCCTGTCGGCCGACCGCATGGCGACTTCCAAGGACCAGATTGCCCGCGTCTCGATCGAGGGGATGATCCTCGAGGACCAGAAGCTGCTCGACCTTCTCGATCGGCTGAAGGACGAGGACGCCGTGAAGGCGGTGGTCCTGCGCATCGATTCCCCGGGCGGCACGACGGTCGGCGGCGAATCCATCTACGAGGCGGTGCGGGCTATCGCCGAAGTGAAGCCCGTGGCGGCCGAAGTCGGCACGCTGGCGGCCTCGGCCGGCTACATGATCGCCTCGGGCGCCGATCACATCGTGGCCCGTCGCACCTCCATCGTCGGCTCGATCGGCGTCATCTTCCAGTATGTCGATGCCTCGCAGCTTCTCGAGACGGTCGGGGTCGAGGTCAATGCCATCAAGTCGGCGCCGCTGAAGGCGGAGCCGTCGCCCTTCGCACCCGCCCCGGAGGCGGCCAAGGAGATGATCAACCGGCTGGTGATGGACACCTACGAATGGTTCGTCGCGCTGGTCGCCGAGCGTCGCGACATGAGCATGGCGGAGGCAAAAGCCCTTGCCGACGGTTCGATCTTCAGCGGCCAGCAGGGCCTGAAGAACCGGCTGGTCGACGCACTGGGCGGCGAGAACGAGGTGCGCCGCTGGTTCGAAGAGGACCGCGGCATTGCCAGGGATCTGGTCATCGTCGACCGCGAGCCCAAGGATGACGGCTTCGACTTCTCGATGTTCGCCGGTGCCCGGGCGGCGATCTACGGCGTTTTCGGCCTCGATCCCCGGTCGGGCTCGCTGACCACCGCCGTGCTTCGCAAGGCCGGTCACCTTGACGGTCTCGTGTCGCTCTGGCAGCCTTTGGGCGGTGCGTCCTCGCTGCGTTAAGTGGCGGAAACAACTGGATTGTCGCGCACTGCCCACCGTTCCGATTGGGGTCGAGCGGAGACGGGCATCTCAAACCGTGCTCAGGGGGAGCAGTCGCTTGATCAAGTCGGAACTCGTGCAGGCCATCGCCACGCGTAATCCACATCTCTACCAGCGCGACGTGGAAACGATCGTCAACGCGATCTTCGACGAGATCACCGGCGCGCTGTGCGAATCCAACCGGGTCGAGCTGCGCGGCTTCGGCGCCTTCTCGGTCAAGCATCGCCCGCCGCGCTCGGGCCGCAATCCGCGCACCGGCGAGGCGGTCGCCGTCGAAGAGAAATGGGTGCCGTTCTTCAAGGCCGGCAAGGAACTGCGCGAGCGCCTCAACGCCGACTGATGCGGCGTTCGGTCGGCGGAACCTCGTGGGGGCGAGGGCGATCCGCTGACAGAAACCGTACAGGTTAGACCGGGGCGATCCGTGTCTCGCTGCCGCGACTGGCCGGGCGGCGCCTCCGGTCGGCGCGCGCCGAGGCTGCCGGGTGATTGACGCGAACCGGCGGTGGCCCATCTTCAGTCACTGGCAATGGCCTGCATCGACCGGGAGATCGATTCCGTTCGATCCGGGCGCACGACAAAACAGCATCTGGGGCGACGTCTGATGATCTCGAAAATCCTGTCCTTCATCATTCTCGTGCCGATCGCGATCGTGCTGATCGTCTTCTGCGTGGCCAACCGGCAGGCGGTTCCGGTCTCGCTCGACCCGATCGGCACCCTGCCGCAGCTCGCCTTCTCGGCGCCGCTCTTCATCCTGCTTCTGGGCGCGGTGATCCTCGGCGTGGTGCTCGGCGGCATCGGCACCTGGCTGACCCAGTCCCATTACCGGCGCAAATCCTGGAAGCGGAAATACGAGGTCGAGCGCTTGCGCCGCGAGGCGAGCGAGAACGAGGCCAAGCTGCGTCATCTTCAGGAAGAGCGCGCCAAGGCCTCCGGCACGTCGACCACGCTGGTCACCTCCCGCGCCGCCTGATCGGGCGGCGACCGTCGGCGCATGCGAGGCCGATCGAAATCAGCCTCGCCATTGTCCCGTGCGAAGTCGGGCCTGATCGCCCCTCAGACGGCCTCGGTCGTGCCTTCCGCGGAACTGGCTCGCCCCGACACCTTCTCGGCGAAGCAGTCGAAGAACTGGCCGGCCAGCTTCTTGGCGGTGGAATCGATCAGCCGGCCGCCGAGCTGGGCGATCTTGCCGCCGACCTGCGCCTTGACGTCGTAGGTGAGGATCGTCTCGTCGCCGTCTTCGGCGAGATGCACGTCGGCGCCGCCCTTGGCGAAGCCGGCGATCCCGCCCTTGCCTTCGCCGACGATCGAATAGCTCTGCGGAGCCTCGATGTTCTCCAGCCGGACCTGACCCTCGAACTTCGCCTTCACCGGGCCGATCTTGGTCACCACCGTCGCGGCCATCTCGTTCTCGCCGGTCATCTCCAGGCTCTGGCAGCCGGGAATGCAGTCGCGCAGAACGTCGGTGTCGTTCAGCGCCGCCCACACTGCTTCGCGCCGGGCCGGGAGCCGGTATTCGCCCTTGAGATCCATCGACAGTTCCTCCCTGGTGGGTGGGGCGTGCGAAGGCCCCGTCAGCTTGATGCCGTCCTTAACGACCACGTTTTGCATCGCTTTGCCAAGATGGGGCGGAACCGCTAAGGAGCGCGTTTACACAAACAGGCAGGGAGGCTCGTCTTGGCGCGAGCACGGCGGATGGGCCGCAAGGCCGCGGCAAAATCGGGCTCCGCGCAGGTCAAGGACACCGGCGCCGGACGGCAGCGCACGCGCGCGCCATCGCCCGCCGGTCAGACGGCCGAGGCTAAGGCCCCGCGCGTCGAGCCGCCTGCGGTGACCCGGCTGGACCTGCCGGCGCCGACGGGCGAACGGCCGCCGGAATCCGGCCCGCTGATCCTGACGGTGGCGGCGACGCCTGACTATGCGCTGCTGGATTCAGGGCGCGGCGAGAAGCTCGAGCGCTACGGACCGCTGCTGGTGCGCCGTCCGGAGAACCAGGCGATATGGGAGCCGCGCGATCCGGCCCGGTGGCAGGATGCCGACGCCGAGTTCACCGGCGACACGGACGAGGAAGGCACCGGCCGCTGGCGTTTCCCGAAGGAGCCGCTCGGCGAGACATGGCCGCTGACCTATGACGGGCTGTCCTATCAGGGTCGCTTCACCTCGTTCCGCCATGTCGGCGTGTTTCCCGAGCAGGCGGCCCACTGGTCCTTCGCCGAGGACGCGATCCGCAAGGCCAACCGCGCGCGCCAGACGCCGGTCCGGCTGCTCAACATGTTCGGCTATACCGGTGTCGCCTCGCTGGTGGCGGCCCGGGCCGGAGCCGATGTGACCCATGTCGACGCCTCCAAGAAGGCGATCGGCTGGGCGCGCGAGAACCAGGAGATGGCCGGGCTCGGCGACAGGCCGGTCCGCTGGATCTGCGAGGACGCCGTCCGCTATGCCGAGCGCGAGATCAAGCGCGGCAGCCAGTACGACGCGATCCTGCTCGATCCGCCGAAATTCGGCCGCGGTCCCAAGGGCGAGGTCTGGCAGCTCTTCGAGGATCTGCCGTATCTGTTGTCGCTGACCCGGGCGCTGCTGTCCGATAAGCCGCTCTTCGTGATCCTCACCGCTTATTCCATCCGCGCCTCGTTCTATTCCCTGTCGGCGCTGATGGGGGAGACCATGCGCGGTCTCGGCGGCGACCTCGCATCCGGCGAACTCGTCATTCGCGAGGACGGCGCCGAGCCGCGGGTCCTGTCCACATCCCTGTTTTCCCGCTGGAGTGCCCCCGATGTCTGACCGCTCGCGCCCGCCCGAGACCGGTGACGGCCGGCATTTTGCCCCGACCCGCGCCCCCGGTCGGGTCAAGGAGGTGTCCAGCGTCTCCAACCCCATCGTCAAGGACATCCGAGCGCTGGCCCAGAAGCGCCATCGCGACGAGACTGGCCTGTTCCTCGCGGAAGGGCTGAAGCTCGTCGGCGACGCGCTCGACGCGGGCTGGGAGATCCAGACGCTGGTCATCGCCCGTGCCGCCGCCGGGCACGAATTCCTGGAGAAGACCGCCGCGCGGACCGTATCGCTGGGCGGCGACGTCCTTGAAGCCAACGCCAAGGTGCTGGAGGCGATCACCCGCCGCGACAATCCGCAGAATGCCGTCGGCGTGTTCCGTCGCCGGCTGACGCCGCTGGCCAAGCTCGACGTGTCGGGCCGCAATGTCATCGTCGCGCTCGACCGCGTCCGCGATCCGGGCAATCTCGGCACGGTCCTCAGAACTGCCGATGCCGCGGGGGCGTCGGGCGTCGTCCTGATCGGCGAGACGGTCGATCCGTTCTCGCTGGAAACCGTGCGGGCGACCATGGGCTCGATCTTCGCCGTGCCGCTGGCCAAGGCGAGCGAGGCCGAGTTCCTGGAATGGCGCAAGGGCTTTTCCGGCCTCGTCGCCGGCACCCACATGGAAGGCGTCGTCGACTACCGCAAACCCGAATACGGCGCCCAGCCGACGATCCTGCTGATGGGCAACGAGCAGGCCGGCCTGACGCCGTCGCTCGCGCGCAGCTGCGACGTGCTGGTGCGCATTCCCCAGTCCGGCCGCGCCGACAGCCTCAATCTGGCGGTCGCGACGGGCGTGATGCTGTTCGAGGCGCGGCGTGGAGCGCTGACGCTGTGAGCCGCAACCTCGTTCTGTTCAACATCCTGATCGTCGTGCTGGCCGTCATGGCGGACCAGATGATCAAGGCGCTCGTGGTCGCCAATATGGCCCTCGGCGAGGCGATCGAGTTGCTGCCGTTCCTGGCGATCTACCACGCCCGCAACGATGGCATCGCCTTCTCGATGTTCTCCGGGGTGGGCGATGTCGGGCTCGCCGCTCTGGCCGGCGTGGTTCTGGTCGTGGTGATGATCCTCTGGATCAAAACCCCGGCGGACCGGCGGCTGACCCATTTCGGCCTCGCCATCATCGTCGGCGGCGCGATCGGCAATCTCATCGACCGCGTCCTGCTCGGCTATGTGGTCGACTACGTCTATTTCCACACGCCGGTCTGGGCCTTCGCCATCTTCAACCTGGCCGATGCCTGCATCACCGTCGGGGCGATGGTGATCCTCTTCGACGAGTTCGTGCTGCAGCCGCGCCGCGATCGGGCGAAGGCCGGGACGGACGGCGCCGCCGATTGACAACCCCGACGTGCGCCCTTTGTCAGATAAGGCAGGGCGAGCGATCACAGGGAACGGAAAGAGCGCAGGATGAGCGAGACATTCCGGGCGATCCGCGTATCGCGGGACGAGGCAAAGAAGCAGTCGGTCGATATCGTCGAGATGTCGGTGGACGAGCTGATGGACGGCGACGTGGACGTCGCGGTCGAGGCCACGACGGTCAATTACAAGGACGGGCTGGCAATCACCGGCCGGGGCCCGGTGGTCCGCCGCTGGCCCCTGATCCCCGGGATCGACCTCGCCGGGACTGTGCTGCGCTCCACCCATGCCGACTGGAAGGAGGGCGACAAGGTCGTCCTCAACGGCTGGGGTGTCGGAGAAACCCATCACGGCGCCTTTGCCGGGCGGGCACGGCTGAACGGCGACTGGCTGGTGCCGCTGCCGGAGAACTTCTCGGCCAAGGACGCCATGGCGATCGGCACCGCCGGCTACACCGCCATGCTGTCGGTTATGGCGCTGGAAGATGCTGGCCTGCGCCCCCAGGCCGGACCGGTGGTCGTCACCGGTGCCTCCGGGGGTGTCGGCTCGGTCGCGGTCGCGCTGCTGTCGAAGCTTGGCTGGACCGTCATCGCCTCGACCGGTCGCCCGGCGGAAGCCGGCTGGTTGCGTGATCTGGGCGCGAGCGAGATCATCGACCGTGCCGAACTGTCGGAGCCGGGCAAGCCGCTGGCCAAGGAGCGCTGGGCCGGCGGCGTCGATGCGGTCGGCAGCCACACCCTCGCCAACGTCCTGGCGGCGACCCGTTACGGCGGTGTCGTCACCTGTTGCGGCCTCGCCCAGGGAATGGATCTGCCGGCATCGGTGGCGCCTTTCATCCTGCGCGGGGTTTCGCTGCTCGGCATCGATTCCGTCATGGCGCCGAAACTGCGGCGGATGCAGGCCTGGAAGCGGCTGGCCGAGGATCTCGATCCGGCCAAGCTGCGAGCGATCGCGACCGATATCGACTTTGATGGTATCGTGGAGGCCGCGGGTAAGATCATCGACGGCCAGATCCGCGGGCGTGTCGTCGTCGACATGAGTTGATAAGGGGCCGCGGCGACGCCATTTTCGGCGGATCGCCGCGCCGTTGGACGGTCCGACGGCAGAGGCGACGGGTGGTCAAAACCGCGCAGTTTGTCCCGGGAGGATGCCTTCGGGCGTATCCTCAAGGCGCGAGAGAGGTGACGGGCGAGGGCGCCGGTCATCAAAACGTCGCCGAAGCTTTGTACCGCGTGGATGGCATGGGGATCGAGGGAGAGTTGCGATGACCGTGGACGGGACCCGACATGTATCCGCCGTGACCCCGCGTCCTGCGGCGTTCGATTTCGGCAATGTCGCCCTTCGCTTCGTACCCGCCAAGATGCGCCGGGTGCCGATCAGCTTCGACCCCGCGACCCCGATCCTCGGCCGCATCGGCGAACTCGAGGTGCGGCTCGCGCGCAGCTCGGCCGAGGTCAAGGCGGCGCAGCAGCTGCGCTATCGCGTCTTCTACGAGGAGATGAGCGCCCAGCCGTCGAAATTCCAGAAGATGACGCGGCGCGACAGCGACGGTTTCGATCGCTATTGCGACCATCTTCTGGTGATCGATCACAAGCGCGGCGGCTCGACGACCAATCGGATCGTCGGCACCTACCGCCTGATGCGGGCGGAGATGGCGGAACTGGCCGGTGGATTCTATACGGCGCAGGAATTCGACATCGCGCCGATGATTGCCCGCCATTCCGGCAAGCGCTTTCTCGAACTCGGACGCTCCTGCGTCCTCAAGGACTATCGCGGCAAGCGCACCGTCGAACTGCTCTGGCA
This sequence comes from Aurantimonas sp. DM33-3, assembly GCF_014334315.1. Taxonomy (NCBI): domain Bacteria; kingdom Pseudomonadati; phylum Pseudomonadota; class Alphaproteobacteria; order Hyphomicrobiales; family Aurantimonadaceae; genus Aurantimonas; species Aurantimonas sp. DM33-3. Next base: position 188,865 of record NZ_JACSGS010000002.1, on the reverse strand, counting down.
GGGGATCTGGAGCTATGTCCTCGCCCACGACATCGACGTGTTGTTCGGCTGCGCCTCGCTGGCCGGAACCGACACCAAGGCGCTGGCGCTCCCGCTGGCCTTCCTGAAGCAGAACGCCCCGGCCCCGGCCGAATGGGCCGTGCGCGCCCATGCCCATCGCGGCACGTTCTTCCCGGACATGGGCGAGATCGCCGACATGCGATCGGCGCTGGCGCAGATGCCGCCGCTCCTGAAGGGCTATCTCCGCCTCGGCGGCTATATCGGGGAAGGGGCAGTGGTCGACCACCAGTTCGGCACCACCGACGTTCTCGTCGTGCTGCCGCGCGAACGGATCAATCCGCGCTATATCGGCCATTACGGCGCCGATGCGGGCCGCTTCGCCGCCTGAGCGGCGGCCCCGGGCCCTCGTGTCTTGCCGCCGCGTTCCGGCGGCGGGAGGCTGCTACTCGCCGATCCGCACGATGCTGCGGGTCTTCAGGTCGACGATGACCGGCTGGCCGGCATAGTAGAAATAGGCAAAGCTCGTATTGCCGTTGGCCTGCTGCAGGTTGACGCTTGCCGGCACCGAATCGCCGAGCGCCGGGGGGCGCTGCATCTGGGCGTTGTCCGACGGATGCGACAGCGCGTATTGCAGCACATTGACCTTTTCGTCGCTGCCCTGCGCGGCGGCGCCCAGCGTCATCGCCAGGAGAGCTGCGACTGCGATCTGCATGGTGTTCGGCATGACTCGACTTCCTCAGGCGATGGCCTGCCGGGTACGATCGGCAGGTGAACGGCATTGTCACGGAGCGGCAGCGCCCGCAGACGCCGATCCGTGCCCCGTCAGCCGACGGTGACATCTTCGGCCGAGTGATCTCCGCCTGCAAGATGCCCGAACTAGCATGCCTTCGATGAACGCAGGCTGACAATCCGCAAATGGCCCGAACCGGTCGGCGCTACAACGCACCGAGGGGTGAACGCATTGGTGCCGGGGGCGCATCCGATCCGCCCCGGCCCGTCGTGTCGATCAGCCGATCGCGTCATAGGCGGCGATGGCCGCCATGTTGACGATGTCGGAATCCCGGGCACCGAGCGAGACGATCTGCACCGGCCGCTCGAGCCCGACCAGCAGCGGTCCGATCACCTTGGATCCGCCGAGCTCCTGCAGCATCTTGGTGGCGATCGAGGCCGAGTGGAAGGCCGGCATGACCAGGACGTTGGCCGGGCCGGACAGGCGGCAGAACGGGTACTGCTCCATGATCTCGGCATTCAGCGCCACGTCGGCGTTCATTTCGCCATCATACTCGAAATCGACATTCCGGCTGTCGAGGATGCGGACCGCATCCTGCACCTTCTGCGCCCGGTCTCCCGGCGGATTGCCGAAGGTCGAATAGGCCAGCATCGCCACCCGCGGCTCGTAGCCCATCTTACGGGCCATGGCCGCGGCCTCCACCGCGATGTCGGCCAGTTCCTCGGCATTCGGCATGTCGTGCACCGCCGTGTCGGCGACCAGCACGGTGCGCCCGCGGCACAGGGCGATGGAGACGCCGATCATGCAATGGCCCGGCTCGACATCGAGAACGCGGGTCACGTCCGCAAGCACCGTCTGGTAGTTGCGCGTCACGCCCGACACCATCGCGTCGGCATCGCCGGTGGCGACCATGGCGCTGGCGAAATGGTTGCGGTCGTTGCGCATCATCCGCACGCAGTCGCGATGCAGATAGCCCTTGCGCTGTAGCCGGCTGTAGAGAAGGTCGGTATAGGCCTCCACCCGGTTGGACAGCCGCGCATTGATGATCTCCAGCCCCGGCCGTTCGAGGTCGATGCCGGCCTCGCGGGCGGTCTCGCGCATCTCGGCCTCGCGGCCGAGCAGGATCGCGGTGCCCAGATTCTGGTTCACATAGGCGAGGGCAGCCCGCATCACCTGCGGCTCCTCACCCTCGGCGAAGACGACGCGCTTGGGTTCCCGGCGCACGCCGTCATAGATGCGCTGCAGGGTCGAGACGATCGGGTCGCGGCGCGAGCGCAGCTCCTTGTCATAGGCCTCGAAATCGCCGATCGCGCGGCGGGCGACGCCGGTGTCCATGGCGGCCTTCGCCACGGCCTGCGGGATCGCCGAGATCAGCCGCGGATCGAACGGCACCGGGATGATGTAGCGCGGCCCGAATTGCGGGCGCTGGCCGCGATAGGCGGCCACGACGTCGTCGGGCACGTCCTCGCGGGCGAGCGCCGCCAGCGCTTCGGCCGCCGCGACCTTCATCTCCTCGTTGATGGTCGTGGCCCGCACGTCCAGCGCGCCGCGGAAGATGTAGGGAAAGCCGAGGACGTTGTTGACCTGGTTGGGATAGTCCGACCGGCCCGTCGCCATGATCGCGTCGGAGCGGATCTCGGCGACCTCCTCGGGGGTGATCTCCGGATCGGGGTTGGCCATGGCAAAGATCACCGGGTTCTTGGCCATCGAGGCGACCATCGCCGGCGTCAGCGCGCCCTTGGCCGACAGGCCGAAAACCACGTCGGCGCCGTCCATCGCCTCGGCGAGGGTGCGCAGGTCGGTGTCCACCGCATGAGCCGATTTCCACTGGTTCATGCCGCTTTCGCGGCCGCGATGGATGACGCCCTTGGTGTCGCAGACGATGATGTTGCGGGCGGCAAAGCCCATCGCCTTCAAAAGGTCGACGCAGGCGATCGCCGCCGAGCCGGCGCCGTTGACCACCAGCCGTGTCGAGGTCAGGTCGCGGCCGGTCAGGTGCAGCGCGTTGATCAGGCCGGCGGCGGCGATGATCGCGGTACCGTGCTGGTCGTCATGGAACACCGGGATGTCCATGAGCTCGCGCAGCCGCTCCTCGATGACGAAGCAGTCGGGCGCCCGGATGTCTTCCAGATTGATGCCGCCGAAGGACGGCCCCAAAAGCCGCACGCAGTTGATGAACTCCTCGACATTCTCCGTGTCGACCTCCAGGTCGATGGAATCGACGTCGGCGAAGCGCTTGAACAGCACGGCCTTGCCTTCCATCACCGGCTTGGAGGCCAGCGCGCCGAGATTGCCGAGGCCGAGAATCGCCGTGCCGTTGGAGATGACGGCGACCATGTTGCCGCGGGCGGTGTAGTCGAAGGCCGTTTCCGGGTCCTCGGCGATCTTGCGGACCGGAACCGCGACGCCCGGTGAATAGGCCAGCGACAGGTCACGCTGGGTCGCCATCGGCTTGGTCGGGTTGATCTCGAGCTTGCCGGGACGGCCTTGCGAGTGGAAGTCCAGGGCTTCCTGGTCGGTCACGGATGGCGGACGCTGGCCCGGTTTATCAAGCATGCTGGTGCCCCTCCCTTTGGGATTGTTGGTGTCTCCTCTTCCATCGCGATACCCGCAAAGCTATGCCAAGGGAAGCTTGGCGGCCGGCGCGGGACGTGTTCCCACGCCCCATACGGCCCCTCTGCCACCGACCGGACGACAAGGACGCAAGAGAACGATCGAAGCGATGACAGCGCAAACGGACGCCGCGGCGACCCCGCCTCCGACGCCGATGATGGCGCAGTACATCGAGATCAAGTCGGCCAATCCCGACTGTCTCCTGTTCTACCGGATGGGCGATTTCTACGAGCTGTTTTTCGACGACGCCGTCGAGGCCTCGCGCGCCCTCGGCATCACGCTGACCAAGCGCGGCAAGCATCTGGGCGACGACATTCCGATGGCCGGCGTCCCGGTGGTCTCGGCCGACGACTATCTCCACAAGCTGATTGCCCTCGGCCACCGGGTCGCCGTCTGCGAACAGGTCGAGGACCCGGCCGAGGCGCGCAAGCGCGGCGCCAAGTCCGTCGTCCGGCGCGATGTCGTGCGGCTGGTCACCCCCGGCACCATCACCGAGGAGACCCTGCTCGAGCCCGGCCGGCCGAATTACCTGATGGCACTGGCCCGGCTCGGCGGCTCCGGACCGGGCGCGACCTTCGCCCTGGCCTGGGCGGATCTCTCCACCGGCAGCTTTCGCCTGGCCGAGACCGACATGGCGCGGCTGTCCACGGACATCGCCGCCATCGAGCCGAGCGAACTGGTCGTCGCCGATCCCGTGTTCCACGACGAGGCCCTGCAGCCGCTGCTGCGCCGCTTCGGCCGCACGGCCCGGCCCGAGCCCCAGGCGCTGTTCGACGGCGCCACCGCTGAAGAGCGACTGTGCCGGTTCTTCGGCGTGGCGACGCTGGAAGGCTTCGGTGGTTTCTCGCGGGTCGAGCTGGCCGCCGGCGCGGCACTGATCGCCTATCTCGGCAAGACCCAGTTGGCGGCGCGCCCCGCCCTGCAGCGGCCCGAGCGCATCGCGCCCGGCTCGCTCATGCAGATCGATCCGGCGACCCGCGCCTCGCTGGAGCTCACCCGCACCATTTCCGGCAAGCGGCAGGGCAGTCTCCTCGCCACCATCGACCGGACGGTGACCGGGGCCGGCGGCCGGCTCCTCGCCGGGCGCCTTGCCGGGCCGCTGACCGATCCGGCGGCGATCCGCGAGCGCCAGGCCTCGGTGGCGCATTTCATCGCCGACATGACCGCCCGCCAGCGCCTGCGCGCGACATTGGGCGGACTGCCGGACACGGAGCGGGCGCTGTCGCGGCTGTCGCTGGGCCGCGGCGGTCCGCGCGACCTTGCCGCGATCCGCGACGGGCTGCAGGCGGGGCTGGCGATCGCCGCCAGCCTCGACGGCGATCTGCCGGCCGAACTCGCCCGTGCCACCGCCGCTCTGGCGGCGCTGCCGCGCCACTGCCTGGAGCCGCTGGCCGCGACGCTGGCCGACGACATGCCGCTGCTCAAGCGCGACGGTGGCTTCGTGCGCGAGGGCGCCATCGCCGAACTCGACGAGGCCCGCGCCCTGCGCGAGAATTCCCGCCGGGTGATCGCCGAACTGCAGGGGCGCTACGCCGCCGAGACCGGGGTTCGCAATCTGCGGATCAAGCACAACAACGTGCTCGGCTATTTCGTCGAGGTCAGCGACGGACAGGCGAAGGCCCTCACCGAAGGCGAGGGCGTCGCCCGCTTCATCCATCGCCAGACCATGGCTTCCGCCATGCGCTTCACGACGACCGAGCTGTCCGAACTCGAAAGCCGGATCGCGGGCGCGGCCTCCGAGGCGCTGCGCATCGAACTGGCGACCTTCGACCGTCTGGCCGACACCGTCGTCGGCTGCGCCGAGGCGATCCAGCGCGGCGCCGAGGCGCTGGCGGTGCTCGACGTCTCCGCGGCTCTCGCGGAGCTTGCGGTGGCCGAAGACTGGACCGCGCCGCTCGTCGACGACAGCCTGGCGTTTCACGTCGAATGCGGCCGGCATCCGGTGGTCGAGGCTGCGCTGAAGGCGGGAAGCGGCGACCCGTTCGTCGCCAATGACTGCGATCTGTCGCCGCCCGACGATGCCGACGCCGGCGCGATCTGGCTGCTGACCGGGCCGAACATGGGCGGCAAGTCGACCTTCCTGCGCCAGAACGCCCTCGTGGCCGTTCTCGCCCAGATCGGCTCCTACGTGCCGGCGACCCGCGCCCATATCGGGATCGTCGACCGTCTGTTCAGCCGGGTGGGGGCTTCCGACGATCTCGCCGAAGGGCGCTCGACCTTCATGGTCGAGATGGTCGAGACGGCGGCGATCCTCAACCAGTCCGGCGAGCGGGCGCTGGTCATCCTCGACGAGATCGGCCGTGGCACGGCAACCTATGACGGCCTGTCCATCGCATTTGCCGCCGTCGAGCACCTGCACGAAGTCAATCGCTGCCGGGCGCTCTTCGCCACCCATTTCCACGAGATGACGGCTCTCGCGGCCCGGCTTGGCCGGATGAAGAATGCCACCATGCGGGTGAAGGAGTGGGAAGGGGAGGTCATCTTCCTGCACGAGGTGAAGCCCGGCGTTGCCGACCGCTCCTACGGCATCCAGGTGGCCAAGCTCGCCGGGCTGCCGACGCAGGCGGTGGAGCGGGCACGACAGGTGCTGATCCAGCTCGAACGCGGCGAGCAGGGCGAGAAGCGCAGTGCCTTCGTCGACGACCTGCCGCTGTTCTCGGCGGTCGTGCGCCGGAGCGAGCCGCCGGAGCGGCCGGCCGATACGGCCCTGCGTGACGCCCTGGCCGAGGTCGATCCGGACAGCCTGTCGCCCCGCGAGGCGCTGGAAGAGCTTTACCGGCTGAAGGGATTGGCGAAGCCGCAAGGCTGAATTCGCCGCTGCATGACAGATTGACGCATGGGGCGGTGGCTTGGGCAGCTCCCGTGCCTTCGGGTGCAGAGCTGCGGGAGACCCCGTGCGCCCCGACCCAGCGGGCGTTCGGCCCGCTGCACGCACCCGTCGCTCATGACAGCCTCATCTCATCTTCGTGATCCGGGCCCGGGCGGGTCTGTCGATTTGTGTGGAACCGGCAGGGATGGGCGCCGTTGTTGTGCCGATCGTGAATTTACCGACGCCATCGTCGGATGTGTTCACACTGATACTCATACGAAAGGCATTTCTTATGAAGACGACTGCTATCTTTACCGCCGCCCTTCTTGGTACCTCGGTGTTCAGCTTTGGTGCACTGGCGCAGGACGCCACGCCGAAGATCCCCGGTTCGGAAACCGTGATCGAGCAGAACAACGCTGCCGAGCGCAACGACGTCGCCGAGAGCGACGGCATGACCGGCATGGCGCCGGAAGCCAACGACACCCAGGCCACCATCGTGCCGGGTAGCGAGACGCAGTCCGAGACGGCCGAAGCGCAGGAGCGCAACGATGTCGCCGAGGACAACGGCATGACCACGTCGTCCACCACGCCGGAGAACGGCGATGACGTGCTGATCCCGGGTTCGGGCGCGACCTTCTCGCCCGAGGAAGGTGCCAAGACCCAGAAGGGTGAGGCGCTGCAGGACGGCTCGAACACCAACGTCATCAAGTAATCTGCTTCGTCCGCACTCTAGCGGGCAGCACATTGAAAGGGTCGTCCCGAAAGGGGCGGCCCTTTTCTGCGTTCTGCAGGCTCGTCGGGTCATTCGTTCACACCGGCGTGACATCAATCGGGTTCCATTTCAGCCAGAATGAATTTCGACCACGGACTGTTCACAATCCGGCACTTTTGTCGAGCGATACAGTGCTTAAATCGGGATCAATCGGCGCCACGGGATATTTCATGTATCCGGCGACGCAGAGAATTGAAATCATCTAAGTGAACGGTAATACAATGAAGAATGTAATCGCTATTTCGGCAGCAGTCATCGGTCTTTCGATCGCCGCTCCGGCTGTCGCACAGTCGATCATCCCGGGTTCGGAATTCTACGAGACCCGCAACGAGGAAGCCCAGCGCCAGGTCACCGCTGACGGCGGCGTCGCCGCTGCCACCAAGCAGGCCGACGCGCGTGCCTATGGCTATGCCCAGGGCAACACGACCGCCGCGACCAACGAGACCTCGGTTGTTCCGGGCAGCGACTTCTATCGCACCGAGGCAAACGAAGCCGAGCGTGGCGCCACCCAGCGCTAATCCGGTATTGCACGGGGCGGAATTCACCTTCCGCCGATCAAGGGTCGTCCCGCGGGGCGGCCCTTTTTTGTGCGCCTGGCCCCTCGCACGCTTCCTGGACGTGATGATCTGCGGGCTTTCTCGCTTCGCGCTGGCGAATGGGATATAGCCTGCCGCCGAACGCGAATTCGATCGATCAGGATTGCCGATGACGATGCTGGAGGCCTCCGCCGCCTTGTCGAGCCCCGCTTCCCTGCCCAAGGGGGAAAGCCTTGTCGGCATTCTCGACGTGGATGGCCTGCGCGCGAGGCTGGCCGCGATCGCCGAGAAAGACAGCGCCGGCGGGGCGTCGAACACGGCGCGCAGCGAGGTTCTGGCGCTGGTGCGGGACGTGATCCGCGACGGCCGCACCACCATCGAGGAAATGCTGTTCGAGGATGGCAGCGGCAGCCTGTGCGCGCGTCGTCTCGCCCGGCTGCAGGACGCGGTGATCCACGCGATCCACGATTACGCCCTGCGCTTCGTTTTCAATGCCGCCAACCTGTCGGCCGGCGAGCGGATGACAGTCCTGGCGGTTGGAGGCTATGGCCGCGGCACGCTGGCGCCCGGCTCCGACATCGATCTCCTGTTTCTCCTCCCCTACAAGCAGTCGGCACTCGGCGAGCAGGTGGTGGAATATCTTCTGTATCTCCTGTGGGATCTGGGCTTCAAGGTCGGTCACGCGTCCCGTACCGTCGACGAATGCATCAAGCTGGCGCGCGCCGACTTCACCATCCGCACCGCGATTCTCGAACGCTGGCTCATTGCCGGTGACGAAGAGCTTCTGGCCGAGCTGGACACGCGCTTCGAGGCCGAAGTTGTGGCCGGGACGAGCGAGGCCTTCATCGCCGCCAAGCTCGAGGAGCGGTCCGCGCGCCACGCCAAGACCGGCAACACGCGCTATCTCGTCGAGCCCAACATCAAGGAAGGCAAGGGCGGTCTGCGCGACCTCAACACCCTGTTCTGGATCGCCAAGTACCATTACCGGGTGAACACGACCGAGGCGCTGGTCGAGGCCGGCGTGTTCTCCAGGCGTGAGGCCAAGCTCTTCGCCAAGGCCGAGGATTTCCTCTGGGCCGTGCGCTGTCACATGCATTTCGCCACCGGCAAGGCCGAGGAGCGGCTGTCCTTCGACCTGCAACCGGAGATCGCCAAGCGGCTCGGCTACAATGCCCATCCGGGCCTGAAGGACGTCGAGCGCTTCATGAAGCACTACTTCCTGATCGCCAAGGATGTCGGCGATCTGACGCGCATCTTCTGCGCGGCGCTGGAAGAGCAGCACGCCAAGGACGCTCCCGGCATCCGCGGCTTCGTGCGCACCCTGCGCGCCCGGGCCAAGAAGATTCCCGGCACCCTCGATTTCCACATCGACAACAACCGCATCAATATCAGTCGTGCCACCGTCTTCCGCGACGATCCGGTCAATCTGATCCGCATCTTCCGCCTCGCCGCGCTGCACGAGCTGGAATACCACCCCGATGCGCTGAAGCTGATCCGCCGGTCCCTGCGCCTGGTCGATGCCGAATTGCGGGACAATCCGGAGGCCAACAGCCTCTTCATCGACGTTCTGACCGATCGCAAGGACCCCGAGCTGCATCTGCGGCGGATGAACGAGGCCGGCGTCCTCGGTCGCTTCATCCCCGATTTCGGCCGGATCGTCGCGATGATGCAGTTCAACATGTACCACCACTACACGGTGGACGAGCACCTGCTGCGGTCGATCTCGACCCTGTCGCGCATCGAGCACGGCGAGCTGGTCGAGGAGGTGCCCCTGTCGAGCGGCTTCATGCCGCTTCAGAAGGACCGGGTGCCGCTCTACCTGGCGCTGCTCCTGCACGACATCGCCAAGGGGCGGCCGGTGGACCATTCCATCGCCGGGGCCGAGATCGCCCGCGAACTGTGCCCGCGCTTCGGACTCGACGAGCGCGAGACCGATCTCGTCGCATGGCTGGTCGAGGACCATCTCGTCATGTCGATGACCGCGCAGCAGCGTGACCTCACCGACCGCAAGACCATTCTCGACTTCGCTGAACGCGTGCGCACGCTCGATCGCCTGAAGCTCCTGACGATCCTGACCGTCTGCGACATCCGCGCGGTCGGCCCCGGCGTCTGGAACGGCTGGAAGGGCCAGCTCATCCGGACCCTCTACATGGAGACCGAGCCGACCCTGACCGGCGGCTTCACCCAGACCTCGCGCAGCGAGCGGATCGGGCAGGCGCGCGAGCGTCTCGCCGAGCGGCTGGGCGCATGGCCGGAGGCGGAACGCACGGGCTATCTCGATCTCCATTATCCGAACTATTTCCTCACCGCGCCGCTCGACGACCAGCTTCGCCATGCCGAGTTCATCCGCGAGTCGCGCGATGCCGGCGCCCTGGCGACGCAGACGCGCACCGATCGCTTCCGCGAAGTGACGGAGATCATGGTGCTGGCGCCCGACCATCCGCGGCTTCTGTCGCTGATCGCCGGGGCCTGCGCCGGCACCGGCGCCAACATCGCCGACGCGCAGATCTTCACCATGTCGGACGGCCGGGCGCTGGACGTGATGCTGCTCAACCGCGAGTTCGAATCCGACGAGGACGAGATCCGCCGCGCCGAGCGCATCTGCGCCAATATCGGCAAGCTGCTGCAGGGCCGCGAGATGCCGGCCAGCCTTCTGGCCAATCGCCGGCCGCCACGCAGTACCGAACTCTTCGCCGTCAAGCCGCGGGTCAGCGTCGACAACACCCTGTCGAACCAGCTGACCGTCATCGAGGTGGAGGGGCTTGACCGGCCCGGCCTCTTGTCGGACGTCACCGGTGCGATCTCGGACCTCAATCTCGACATCCGCTCGGCCCACATCTCGACCTATGGCGAGAAGGTCGTCGACGTCTTCTACGTGACCGACCTGATCGGCACGAAGATCACCAGCGAGACCCGCATCGAGCGGATCGAGGTCCGGCTGAAGCGCGTCTTCGAGAGCCCGGAGGGCGAGATGTCCTCACCTGTCGTCATGTCCTCGCAGCGCGCATTCGGCATTCCCCATCGATGAGCCTTCTGTCCAAGTTCGCCACGGTCGGCGGGGCGACGCTGGTCTCCCGCATCTTCGGCTTCGGCCGCGAAATGATGATGGCCTCGGCGCTGGGCGTCGGACCGGTGGCCGATGCCTTCAACCTGGCGTTCCGCTTTCCGAACCTGTTCCGCCGGCTCTTTGCCGAGGGCGCCTTCAACGCCGCCTTCATTCCGCTGTTCTCGCGCTCGCTGGAAGAGGAGGGTGAGGAGGGCGCGCGGCGTTTCGCCAACGAGATCTTCTCGACGCTGTTCACCGCGCTCGTCGTCCTGACGGTGCTGGCGCTGGTGTTCATGCCGGTGCTGGTCAAGACGATCATCGCGCCCGGCCTTGCCGTGTGCGTCGACGACCCGTCGGCGGGCGGTGACGTGATCTCCTGCGCGGCGCGCTACGACATCACCGTCACCTTCTCGCGCATCATGTTCCCCTATCTCGCCTGCATGTCGCTGATGGCGATGGTCTGCGGCATCCTCAACGCCTTCCGCCGCTTCTTCGTGGCGGCTGCCGCGCCGACGCTGCTGAACTTCATCCTCATCGGCGTCCTGTCCTGGTGCCTGTGGACCGAGGCCGACAAGCCGACCATCGGCTTCCTGATGAGCTGGGGCGTGATGATCGCCGGGCTGGCGCAGCTCGCCATGGTGGTCGTCGCCATGCGCATGGCCGGCTTCGGCGTCGCGCTCAGGCGTCCGCGCTGGACCAAGGGCCTGAAGCGGCTTCTGGTGCTGGCCGGGCCTGCCGCCCTGATCGGCGGCATCACCCAGATCAACCTCTTCGTCGGCCAGGCCATCGCCTCCTTCAAGCCGGGGGCGGTGTCGATCCTGCAATATGCCGACCGGCCCTATCAGCTGCCGCTCGGCATGATCGGCGTGGCGATCGGCGTCGTGCTCCTGCCCGAACTCGCCCGCGCCCTGAAGGCGGGCCATCTGCGCGAGGCCCAGCACACCCAGAACCGCAGCCTGGAATTTGCCCTGTTCCTGACGCTGCCCGCCGCGGTCGCCCTGTTCATCATCCCCGAGCCGATCATCCGGGTGATCTACGAGCGCGGCGCCTTCGATCCGTCGGTGACGCCCGTCGTCGCCTCCGTCCTCGGCCTCTACGCCCTCGGGCTGCCGGCCTTCGTGATGATCAAGGTGTTCTCGCCCGGCTATTTCGCCCGCGAGGACACCAAGACGCCGATGAAGGCGACGCTCGCCTCCGCCGGGGCGAACATCGTCCTGTCGCTGATCCTGTTCTGGCTGATCGCCGAGCGGGGAATCGCGCTGGCGACGACGCTGGCCGGCTGGCTGAATGCCGGGCTGCTGTTTGCCGGCCTCTATCGCAAGGGCCAGTGGCAGATCGACCGCGAACTGTTGAAGCGGACCGCGCTGGTGCTCGTCTGCTCGCTCCTGATGGGCGGCGTCCTGATCCTCGAGATGATCGAGCTCGGCGACTGGCTGCAGCCGTCGAGCGCGTTGACGACGCAGATCCTGGCGATCGGCATCCTCGTCGCCTCCGCCATGGCGATCTATTTCGCCTTGGCGCTGGCCACCGGGGCCGCTGACCGCAGGCTGTTCCTCGCCGTCCTGAAGCGCAAGCGACCGCCGCCACCACCCGCTGCATCCTGAGCCGGGGCAGGGCGCTTGATCGTGCCCGTGCCCTCGGTCATAACGCGCGGCAATTCCCGCCCGCGCTGCCAATTCCGGAGCCGCCGACCATGAGCGACATCACCCCCCGCGTCTTTTCCGGCGTGCAGCCCACGGGCAATCTGCATCTGGGCAATTATCTCGGCGCGATCCGCAAGTTCGTCGCCCTGCAGGAGAGCCACGACTGCATCTACTGCGTCGTCGACCTGCACTCGATCACGGCGCAGCTCGTCCATGACGACCTGCGCGGCCAGACCCGGTCGATCACCGCCGCGTTCCTCGCCGCCGGCATCGACCCGAAGCAGCACATCGTCTTTAACCAGAGCCGCGTGTCGGGCCACGCCGAACTGGCCTGGGTCTTCAACTGCGTCGCGCGTATCGGCTGGATGAACCGCATGACGCAGTTCAAGGAAAAGGCCGGCAAGGACCGCGAGAACGCCTCGCTGGGCCTGCTCGCCTATCCGAGCCTCATGGCGGCCGACATCCTGCTCTACCGGGCGACCCACGTCCCCGTCGGCGACGACCAGAAGCAGCATCTGGAACTGACCCGCGACATCGCCGCCAAGTTCAACAACGACTTCTCCGACAAGATCGCCGCCGCCGGGCTGGGGCAGCCGATCCAGATGGGCGACGAGACGGTGAACGGCTATTTCCCGATCACCGAGCCGCTGATCGAGGGGCCGGCGACCCGGGTGATGAGCCTGAAGGACGGCTCCAAGAAGATGTCGAAATCCGATCCGTCGGACCTGTCGCGCATCAATCTGACCGACGACGCCGACGCGATCTCGCGCAAGATCCGCAAGGCGCGCACCGACCCGGACGCCCTGCCGTCCGAGGTCGAGGGGCTGACGGGCCGGCCCGAGGCGGACAATCTGATCGGCATCTACGCCGCGCTCGCCGAGCGGTCCAAGGCCGAGATCCTCGCCGAGTTCGGTGGCCGGCAGTTCTCCGAGTTCAAGCCGGCCATGGCCGAACTGGCCGTGGAGAAGCTGGCCCCGGTCAGCGGCGAGATGCGGCGCCTGCTGGCGGCGCCCGATCACATCGATGCGGTTCTGAAGGATGGCGGCGAGCGCGCCGGCGCCATCGCCGCGACGACGATGAGCGACGTCAAGGACATCATCGGCCTGCTGCGGGACTGATTCTGCAGCGGTTTGTGGCGAAGCGGCGGTGACAGTGCGTCCCGTCACCTTGTCGCGGGGCATCGCCGCTGCCATCTTGCCGCCATGGTATCGAAACGCATCGGTCGGGACGCCGGCGGCAAACGCAAGTTCCTCGCCATTATCGACGACACGCCGGAGTGCATGCGCGCTGCGGCCTATGCGGCGCAGCGCGCCAAGGCGAGCGGCGGCGGCGCCGTGCTTTTGTACGTCATCGAGCCCGGCGACTTCCAGCACTGGCTCGGCGTCGAGAAGATCATGCGCGCCGAGGCCAACGAGGAAGCCGAGGCGCGGCTCGGCAAGGTCGCCGACGAATTGCGTGAGGCGGTCGGCATCGAGCCCGAGGGCGTCGTCCGCGAGGGTACTGTCATCGAGCAGATCCATGCCCTGATCGAGGCGGACCGCGAGATCGCGATCCTGGTGCTGGCGGCGGGCGAGGCCAATGAAGGTCCGGGTCCGCTGGTCTCCGCGGTGGCGGGCAAGGGCGCGGCCTTTCCGATCCCGGTGACCATCGTCCCGGCGACCCTCACCGACGAGGATATCCAGAGCCTCTGCTGACGCGCGACGACCGACCGTCATGGCAGGCCCTGTCGCCCCGGCGGCAGACCCCTTATGTTGCCCCGATCGTCGTTCTGAGATAAGTTTAGAACGATTCCAGATTATGCGCGACCTTGAGGTCGCAAGAGAGGATGCGAGATGTTCATCCAGACCGAAGTCACCCCGAACCCCGCCACGCTGAAGTTTCTGCCCGGCCGTGTCGTGCTGGAGAGTGGCACCGAAGAGTTCCTGTCCAAGGAAGACGCCGCCAACCGTTCGCCGCTGGCCGCACGGCTGATGGACGTGCCGGGCGTGACCGGCGTCTTCTTCGGCTATGATTTCGTCACCGTCAGCAAGGACGGCCCGGACTGGCAGCACCTCAAGCCGGCGATCCTTGCCGGCCTGATGGAGCACTTCATGGGCAATGAGCCGGTGATGACGGCGCAGGGCTCCAACGCCGCGATGCCCGACGGCGAAGAGTTCTTCGAGGCCGGCGATGAGGGCACTGTCGCCACCATCAAGGAACTGCTCGAGACCCGCGTCCGCCCGGCCGTGGCCCAGGACGGTGGCGACATCACCTTCCGCGGCTATCGCGACGGTACCGTCTATCTGAACATGCGCGGCGCCTGCGCGGGTTGCCCGTCGTCCACGGCGACCCTGAAGCACGGCATCCAGAACCTGCTGCGCCATTTCGTGCCCGAGGTCGAGGCGGTGGAAGCGGTCGAGGCCGCCTGATGCCGCTGAGCGCCGGGCCTGTCTGAGCCGATGGCCTCACTGCTTCTGGCCGTCGACACCGCCTTTGCGCGATGCTCGGTGGGGCTCTTCGACATGGATGCCGGCGTCATGCTGGCGCGGGACGAGCCGGAGATCGGCAAGGGCCATGCCGAGCAGCTGTTCGGCATCATCGACGACGTCCTGAACGCAGCCGGTGCCGATTACGGCTCGCTGCGCAGGATCGCCGTCACGGTCGGGCCGGGCTCGTTCACCGGCCTCCGGGTCGGTGTGTCGGCGGTGCGCGGTCTGGCGCTGACGCTCGGGGTGCCCGCCATCGGCGTCACGACGCTGGAGGTGCTCGCAGCCCCGCATCTTGCCGCCGACCGGGCCGTCCTCAGTGTTCTCGACGCCAAGCGCGGGGAGGTCTATGCGGCCCTCTACGGTGCCGACGGCACCGCGCTGAAGGAGCCAGCGGCACTGGCGCCCGAAGACCTCGTCGGCGTCGCTGCGCACGCGCCGGAAGGCGCGTCACTCGCAGTCGTGGGAACCGGTGCCCGGATCGCCCACCAGGCGCTGGCGGGGCGCGATGTCGCCATCCTGTCCGAGACGGCCGAACCCGATATTGCGACGCTGTGTCGTCTGGCCGCCGGCCGCGCGACCGGCGAGGCTCCGCGTCCGCTCTATCTGCGGGGCGCCGACGCCAAACCGGCAACCGCGACCGGACTATTTGCCATTCCCGGCGAAAGCGCTCCGCAAGCCTAGCGGAATAGGGTTAGGATCGAGGGTGGTCGGCTCTGGTCTTCCCGCAGGGCCGAATACACCGATCGTCGGCACGCTGGAGCGAGTGAGGGCTCATGTACTGGTTTCTGCCCTGGGTCTGGACCGTCTCATTTCTCGAAGGCCTCTTCGGTGGCCAGGAAGTGGTCGCTGCGCCGTTGTCCGAGGGGGACATCGACGCCGCGGCCGAGATTCACAGCCAGGCCTTCGATCAGGCATGGACGGGCGACGAACTGGCCGCGATTCTCGCACAGGATGGCACCTTCGGCGTGGTCGCCCGCCGGATCGGCTTGCCCGATGATCCGCCGCTGGGCTTCGTGCTGGCGCGAAACACCGAAGGCGAGGCGGAGATCCTGACCATTGCGGTCGCCAAGCGCGCCCGCGGCGCCGGCGTCGGCCGTCTTCTGATGGACGAGATCCTGCAACTCCTTCACGCAGCCCGGGCCGAGTCGCTCTTTCTTGAAGTCGATGAGGAGAACACGGCGGCGCGCAAGCTCTATGGGCGCCTGCGGTTCGAGGAAGTCGGCCGGCGGCCGGCCTATTACCGCCACCCCGAAGGCCATCGGACGAGCGCATTGACGCTGAAGCGGGCGCTCCGCTAGGCGCATGATCATGCAGAGCAAGCAGACTCAGGCGTGCCCGGCGCACGCGGCGCGGCCATGATCGGAACGCTGCGCGTCGCAGCCGTCAGCGTCATTCTCGTCGCACTGACCCTGATCCTGTGGCCGGTCCAGGCTGTCGCCATCGCCCGTGGATGGTCGCTGGCGAGGACCTTGCCGGTGCTGTGGCACCGGATCGCCTGCCGGGTGGCGGGCCTGCGGGTCCGCATCGTCGGCCAGCCATGCTCCGACCACCCCTTGCTGATCGCCGCCAACCACCAGTCCTGGTCGGACATCATGGTGCTCGGCCGGGTCATGCCCCTGTCCTTCATCGCCAAGTCGGAGGTCGAGGGCTGGCCTGCTTTCGGGCTTCTGGCAAAGCTGCAGCGCACGGTCTTCGTCGAACGCGGGGCGCGCCACCGCACCGGTCATCAGGCGGGGGCCATCGCCCGTCGGTTGAGCGAAGGCGACGCCATGGTGCTGTTTGCGGAAGGTACGACCTCGGACGGTAACGAGGTGTTGCCGTTCAAGACGGCACTGTTCGGCGCGGCCCAGGCGGCGCTGGTCTCCTCGCATACGGCGCAGGTCCGGGTTCAGCCGGTGGCGATCGCCTATACCCATGCCAACGGCGTGCCGCTGGGCCGGCGGTTCCGCCCGTTGGTGGCCTGGCCGGGGGACGTGGCGCTGGGGCCGCATCTGCTCGGCGTCCTGAAGGAAGGGGCCATCGACGTCGAGATCTCGTTCGGCGAGCCGATCGTCTTCGCCGCCGATTCCAACCGCAAGCATGTCGCGCGGGCCGCCGAGAACAGCGTTCGGGCGATGCTGGCGGCGAGCCTTTGCGGCCACAATCTGCCTGCAAAGCAGGCGGCTGTGGTATCGCGACGCGAGCCGACGCTTGCACCGCGTCACGATGCTGTCGATATAGGGGGATAGGTCACTCGTTTCCGGCGGCGCGCGCCGGCAGCACACGAGGGCCGATCAGAAGGGCGCATGACCGACACGACTGCAGCAACACGACCGGACGAGACCGGCATCAATACCCGCAAGGTCTTCATCAAGACCTATGGCTGCCAGATGAACGTCTACGATTCGCAGCGTATGGGCGATGCCTTGGCGCGCGATGGCTACGAGCCGACCGAAGTGATCGAGGACGCCGATCTCGTTCTGCTCAACACCTGCCATATCCGCGAGCGGGCCGCCGAGAAGATTTATTCCGAGCTGGGCCGCATCAAGCTGCTGAAGGCCGAAAAGGCCGAGCGGGGCGTTGAGATGCGCGTTGCCGTGGCCGGCTGCGTCGCCCAGGCAGAGGGCCAGGAGATCATCGACCGCGCGCCGGTCGTCGATCTCGTCATCGGACCGCAGACCTATCACCGGCTGCCCGAGGCGCTGGCCCGGGTCGCGCGCGGCGACAAGGTCGTGGAGACGGACTACGCCGTCGAGGACAAGTTCCGGCATCTGCCGAAGGTGACGGCGCCGCAGATCCGCACGCGCGGCGTGACCGCCTTCCTCACCGTGCAGGAAGGCTGCGACAAGTTCTGCACGTTCTGCGTGGTGCCCTATACGCGCGGCTCCGAAGTCTCGCGTCCGCTGGCCCAGATCATGGGCGAGGCCCGCGCGCTGGCGGCAGCCGGCGTGCGCGAGGTCACCCTGCTCGGCCAGAACGTCAATGCCTGGTCGGGGCAGGACGAGGCGGGCCGCGACATCGGCCTTGGTGGATTGTTGCGGGCGCTGGCCGAGATCCCGGGCTTCGCGCGCCTGCGCTACACCACCTCTCATCCCCGCGACATGGACGACGACCTGATCGCCGCCCATCGCGATCTGCCGGCGCTGATGCCCTATCTGCATCTTCCGGTGCAGTCGGGCTCCGACCGCATTCTGAAGGCGATGAACCGTCGCCACACGGGAGCTGACTATCTGCGGCTTCTCGACCGCATTCGTCAGGCACGCCCCGATATCGCCCTGTCCGGCGACTTCATCGTCGGCTTTCCCGGCGAGACCGACGCCGATTTCGAGGACACGATGAAGCTGGTCTCCGAGGTGCGCTACGCTTCGGCCTTCAGCTTCAAGTATTCGGCCCGTCCGGGCACGCCGGGCGCGACGATGGACGATCACGTGGACGAAGCGGTGAAGTCCGAGCGCCTGCAGCGGCTGCAGGCCTTGCTTCGCGAGCATCAGGTCGATTTCGCCGAGAGTCTCGTCGGCCGTGACATCGACGTTCTGGTCGAAAAGCCGGGGCGCTATCCCCACCAGCGGGTCGGCCGCTCGCCGTTCCTGCAGCCCGTTGTGTTGGACGCGGCCGCCGGTGAGATCGGCGATATCGTGACAGTGCGGATCGAATCTACCCTGCCGAATTCGCTGCTGGCGACCGGCGGTGCCGTTCCGGCCGCCGAGGCGCGGCATCGCAACGCAGTGCCTGCCGAACCGATAAGGAAGATCGCTTGAGGACGGAGCGCAGTACCGCAGCCCCCGCGTCGGGTGCATCCGACATGGCTCATATCGTCCTGACCTTCGAGGATAACCGCCTGGCCGGCTCGCTCTTCGGCCAGTTCGACGAACATCTCGCGCTGCTCGAGCAGAAGCTGAAAGTCGACGCGCGGGCGCGCGGCAACAAAGTCGAGATCCGCGGCGATTCGGCGAGCTGCGAGCAGGCCCGGCGGGCGCTGGACTATCTGTACGAGCGGCTGCAGGCCGGCACCGAG
Source organism: Aurantimonas sp. DM33-3 (assembly GCF_014334315.1). NCBI lineage: Bacteria > Pseudomonadati > Pseudomonadota > Alphaproteobacteria > Hyphomicrobiales > Aurantimonadaceae > Aurantimonas > Aurantimonas sp. DM33-3. The sequence goes on along the minus strand of NZ_JACSGS010000002.1, from coordinate 170,254 downwards.
ATCGGCATCAAGGATGTCGAGGGCGCCATCCGCATGGCGATCGCGGCGGACGACCAGCTCTATCTGCCGACGCTGGAAAAGAAGGGCCGCATGTCGCTCGCGCAGATTTCGACGCGGCGCCGGACCATCCATGCCCGCACGCCGACGCAGGACGCCTATATGCGGGCGCTGGAGCGCTCCGAGCTCGTCTTCGGCGTCGGGCCGGCCGGCACCGGCAAGACCTATCTCGCCGTTGCCCATGCCGCGATGCTGCTGGAGCGCGGGCAGGTCGAGCGGATCATCCTGTCGCGCCCGGCCGTCGAGGCGGGCGAGCGGCTCGGCTTCCTGCCCGGCGACATGAAGGAAAAGGTCGATCCCTATCTGCGGCCGCTCTACGACGCGCTCTACGACATGATCCCGGCCGAGAAGGTCGAACGGGCGCTGGCCGCGGGCGCCATCGAGATCGCGCCGCTGGCCTTCATGCGTGGCCGGACGCTGGCGAATGCGGCGGTGATCCTCGACGAGGCGCAGAACACCACCACCATGCAGATGAAGATGTTCCTGACCCGCCTGGGCGAGAATGCCCGGATGGTGGTGACCGGGGACCCGTCCCAAGTCGATCTGCCGCCCGGTCAGAAATCCGGTCTCGTCGAGGCGATGCGCATTCTGGAGACGGTGCCGCAGGCCGTGACGGTTCGCTTTGCCGCCAAGGACGTCGTCCGCCATCCGCTGGTCCAGGCGATCGTCGAGGCCTATGAGGAGGATGCGACGCGCGCCCGTGCGCCGGGCATCCCCGCGGCCCGGTAATGTCTGGATCGCAACCGCGTGCCGCCTTCGGCATGCCGACCTATGATGGCCTGACCGTCGCCCTGACCGTCGAGGATCCGCGCTGGGACGATGCCGGCCTTGGCGACATTCCGGCGATGGCGGTGGAGACCTTTTCGGTCGCGGCGGCGCGGCTGGGCCTGCCCGGCGATCTCGTCAGCGAGATATCCCTGACGCTGGCCGACGACGAGACGGTACGCGCCGTCAACGCCGAATGGCGGAACAAGGACAAGCCGACCAACATTCTGTCCTTCCCCATGGCCGATCTGGCGCCGGGCGAACGGCCGGGCCCGCTTCTGGGCGATCTCCTGGTCGCCTTCGAAACGGTCGCGCGCGAGGCGGATGAGGAGGCCAAGGCCTTTGCGGACCATTTCCGCCATCTTCTCGTGCACGGCTTCCTGCATCTGATGGGCCTCGATCACATGGTCGACACCGAGGCCGACGACATGGAGGCGGCGGAGATCGCCATTCTTGCCGAGTTTGGTATCGCCGATCCCTATGGCGACGAACCCGGTCCCTTGAACGAAGCCGAACAGGATGTTCCGGCGAACCAAGAGCGAGACGATGACCTTCGACACAGACGCGGCGGCTGACGGCAACCGCGGACCGGCCGGCGCCGAGAATGGCGACGACCACGCAGCCGGCGACGACCGAAGTCGGCGCGGCGCAAACCGCAGTGACGGCTTCTTTGGCGGCCTGATCCAGCGGGTGCGTCCGCGCATGCCCCGCCTGATGCGCGAGGACCTGACCCAGGCCCTCCTGCATCACGATCCCGGCGAGGGGGCCTTCTCGCCCGAGGAACGCGCGATGCTCAACAACATCCTGCGGCTGCGCGAACTGCGCGTCGAGGATGTGATGGTGCCACGCGCCGACATCCAGGCCGTCGACATCACCACCACCCTCGGCGAACTGATGAAGCAGTTCGAATCGAGCGGCCATTCGCGCATGCCGGTCTATGGCGAAAGCCTCGACGACCCGCGCGGCATGATCCACATCCGCGACGTCGTCGGCCACATCACCCGCGTCGCGCGACCGGCCAACGGGCAGGGCGCCAAGGAGCCGGCCGCGCGGACCCGGGCCGGCCTCGACCTGCGCCAGATCAACCTGGCGCGGAAGGTTTCCGACCTCGGTATCATCCGAAAGGTTCTCTTTGTGCCGCCCTCGATGCTCGCGACCGATCTGATGGCGCGCATGCAGGCCACCCGCACCCAGATGGCGCTGGTGATCGACGAATACGGCGGCACCGACGGACTGGTGTCGCTGGAGGACATCATCGAGATGGTCGTCGGCAACATCGAGGACGAGCACGACGACGACGCCCCGATGATCACCGAAAGCGGCGACGGCATCTATTACGCCGACGCCCGCGCCGACCTCGACGAGGTCCGCAAGCTGGTCGGCGAGGATTTCGACATCAGCGAATACGAGGACGAGGCCGACACGATCGGCGGTCTCCTGTTCTCCGAGCTGGGCCGTGTACCCGCGCGCGGCGAGGTGGTGCAGGCTGTTCCCGGCTTCGAGTTCCAGGTACTGGATGCCGACCCGCGCCGGGTTCGCCGTGTCCGGATTGTCCGCTTCCGCCAGGGCGAGAAGCGCCGCCGCTTCGTGGAAGGACTGGCCGACGCCTGAGGGGGCGTCGGTGACCGCTGGCCGTCTTCGGCAGCCGCAGTCGCGGGAATGTTCTGCATATCATCGGCGCCCGGCGTAGGATGCCGGCCCGACCGAATCCTGCAGGGGGCCCTGTGAGCGTTATTTCCCGCGGCGACGACCGCATCCGCGACGACAATATTCTCGACCGGATTGCTGGTTGGGTGTCGCTCGCCGAAGGCTGGCGCCGCATGGTGCTGGCGCTGTCGGCGGGGGCGATCTGTACCTTCGCCCTGCCGCCCTACAATTTCCCCGCCGTCGGCTTCATCGGTTTCCCGCTGCTCGTCTGGCTCCTTGACGGCGCGGCCGCCGAGCCGGGCCGCTCGGCCCTGCGCCGCATGGCGCCGGCCTTCGTCACGGGCTGGCTGTTCGGCTTCGGCTATTTCGTCGCCGGCCTGTGGTGGCTGGGCGCCGCCATGATGGTCGACGCGGCGAGCTTTGCGATCTTCATCCCGCTCGCGGTGCTCGGCCTGCCGGCGATCCTCGCCATCTATTTCGGGCTGGCGGCCGCGCTGGCGCGTTGCGTGTGGACCGACAGCGCGTATCGAATCCTGGCGCTGGCCGGCTCGCTGGCGCTGTTCGAATATCTGCGCGAAATCCTGTTCACGGGCTTTCCCTGGAACGAGATCGGCGTCATGGCCGCGCCGCTGCCGCTGTTGATGCAGACGAGCAGCCTCGTCGGCGTGCACGGGCTGACCCTCCTGGCCGTCGTCGTCTTTGCCAGCCCGGCCGTCATCGTCGACCGGCGGGGCCGGGCCGCGATGCTGGCGGCCGCGGCGACCCTGCTCGTCCTGCATGTGGGATACGGGGCCTGGCGGCTGCAGGCCCATCCGACCGAACTGGTCGAGAATGTTCGGGTCCGGGTGGTGCAGCCCAATATCCTGCAATCGCTGAAATGGGACGAGAACGAAGCGGAGCGGATCTTCGAGCGCCACCTGTCGCTGACCGGAGCCGACGCTGTCGCGGCCAGTGTCGATCCCGCCGCGGCCGGAGGCGCTGCCTCGGATGGGCCCGCCGACCCTTCTACGCGCACCCTTGTCGTCTGGCCCGAATCCGCCTTTCCATTCCTGTTGACCGAGCGGCCCGACGCCATCGCGCGAATCGCTGAGGCGCTGCAGCCCGGCGAAACGCTGATTGCCGGCGCAGCACGGCTCGAAGGCGCCGATATCACCTCTTCTCGTGTGTATAACTCGGTCTACGTCATCGACGACGCGGGCCAGATCGTGGATGCGCGGGACAAGACGCATCTGGTCCCCTTCGGCGAATATCTGCCGTTCCAGGAATTCCTCGAAGGGTTCGGTCTGTCGCAACTCGCCGAAATGCCGGGCGGCTTTTCGGCGGGTACCGTGCGCAGTCCGGTTCCTCTCGAAGGCGCGCCCTCTTTCCTGCCGCTGATCTGCTACGAGATCATCTTTCCTTCCGAGATCGAGGCCGGCGCGCCCGACGATCGTCCGGGCTTTTTCGTGAACGATACCAATGACGCATGGTATGGCGATACGCCCGGCCCCTACCAGCATCTGCGGCTGGCCGAACTGACCTCGGTCGCCTTCGGACTGCCGCTCGTGCGCAGCGCCAACACCGGCATCTCGGTCGTCACGGACGCCTATGGGCGGCAGCTCGACGGGCTGGCGCTCGGCGCGACGGGAAGCATCGAAACGCCGCTGCCCATGGCCGCCCCCGCCACGATCTACGCAAGCTGGGGCAACACCCCATTCTGGATTGCATTTTTCATAATATGGATGATCCCGATAGCAATGCGGTTAAAGATGCGCGCTCTGATTGATTGACATGCGCGACACGCACTGCCTAACCCGAAGGCCGAAATTGATTGCGACAATTTTCTGGGGCCCGGAGGCGCACCGCCGATGGGGATGACGGCCCGCCGCATCGGATGGAAGTTGCGATGTCGATGATGCTGAGAGAAGAGGCACCCGCCATGGTCGACAACAAGAAGAAGCCCAATCCGGTGGATATCCACGTCGGGTCGCGGGTTCGTCTTCGTCGGACCATGCTCGGCATGAGCCAGGAAAAATTGGGCGAAAGCCTCGGGATCACCTTTCAGCAGATCCAGAAATACGAGAAGGGCACCAACCGGATCGGCGCCAGCCGGTTGCAGCGAATTTCCGAAGTGATGACCGTTCCTGTGTCCTTCTTCTTCGAGGACGCGCCCACCGGCATGACCGGCAGCGAAAGTCTGCAGGAGCCGTCGAGCCCGGACTATGTCGTCGACTTCCTTTCTTCTTCCGAGGGCCTGCAACTCAACCGGGCCTTCGTGCGCATCTCCGATCCGAAGGTCCGCCGCCGCGTCATCGATCTGGTCCGCACCCTGGCCGACTCCGGCGAGACCGACAGCTAGGTCCTGAGCGACTCGCGTCACACGTGAGCCCCGGGCGCACTTGACGCCGCGCTGCCATTGCCCCAAACCGCATTCCGCAAGATTCAAGCCGGGCGTAAGTTCCTGTTGTGGTGCTCAACGGCACGACAAGCTCTCGCGTCTGACTGCCCCGAGCGGGATTCTCCAGAAACGGAAAGAGGAATCGATGGCGCGTTCTGACTATGTCTTCACCAGCGAAAGCGTGTCGGAGGGCCATCCCGACAAGGTCTGCGACCGGATCTCAGATGAGATCGTCGATCTGATCTATCGAGAGGCCAAGAAGACTGGCGTTGACCCTTGGTCGGTTCGCATCGCCTGCGAGACCCTGGCGACCACGAATCGCGTCGTCATCGCCGGCGAGGTTCGCCTGCCGGCCAGCCTGATGAAGACCGACAAGAACGGCAACGAAGTCATCAATGCCGGTCGTTTCCGGTCTGCCGCGCGTCGCGCGATCCGCGATATCGGCTACGAGCAGGACGGCTTCCACTGGAAGAACGCCAAGGTCGACATCCTGCTGCATTCGCAGTCGGCCGACATCGCCCAGGGCGTGGACAAGGCGTCTGACGCCGAGGACGGCGCCAACCAGGCCGAAGGCGCGGGCGATCAGGGCATCATGTTCGGCTACGCCTGCCGCGAGACGCCGGACCTGATGCCGGCGCCGATCTTCTATGCGCACAAGATCCTCGAGATCCTGGCGGCCGCCCGCAAGAAGGGCGAGGGCGATGCGGCGCATCTCGGCCCGGACGCCAAGAGCCAGGTGACCGTGCGTTACAAGGACGGCATGCCATTCGAAGTTAGCTCGATCGTCCTGTCCACCCAGCACACAGATGACAGCTGGGATTCCGCCAAGGTGCGGACGGTCGTCGAGCCCTATATCCGCGAAGCCCTGAGCGATATCGCGATCGCCGACGATTGCGCTTGGTACATCAACCCGACCGGCAAGTTCGTCATTGGCGGCCCGGACGGCGACGCCGGCCTCACCGGCCGCAAGATCATCGTCGACACCTATGGCGGTGCGGCGCCCCACGGCGGTGGCGCGTTCTCCGGCAAGGACACGACCAAGGTCGACCGTTCTGCCGCCTATGCCGCGCGCTACCTCGCCAAGAATGTCGTGGCGGCCAAGCTCGCCGACCGCTGCACGATCCAGCTCGCCTACGCGATCGGCATCGCCCAGCCGCTGGCGGTCTATGTCGACCTCCACGAGACCGGCAAGAATGTCGACGAAGTGGCCATCGAGAAGGCGATCCGCGCGGTGATGGATCTGTCGCCGACGGGCATCCGTCGTCATCTCGACCTCAACAAGCCGATCTATGCCAAGACCGCAGCCTACGGGCATTTCGGCCGCAAGCCCGGCCGTGACGGTTCCTTCTCCTGGGAGAAGACCGATCTCGCGCCGAAGCTGAAGGCCGCGCTGGCCAGCTGATCGATGACGGCCGAAGGACATCCCGAGCGCTCGCGCGAGGCGTTCTTCGGCCGGCTCAAGGGGCCGAAGCTCCGGCCCGGCCAGACCGCATTGATCGAAGAGGTTCTGCCGCAGTTGCGGCCGGACCTCACCCAGCCTGCCCCCGAATCTCTGGCCGATCTGTTTCCGGTGCCCGTCGAGGCGGTGCGGCTGGAGATCGGCTTTGGCGGCGGCGAACATCTCCTGCACGAAAGCGGGCGCTTTCCGAACGTCGGCTTCATCGGCGTCGAGCCCTTCGTCAACGGCATGGCGAAGCTGCTCAGCGCCATCCAGGATGCGCCGCGGCCCAACCTCAGGCTCTACGACGACGACGCCACGCGGCTCTTGGATTGGCTGCCCGCGGCAAGCCTAGCCGGCGTCGATCTGTTCTATCCCGATCCCTGGCCCAAGCGCCGCCATTTCAAGCGGCGGTTCGTCAACGCGCGCAATCTGGATCGGATCGCCCGGGTCCTGGCACCGGGATCGAGCTTTCGCTTCGCGTCCGACATCGACACCTATGTCGACTGGACGCTGCGCCACTGCCGCGACCATGCCGAATTCAAGTGGACGGCCGAGCGCGCGGCCGACTGGCACACACCCTACGAGGCTTGGCCCGGCACCCGCTACGAGGCGAAGGCGATCCGCGAGGGACGTCCGCCGGCCTACCTGACTTTCCGTCGCCGCTGAGGCGGTTTTGGCGCGGCGTGGCCGGGGCCGTCGTGAAGATGCTTGAAGGATCGGGCAAAACGGCGTATACCCCTCCCAAATTCTCTGCGATGTGGTCGAGAGAGTGGGTCCTGCCGGTCCCGCTCTTTTTTGTTACCGGGGGTACGGTATCTCCAGTGATCACGCGTCAAGACGCCGATCCATGTCGCGGATCGATCAACTGGGCCGGGTCGGACGCCGGCCCGCAACACTTCTCTCGGAGTACCGTGACGACCGCTACAGACCGCATCGTGAAGGAACAGGGCCTGGAAGGCCGCGTCGCTGAGATCGTCGAGCCGGCGATCGAGCAGATCGGCTACCGGTTGGTGCGCGTGCGCACATCGGGCCTCAACGGCATGACGCTGCAGATCATGGCGGAGCGGCCGGACGGCACGATGACCGTCGAGGATTGCGAAGCGGTATCGCGCGCGGTCTCTCCGGTTCTCGATGTCGACGATCCTATCGACAAGGCGTATCATCTGGAAGTGTCCTCGCCAGGCATCGACCGTCCCCTCGTGCGCAAGGGCGACTTCGAGACCTGGGCCGGTTTCCTGATGAAGCTCGAGACCAACCGGCTGATCAACGAGCGCAAGCGTTATCGCGGCAAGATCGTGGCCGTCGGCGATGAGGCGATCACCGTCGAACGCGACCAGCCTGCCGAAGGCGAGCCGGGCGCGGTCGAGATTCCCTTCGATGCCATCGGCGAAGCGCGGCTGATCCTGACCGACGATCTGATCGCCGCGGCCCTGAAGGCCGACAAGGCTGCCCGCAAGGCGCGCGGCGACGTCGACCCGGATGCCGGCGACGATGACGAGGCGGAAGCCTCCGAGCACTAGAATGGCGCAGCGGGCGGCAGCGCCCGCCGCCTTATGACGAACGACAAGCCGGGCGCTGCGGTGTGACCCGGTCGGGAACCCGACCGGACGCCAGGCGCCACAAGCCACCTCAAGGGTGGACGGCCGGAAGCGATGATGGGACCGACTGCGGCTGAGCGGCGGACGGTTCGAAGTCAGGAGAAGAGACAATGGCAGTCAGTGCGAACCGGCTGGAGCTTCTGCAGATTGCGGACGCTGTCGCGCGGGAAAAGTCGATCGATCGTGAGATCGTCATCGGGGCGATGGCCGACGCCATCCAGAAGGCGGCACGTTCGCGCTACGGCCAGGAAACCAACATCCGCGTCGACATCAACCAGAAGACCGGTGAGATGAAGCTGCAGCGGCTGCTCGAGGTCGTCGACGAGGTCGAGGATCCGAACACCCAGATCTATCTCGATCTCGCCCGGGACAAGAACCCCGACGCCGAGCCGGGCGACTTCATCGCCGAGCAGCTGCCGCCGATGGATTTCGGGCGCATCGCGGCCCAGTCCGCCAAGCAGGTCATCGTCCAGAAGGTGCGCGACGCAGAGCGCGACCGCCAGTATGACGAATACAAGGACCGCGTCGGCGAGATCGTCAACGGCACCGTCAAGCGGGTCGAATACGGCAACGTCATCGTCGATCTGGGTCGCGGCGAGGGCATCATCCGCCGCGACGAGCAGATCCCGCGGGAGCTCTTCCGCTATGGCGATCGCGTCCGCGCCTTCGTCTACGATGTGCGCCGCGAGCAGCGCGGTCCGCAGATCTTCCTGTCGCGCACCCATCCGCAGTTCATGGCGAAGCTCTTCACCATGGAAGTGCCGGAGATCTACGACGGCATCATCACCATCAAGGCCGTCGCCCGTGACCCGGGTTCGCGCGCCAAGATCGCGGTGACCTCGAGCGATTCCTCCGTCGATCCGGTCGGCGCCTGCGTCGGCATGCGCGGTTCGCGCGTGCAGGCCGTGGTGGGCGAACTGCAGGGCGAAAAGATCGACATCATCCCCTGGTCGCCGGACGCCGCATCCTTCCTCGTCAATGCGCTGCAGCCGGCGGAAGTCGCCAAGGTGGTGCTCGACGAGGACGCCGAGCGTATTGAAGTCGTGGTCCCCGATGACCAATTGTCATTGGCGATCGGTCGTCGCGGACAGAATGTCCGGCTGGCTTCGCAGCTCACAGGCTGGGACATCGACATCCTGACCGAGCAGGAAGAATCCGAGCGGCGCCAGAAGGAATTCGCCGAGCGTTCGGAGACCTTCATGAACGCCCTGAATGTCGACGAGATGGTCGGTCAGGTGCTTGCGTCGGAAGGCTTCGCGACCGTCGAGGAAATCGCCTATGTCGACCAGGACGAGGTCGCTGCGATCGAAGGCTTCGACGACGAGACGGCTTCCGAGATCCAGGAGCGCGCACGCGAATTCCTGGAGCGCCGCGAGGCGGAATTCGACGCCAAGCGCGTCGAGTTGGGTGTCAGCGACGATCTGCGCCAGATCAACGGCGTAACCACGCCGATGCTGGTGGCGCTCGGCGAGGACGGCGTGAAGACGATGGAAGACTTTGCCGGCTGCGCTGCTGACGATCTGATCGGCTGGACCGAGCGCAAGAACGGCGAGACGACGCGTTTCCCGGGGGCGCTGTCCGCCTTCGACGTGTCGCGGGCCGACGCGGACCAGATGGTGCTGCAGGCGCGTCTGATCGCCGGCTGGATCACCGAAGCCGATCTTGCCGGACCGGAAGAGGAAGAGATGACCGAGGAGGCCGAGGAAGGCCAGGCGGTCTGAGTCGAAGGACGGGCCGGGAATCGGCATGACGGAGGACGCGGGCGACGAAGCGGAGGTTGAATTGAACGATCGTACGTGCATCGTTTCACGTCGGACGTGCGATCCTGCCGATCTCATCCGCTTCGTGCGCGGCCCCGACGGGGCCGTCGTGCCGGATCTGCGGCGTCGACTTCCCGGTCGGGGAGCCCATGTCTCCCTCGACCGGACGCTGGTCGACGAGGCGGTTCGCCGCAAGCTCTTCGCCCGGGCGTTCCGGGCGCAGGTCACCGGACCCGCCGATCTCGGCGATCAGGTGGACGGGCTTCTGGCCAAGGCTGCACTGGGCGCCCTCGGGCTGGCTCGCAAGGCCGGTCAACTGGTAACCGGCGCGACCAAGGTGGACACGGCCATCCGGTCGGGACGCGCGCTCATGGTGATCCATGCCAGCGATGCGGCGCCGGACGGAATACGCAAGCTGGACGCCGCCCGACGGGCGGTCGCGGCGACCGGCGGAACTGAGATTTCATCCCTGCGTCTGCTCGATGCGGACGAATTGGGTTTGGCCTTTGGCCAGGGGAATGTGATACATGCAGCGATCCTTGCCGGTGGCGCGGGCTCGGCTGCGGCGACGTGCCTTCGAGCACTCGCGACATATCGGGGCGAAGGCTCCGGATCGGTTTCAGGCGCGCCCGCAGGGTCCGCCGGCCACGTGACCGATACTGGGAACGACATGGGAGCGCCTTTACAGCGACGCTCCGGGCAAGATGAAGGGCGCGGGCTCGATCCCGCGCAGGAAGCGGAAGCGTAGATGAGCGATACCAAGTCCGGCGACGACAAGACGCTGAGCGTCAGCACGAAGAAGACCCTGACCCTGAAGCGGAGCGGCGTCGAGCAGTCGACGGTGCGCCAGAGTTTCTCGCATGGGCGCACCAACAACGTCGTTGTCGAGACCAAGAAGCGGCGCATCGCCAAGCCGGAGGAGCGCGAGGCATCGCCTGCGGTCGCCGCCGGCCTGAAGCCGCGTGCGCCGCAGCCGGCCGCACCCGCCAAGCCGGCCGAAACGCCGGCAGAGGCGACGTCGCCGCGCGTCGCACCGACAACGCCGCCGCCGACCCCGCCCCAGGCTGGCGGTCGCCCGCAGCAGATCCAGCTCGGTCCCAAGCCCGGCGAGGAGCCGGCTGCCAAGGCACCGGCGCCGAGCGAGCCGGAAGCTCCGGTCGCGGCGAAGGCCGAAGCGGCCGCTCCGGCTGCGCCCGAGACGCCGGCCGCGGAAGCACCGGCGCCGGAGGCCCCTGCGGCCAAGCCGGATGCGCCGAAGGCCGAGGCTGCGGCCCCCGCTGCCGAGAAGCCTGCCGCCGAGAAGCCGGCTGTCGCCAAGCCGGCCGCGCCGGTCGCCAGCACGCCTGCTGCACCGACGGCAACTGCACGTCCGGCTGCCGGCCGTACGGGCGCCGCACCGCAGGGCCGTCCCGGCCCGGGCGGTGCTGGTGGTCGTCCGGCACAGGGTGGTGGACGTCCGGGCGGTCGCGACGAGCGTCGTCCCGCGGCACCGGCCACGGGTCGCCAGCCGCGCGGCGCCGTTCTCAGCGATCTGTCGTCGCGTGAGATGGATGCCCGCCGCCGTGCGCTCGAACTCGCCAAGCAGCGCGAGGCCGAAGACCGTCGCCTGTTCCAGGAGCAGGAAGCCCGCCGCATTGCCGAGGACGAGCGCCGTCAGCGCGAGCGTGAGGAATCCGAGCGCCGTCAGGCCGAGGAGAACGCCCGGCTCGAGCTCGAGGCCGAGGCCCGCCGCAAGGCCGAGGCCGATGCCGAACGCCGCGCTCCGCAGGGCAAGGCCGACGCCAACGCGCCGGCACCGAGCCCGGCCGACGCAGAGGCGGCGGAAGCCGCCGCTGCACGTGGTCGCGGCGATGCCCGTCGCCGGCCCGGCGAGGAAGACGATGCGCGCGCCCGTCCGGGTGTCCGTCGTCCGGTCAAGGGTGCCGAAGCACCGAAGCCGGCCCGTCCGGATCGCGATGCCGGCCGCCGTCGCGGCAAGTTGACGCTCGACAAGGCGCTGACCGCCGATGATGGCGCACGGGGCCGGTCCCTGTCGTCGATCCGGCGCCGCCAGGAGAAGTTCAAACGCTCGCAGCAGAATACGCCGCGGGAGAAAATTGCACGCGAAGTGACCATTCCAGAGACGATCAGCATTCAGGAACTCGCCAACCGCATGTCGGAGCGTTCCGTCGACGTCATCAAGTTCCTCATGCAGCAGGGACAGATGATGAAGCCGGGCGACATCATCGAAGCGGATCTGGCCGAGCTCATCGCATCGGAATTCGGACACACGGTTCGCCGCGTGGCGGAATCCGACGTCGAGGAAGGCATCTTCAACGTCGAGGATAATGTCGAGAAGCTGCAGTCGCGCCCTCCGGTCGTGACGATCATGGGCCATGTCGATCACGGCAAGACCTCGCTGCTCGACGCGATCCGCAAGACGTCCGTGGTGTCCGGCGAGTCCGGCGGCATCACCCAGCATATCGGCGCCTACCAGGTCGAGCAGGATGGTCAGAAGATCACCTTCATCGACACGCCGGGCCACGCCGCCTTCACGGCGATGCGGGCCCGTGGCGCCGAAGCGACCGACATCGCCGTTCTGGTGGTGGCGGCCGACGACAGCGTCATGCCGCAGACGATCGAATCCATCAATCACGCCAAGTCGGCGGGTGTCCCGATCATCGTGGCGATCAACAAGATCGACAAGCCGGGCGCCGATGCGTCGAAGGTCCGCACGGGCCTCTTGCAGCACGAGGTCTTCGTGGAATCCATGGGCGGTGAGGTCCTCGACGTCGAGGTCTCGGCCACCAAGGGTCTCAACCTCGACAAGCTGCTCGAGGCGATCCTGCTGCAGGCCGAACTGCTCGACCTGAAGGCCGACCCGGAGCGCACCGCCGAGGGCTCCGTCATCGAGGCGCAGCTCGACAAGGGCCGCGGTCCGGTCGCGACCGTTCTCGTCCAGACCGGCACGCTCAAGATCGGCGACATCGTCGTCGCCGGCGATGAATGGGGCCGCGTGCGTGCCCTGATCAACGACAAGGGCGAGCAGATCAAGGAAGCCGCGCCGTCGACGCCCGTCGAGGTGCTGGGCATGCAGGGAACGCCGCTTGCCGGCGACCGCATGGCCGTCGTCGAGAACGAGGGCAAGGCCCGCGAGATCGCCGACTACCGCCAGCGCGTGGCCCGCGAGAAGCAGGTCGCCAAGAACGCCGGCCAGCGCGGTTCGCTCGAGCAGATGATGTCGCAGCTGCAGGATACGGGGCTCAAGGAGTTCCCGCTGCTGATCAAGGGCGACGTGCAGGGCTCGATCGAAGCCATCGTCGGCGCGCTCGACGCGCTGGGCACCGACGAGGTTCGTGCCCGGATCGTCCATTCGGGCGCCGGTGCCATCACCGAGTCGGACGTGGCGCTCGCCGCCGCCTCCAACGCCGCGATCATTGGCTTCAATGTCCGCGCCAACAAGCAGGCCCGTGACGCCTCGGCCCGCGACGGGATCGAAATCCGCTACTACAACATCATCTACGACCTCGTGGATGACGTGAAGGATGCGATGTCCGGCCTGCTGTCGCCGGAGCGCCGCGAGACCTTCCTCGGCAATGCCGAGATCCGGGAGGTGTTCAACATCACCAAGGTCGGCAAGGTCGCGGGTTGTCTCGTCACCGAGGGCGAAGTCGAGCGCGGTGCCGGTGTGCGCCTCATCCGCGACAACGTCGTCATCCACGAAGGCACGCTCAAGACGCTCAAGCGCTTCAAGGACGAAGTGCCCAAGGTCATCAGCGGCCAGGAGTGCGGCATGGCTTTCGAGCGCTACGAGGACATTCGCCAGGGCGACGTCATCGAGTGCTTCCGCGTCGAGCACGTGGCCCGCACGCTCTAGAGCGACGCGGAAACAACAGGGCTCAATCGGCGGGCGGGGAGCGATCCTCGCCCGCCGAGCCTTGCGCGTCACGCTGGCCGGAAACGGCGAGCACCCTTTGCCCATCCACCGATATGACGGGACGATTCGGATATGGCCCGAACCTCATCCTCCGGACCCTCGCAGCGCCAATTGAGCGTCGGCGAGAAGGTCAGGCACGCCCTTACCGAGGTGATGCAGCGCGGCGAGATCAATGATCCGATGCTGGAGAAGGCGCTCGTCTCGGTGACCGAGGTGCGCATGTCGTCGGATCTCAAACTCGCAACAGCCTATGTCACGATCCTCGGACAGACCGAGACCAAGCCCTTCGTCGATGCGCTGAACCGCAATGCCCGCTTCATCCGCGGCCGGCTGACGCCAGCGCTGCGGCAGATGAAATACATGCCGGAGGTGCGGTTTCGCACCGATACCTCCTTCGACAATTTCGCGCGCATCGACGCGCTCCTCAAATCGCCGGAGGTCGCCCGCGACCTTGATGACGAGGACGACGACAAGGACAACGGCTGATGGCACGCCGTGGCAAGAAGCCCAAGGGTCGGCCGATCAATGGCTGGATCATCTTCGACAAGCCCAAGGGCATGGGCTCGACCGAGGCCGTGTCGAAGATGAAGTGGATGTTCTTCGCCCAGAAGGCCGGCCATGCCGGCACGCTGGACCCGCTGGCCTCCGGCATGCTGCCGATCGCGCTGGGTGACGCGACCAAGACCGTTCCCTTCGTCATGGATGGCCGCAAGGTCTACCGCTTCAGCGTCCGCTGGGGTGCCGAGACGACGACCGACGACACCGAGGGCCCGGTGGTCAATTCCTCCGAGGCGCGCCCGTCGCGGGCCGACATCGAGGAATTGCTGGCCGACTATACCGGCGAGATCACCCAGGTGCCTCCGAACTTCTCGGCCATCAAGATCGCCGGCGAGCGGGCCTATGATCTGGCGCGCGAGGGCGAGACCGTGGAGATCGCGCCGCGCACGGTTACCGTTCATCGCCTCGACATCGTCGAGATGCCCGACGCCGAGACGACCGTCTTCGAGGCGGAATGCGGCAAGGGCACCTATGTGCGCGCCATCGCCCGCGACCTCGGCCGCGATCTGGGCTGCTACGGCCATGTGGTCGAGTTGCGCCGGGTTTCCGTCGGGGCCTTCGGGGAAGACGACCTGGTGCCGCTGAGCGAGTTGGAAGCGGCGGCCGAAGAGGGCATGGAAGAGCTCGACGCGGAGGCGATCGAGTCCGGTGCCAAACCGCGTGTCGTCGATTTCGAGCCGCTGGACGAATATCTCGTCAGCCCGGAATCGGCCCTGTCGGATCTCTACGAGGTCATGCTCAGCGACGAGCAGGCGAGCCGCGTCCTCTCCGGCAATCCGGTGCTGCTGCGCGGCCGCGATGCGCCGGCCTTCTGCGACGAGGCCTATGCCACCGGCCATGGCCGGCTGATCGCGTTGGGTTCGGTCGAAGAGGGCTCCTTCCGCCCCAAGCGTGTGTTCGGCGGCAAGGGCTAAACCACCGCGGATCCCGTTCGTGCCTGTCGATCCTGCCAGCGCGCCTTATCTCGCTGCGAATGAGCCGCCCGGATAAGCCTCCGGACGGCAGCTGGGCAGCAGGGACGCGATGAGACTGGCGAGCATACCCGGGACGAAGCGACGGGCACGGCGCAAGGAGAAGGCGCGGCGTCTGGCCGTTGGTGCGCCGCCCGGAACCCTCGAGGCCGATCCGCAGGCCGCCCCCACCGTCATCAGCGTTGTCGCCATCGGCGGCGGCGAGAGCCTGCGCCAGACCGGCGTGACGGTCGAAGCAGCGCTGGCGCTGCGCGAATCGTGGCCGCTTGTCTGGATCGATTGTTCGGGCCTTGCCGACATCGAGGCGATCCGCGCCATCGGCGCTGCCTTCGGCCTGCATCCGCTGGCGCTGGAAGACGTCCTCGACACCGCCCAGCGGCCGAAATGCGAGGTGCAGGCGGATCACGCCTTCGTCGTCATGCGGATGCTCGACCGCGAGGGCGGCAGCGAACAGCTGTCGCTGTTCTTCGGCGAGGGCTTCGTCCTGACCTTCCAGGAGCGCGGCGGCGACAGTTTCGAGCCGGTGCGCCAGCGCATCGCCAAGGGCGCGCCGCGGCTCCTGGCCGGCCATGCCGACTATCTCGCCTATGCCCTGATCGATGCGGTGATCGACGCCTATTTCCCGGTGGTGGACGCACAGATCGCCCGGATCGAGCAGCTCGAGGACGACATCCTCGCCGGCGTCGACGGCGACCAGGTGCACGATCTGCACGGCCTGCGCCGCGAGCTCCTCGGCCTGAAGCGCTGGCTGCGGCCGACCCGCGACGCGCTGGGCGTCATCCTGCGGCTCGACCGGACGTGGCTGAGGGCCGAGACGCGGGTCTATTTCACCGACGTGCAGGACCACGCCGACCAGCTGATCGACACCAACGAGACCTATCGCGACACCGCCTCGGGGCTGATCGACCTGCACATGACCCTGTCGGCGGCCAAAACGAGCGAGGTGATCAACCTCCTGACCATCATCTCGACCATCTTCATTCCGCTCGGCTTTCTCGCCGGTCTCTGGGGCATGAATTTCAACCCCGAGATATCCGACTGGAACATGCCGCTGACCCAGCATCCGCTCGGCTATCCGATCGCGCTGGCCTTCATGCTGGCGCTGGCGCTGGGCCTTCTCGTCTATTTCCGCAAACGGCGCTGGATCTGATCATGCTCGACCCTGAAGCCCAGGCCGTTCTCGACGATCTGGCGCGCAAGGCCGCCGTGCAGGTGGCGCCGCGCGATGCCCCCCAGAAACTCGCCCAGGCCCGCGCCATGACCGGCGCCATGGCCGATTATTCCGGCGAGGCGCCCGCCGGCGTCAGCGCCCGCGACATCGCGGTGCCGGGCCCGGCCGGGCCGATCCGCGTGCGCCTGACCCGGCCAGACGGCGCAGCATCGCCGCCGCTCCTGGTCTGGTATCACGGCGGCGGCGCCATGGCGGGCTCGCTGGAGGGCCACGACGTCCCGCTGCGCCAGCTGACCGAAGCGACCGGCTGGGCGATCGCCTCGGTCGACTATAGGCTGGCGCCCGAACATCCCCATCCCGCCCCCCAGGACGATTGCCTCGCCGCCACGCGCGCCCTGCGGGATGCGGCCGAGGCGCTCGGCTGCGACCCGGCGCGCCTTGCCATCGGCGGCGATTCCATCGGCGGGCTGTTTGCCGCCGACGTGGCGCTGGCGCTGCGCGAGGCGGGCGAGCGGCTACCCGAGGCGATGGTGCTGGTCTATCCCAACACCGATCTGCGGCCGGACCGCCCCTGGCCGTCGCTCGGCACCGAGAGCGGCCATGTGATGACGCGAGGCTCGCTCGCCTATGAGAACGACCTCTTCGTGCCCGATGTCGCCGAGCGCCACACGCCGCGCGCCTCGCCCTTCCTGGCGCCGGACCTCGCCGGCCTGCCGCGGGCGCTGGTGATCACCTGCGAGCACGACCCGCTGCGCGACGAGGGCGAGGGTTTTGCCGCGCGCCTCGGCGACGCCGGCGTCGCGGTCACCGCCCATCGCGAGGCGGGGATGATCCACGCAGTCCTGCAGATGGATGGCTGGATCGCCCGTGCCGCCGAGCTGCGCGCCCGCATCGCGGATTTCCTCGGCTAGGCGCGCGGCCGCGCCCGGCGGCGCGATGCGCCCCGGCTGTGGCCCGTTCCGCGCCGGCTTCCCCCCGGCGGATCTCGTCCGGCTGCCGACGGGCAGCGGAGCGCCGGAGGCGAACCTTCCGACTGTTTGTGTATCGGCTCGCCTCCGGCGCTCCGCACGGCGTCTTTGCGAATGCGTTTCACCCTCCCGTCCGCCGGCGCCGCATTGGCGCGGGCGCTGGCCTCGGGGTGGGTGGCTGCCGGCTCGGTGCGGGTTGCCCCGCATGCGGACCGTTCCGCGCCGCCTCCTAGTGGGCAGGGTCCGGCGGGGCCACGCATCCGTCCGGGCCGCCCGACCCTCCGGAAGGGCCAGGCGTCGCGGACGCCGCCCGCCTCCCCGAACGATCCCGGCGATCGTCCGTCCCGTCGGGGACGCGGTGAGGGCAGTGTGCAGGCGGTGGCGAGGGGTGGGGATAAGATTTGTGGGGCGGGATTGATGCAATAGAAAATAGGACTGGCAGGTTTCCACCATGGAGATAGCGGTTCTTCGGCTCCAAGCTGTAGATCAGTCCTAGTGTCGGAACAGGCCATGCCTGGGATCGCGGCCCCGCCGGATGAAATGACGAGTTTCCCCGATGCTGCTGCAGACGGGGGGAAATCGAAGTGGCCGACCTCCCGTCGCTAATGCAGAATTAACCGGAATGATTGTTTTTACACGCGGGCGTCGCTGGGACGTCATTCAGGTTATCCGACTGGAACAAAAGTGAGAATCAACGACCTCCGCATGGCCAGGAAGCTCGCGCTTGCCTTCTTCGCCGTAATCTTCGCCACGATCTCGGCGGACTTCCTCGTCTATCGCTCGCTGGACGCTATCGGGAAGAATGCTGACCTCAATCAGAAAAGCTTCGGTCTCAGCATCAATGCCGAGAAAATGCTGGAGACCATGGTCGAGCAGCAGAACGCCGTGCGCGGATACTTGTTAAGTAACAATGAGAGCTTCGTTGCGACGTACGAGAAAGCGAAGAGCGGCTTCACATCCCATGCCGAGTCCTTCAAAGCGAACACCGTTTCGGCTGAGCAGCGGACGCGCGTCGAGAACCTGCAGGCCATCGTCGCAAACTGGCAGGCCCAGTCTGCTGAGCGGCAATTAGAACTAGCACGCAACCCTTCGACGCGTGAACAGGCGTTCGCGCTCACTGGAAAACTGACGTTGGCCGAGGGGCGCGTCCTTGTAGACGCGGTTCGCGAAGGACAGGAAGCCCTAATTGCAGCGCGTGTCGTGGAACGTGATGCGGCGGCCAGCGCTGCTAATCTGACACTTACGCTGGGCGCCGTTGCTGCGACCGCGATCGCGCTTGTAATGGGCTTCTTTTTGTCTCGTTCGATCTCGACGCCGATCTCGCAGATGACCGGTGTCATGCGTTCGCTCGCCGCCGGCGACAAGACCGTGGCGATCCCGGGCGCCGGACGCCAGGACGAGATCGGCGAGATGGCCGGGGCCGTCGAGGCCTTCAAGAAGGCCGCGATCGAGCGCGATGAGCTGGCTCAGGAAGCCGAGGCCACCCGCATCAGCCAGGAAGACGCCAAGAAGCGTCAGGCGGCCCTCGACAATGCCAAGGCCGAGGACCTGCGCGCCTTCGTCGGCGTCGTCGAAGTGGGCTTCGAACGCCTGTCGGCCGGCGACCTGACCGTGCGCATGCAGGACAGGGTGGCCGAGGAATTCGAGCCGATCCGGGCGAAGTTCAACGCCAGCGTCGCCTCGCTGGAAGAGGCCATCGGCCATGTCGTGACCTCCATCGCCTCGATCCGCACCGGTCTCGGCGAGATCAACACCGCGTCGAACGATCTTGCCCACCGCACCGAGCAGCAGGCGGCGAGCCTCGAGGAAACCGTCGCAGCGCTGGGTCAGGTCACGCAGGCAGTCAACGAGACCGCCGAGGGCGCCGGCAAGGCCCAGCAGGTGGCGTCCGGTGCCCGCGAGAAGGCCCAGAAGGGCGGCGAGGTCGTCGGCAAGGCGGTCGCGGCCATGGGCCAGATCGAGCAGTCTTCGGAGAAGATCAACTCGATCATCTCGGTCATCGACGAGATCGCCTTCCAGACCAACCTCCTGGCGCTGAATGCCGGCGTCGAGGCGGCGCGGGCCGGCGAGGCGGGCAAGGGCTTTGCGGTCGTCGCCCAGGAAGTGCGCGGGCTTGCCCAGCGCTCGGCGGAAGCGGCCAAGGAGATCAAGACCCTGATCGCGACGTCGCGCGAGCAGGTCGGCACCGGTGTCGAGCTGGTCACCGCGTCCGGCAAGTCGCTGGAGGAGATCGTCACTGAAGTCAGCGCCATGGCGGAGGTCATCTCGACCATTGCCTCCTCGGCTCGCGAACAGGCGACGAGCCTGCGCGAAGTCTCCGGCGCCGCCGACCAGATGGACAAGGTGACCCAGCAGAACGCCGCCATGGTGGAAGAGGCGACGGCGGCCAGCCAGACGCTGGCCAACGAGACCGACGAGCTGGCCCATGCCATGGCGCAGTTCCGCACCGGTATGGGCGAGGCAAAGGCTCGTCCGCAGCTGGCGCGTCCATCGAAGCATCACCGTGCGAATGTCACGCAGCTTCGCCAAATTGGCACAGGGGGCGCGGTTCGGGCTCAGAACCCCGAAACCGATAGCTGGGCCGAGTTCTAAGCTTGGTGACCGGGGCCAGTAAGTTTACTGGCCCCGGTCATCCACGCCGAACTCGAATGCTCCGGCGAACGTCTCCGCTCGCTTGACCGGGCACCGCGTACGCCCAATGAGGATGGAAGAGTAAGATAAGGAAATGACACCGGAACAGATCATTAGAATGTCAGACTATAGCACTTCTGCCTGTTGCAGAACGGCGCGATATCCATAACGATGCAACGGTAGAGATATTCAACTGCGTCTTCAGAAGTCGGCGGACGGATGCGGGCCGGCGCGTGGGGAAGCTCACTCGTGGCCTCCACTGGCGCAGGTGGCCACATTGGAGACCGGCGTAAAAGTCCTGTTATTTCCCTACCACAGATCCGCCAGGGCGGCGCCGGCGAGGGCGGAGAGGATGAGGGCGGAGGAGGTCTTGAGGGGCAGGGGCTTGCGGGGCGCGGTTTCGCCGCTGAAGAAGTTCAGCGGCATCAGGCGGTTCTGGTTGCCGCCGGCCTCGCCGCGGGGCGCCTCGATGTAGCATTCGTCGTCGAACCAGGCCCAGGCGTCGGTCCAGGTCCAGCAATCATGCGCGCGGTAAACGTCGGCGATTGCCTCGGCCAGCGCCTTGTCGGTCGGCAGCCGCACATAGGGCGCCGGGTCCGAGCGCAGATAGCGCATGGCCAGCGGCAGCGAGCGCTCGGTGCAGTAGTTCGACATCCACAAGGTGAAGCCGATCCTGCGGCGCAGATGGTCGAGGGCGCGGAAGATTTGGACATGGTCCTCATGGCCGTATTCGCCCCAGGGATTGTGGGTGAAGACGTTCATGTCGGGCGTCAGCATCGGCGCCAGCGCATCGCAGATGCGGGTGAAATTGTCCCGGTAGGCCTGGGCGACCCGCTCGGGCGAGGTGACCGGCGACAGCGGCGAGACCTTGCCGAGGGCCCGCTTGGCAAGGCGCGTGACCTCGCGGCGGGTCTCCTCGGGCCCGAGCCGCATGCCGTAATCGGTCAGCACCGGGTTCTGCCAGTCGGCGCAGCCATAGCTGCCGGGCTCGGCGATGTTGAGGCAGGTGACGTCGCGCAGAGGCAGCGCCGCCATGGCCGCCGCCCGCGCCGGGCCGAGCCGGGGCGCGGCCCAGAAGTCGCGAAACACGATGACGACCTTGTCCACCTTGCCGACGATGGCGTTGAACCACAGCATCTCGTCGTCGGGATGCGCGCCGATGATCATGGAATTGGTCAGGAAGTCGGGCCTGGCAGGCATTTATGTCTCGCTGGTCTTCGTCGATACTGTGCGGCGCAGCATGACCCCGCGCAGACGGCGAAGTTGTTCGCGTATCGCAAAGACTAGACGGGCGGCCCGTCCCAGTACAGTGGGTGTGCCGGTGAGGATGAACATCGGTGTCGGCGCGGTGCCGAAATCGGCCTTGAAGTCTTCGTCGCCGATGGTGAAGTCGAAGATGCGGCCGCCGCGCGCCAGCCAGTCCTCCATCATCAGATCGTAGAGGACGAGGCCGGGGGAATGGCGGCCGAAATTGTCGTAGTCGGCGCCGATCAGGAGGTAGAGCAGCCGCTCGCCTTCCGTGAGGGCGAAGACATAGGCGATGGGCGTGTCGCCCTCCGACAGGCGGTAGAGGGCGCAGAAGCCGGCGCCGCTGCCGCGCTCGGCGATGGCGGCGTAGAACCGGGCGACGTCCGGCGTCTGGATCGGGTCGCCGTCGAAGCGGCCGCTGCGCAAATCGCGCAGCCGGTGGACGGCTTCCGCGGCAGCCTGGCCCTCCAGCCGGTCGAGGCGCACCGCCGGGTTCTTCAGGAGGCGTTTCTTGCGGCGGTCGAGATATTTCTGGAAGCTGCGCGAGAAGGCCGTCCGGCGCCAGTCGGCATAGGGCGTCGTCAGAGTGGCGGCATGGGCGCTGAAATCGGCGGGTTCCGGTTCGACGGCCAGGAACAGCCGCCAGTCGGCGACGGCTTCGGGCCGGACCGGGCGCAGGCGCAGCATGTCATGGCCCGGCAGGACGGCGCGGATGCGGGCGGTAAGCGTAGTGTCGGCGGCGAGCGCCGGGCGGCTGGCCGGGTCGACCACTGGCGCCGCATAGTCGCTGACGCCGAGATCGGTGGCTTCCAGGAGCCGGATGCCCTGGACGCGGCGCAGGATCAGCGGCAGGACGAAGGCGAGGCGGCCGTCCGGATGGCGGCCGGTGACGATGACGGGCGCAGCGCCCCGCGCCGGCGCCAGCATCGCGTAGAATGTGTCGAGCCACAGCGGATGGGCGAAGGCTCCGGTGGCCGCGGCTTCGAAGAGACGGGCATAGTCCGGGCCAGAAAAGTCGAAGCTCTTCTCGCAGGCGATACGCAGGTGGTGATCGTCTGATGCTGCTGGCATGGGATCAGGGTCGCCCGTTTCGTGCAGCATTGTTACCGGTCACCCTGTTGATATTCGGTTGACGCGATCGTGATGGCGCAATGCTTGCTTAGCCGGCAATGTATATGCGGGCCGATCGGCGGCTGTGGCGGCGCGAAACGGGCCGCGGCCGGTCGCGGCTAGCATTGTGGGCCGAGATCGCGTATATGCGCCGCAGCGCCGGGCGGTTTGCCTGCCCCGCGCTGTTCATGGCCCTCGCTGGACGACATCCCGGCCAGGGCGACCAACCCTCACATTTTCCAAGAAAGGGAATCCGATGTCGATTACGCTTGAGCGCAAGGCCGAGCTCATGAAGGAATACGCCACCAAGGACGGCGACACCGGTTCGCCGGAAGTCCAGGTTGCGATCCTGACCGAGCGGATCACCAACCTTACCGAGCATTTCAAGGACCACAAGAAGGACAACCACTCGCGTCGTGGCCTTCTGAAGATGGTCTCCCAGCGCCGCCGCCTCCTCGACTATCTGAAGTCCAAGGAAGAGCAGCGCTACACGACCCTGATCGGCCGTCTCGGACTGCGCCGCTAGTCAGTTTTCCGGCGGGCCGGGGGCGATACGCTTCCGGCCCGCCGCTTATGCCGCTTCCGCACGTCGGAGGCGGTCATGCCCCGGTACCCGGCGCGCCCGCAAGGCTCGCAGGTCCGACCCTTCGAACGGTCACGGGGCAGGATTGCCGGATGCTTCCGGTGCGAATGCGGGTCGCCCCCGCCGCGTGCCACAAGCGAAGCCTCCCGTCGTCTTGCCCGTGATGCGTTTCGGCACCGCAACGCGCGCCGTCCATGACCCCGAAAAGGCGGTTTCGGCGCGCAGGATGAAAAGGCAAGAACATGTTCGATACCCATAAGGTGGAAATCGACTGGGCGGGACGTCCGCTCACCCTCGAGACCGGCAAGATCGCCCGTCAGGCCGACGGCGCCGTGCTGGCGACCTACGGCGAGACCGTCGTTCTGGCGACCGTCGTGTCGGCCAAGCAGCCCAAGCCGGGCCTCGACTTCTTCCCGCTGACCGTGAACTACCAGGAAAAGACCTTCGCCGCCGGCAAGATCCCGGGTGGCTTCTTCAAGCGCGAAGGCCGTCCGAGCGAGAAGGAGACGCTGGTCTCTCGCCTGATCGACCGTCCGATCCGCCCGCTCTTCGCCCAGGGCTACAAGAACGAGACCCAGGTCGTCGTCACCGTCCTGCAGCATGATCTGGAGAACGATCCGGACGTGCTGGCGATGGTCGCAGCCTCGGCCGCGCTGACCCTGTCGGGCGTGCCCTTCATGGGCCCGATCGGCGGCGCGCGCGTCGGCTACATCAACGGCGAGTACAAGCTGAACCCGCATGTCGACGAGATGGCCGAGTCGCAGCTCGACCTGGTCGTCGCCGGCACCGAGGGCGCCGTCCTGATGGTGGAATCGGAAGCTCACGAGCTGGCCGAAGACATCATGCTGGGCGCCGTCATGTTCGGCCATCGCGGCTTCCAGCCGGTGATCGACGCGATCATCAAGCTGGCCGAGCACGCCGCCAAGGAGCCGCGCGAGCACGTCGTCGCCGACTATTCGGCGCTCGAGGCCGAGATGCTG
Source organism: Aurantimonas sp. DM33-3 (assembly GCF_014334315.1). Classification (NCBI taxonomy): domain Bacteria; kingdom Pseudomonadati; phylum Pseudomonadota; class Alphaproteobacteria; order Hyphomicrobiales; family Aurantimonadaceae; genus Aurantimonas; species Aurantimonas sp. DM33-3. The sequence goes on along the minus strand of NZ_JACSGS010000002.1, from coordinate 146,473 downwards.
CAGCTGGTCGAGGGCGAGCTGCGCGACGCCTACAAGATCACCGACAAGACCGAGCGCTACAACGCCGTCGACGCGGTCAAGGCCAAGGTCACCGCGCACTTCCTGCCGGAAGGCGTCGAGGACACCAAGTATTCCAAGGAGCAGGTCGGCACCGTCTTCAAGTCGCTGCAGGCCAAGATTGTCCGCTGGAACATCCTCGACACGGGCGGCCGCATCGACGGCCGTGACCTGAAGACGGTCCGCAAGATCGTCTCGGAGGCCGGCATCCTGCCGCGCGCCCACGGTTCGGCGCTGTTCACCCGCGGCGAGACCCAGGCGCTGGTCGTCGCCACGCTCGGCACCGGCGAGGACGAGCAGTTCGTCGACGCCCTGACCGGCACCTACAAGGAGCGCTTCCTGCTCCATTACAACTTCCCGCCCTACTCGGTCGGCGAGACCGGCCGCATGGGTTCGCCCGGCCGCCGCGAGATCGGCCACGGCAAGCTGGCATGGCGCGCGCTGCGTCCGATGCTGCCGGCACCGGAGCAGTTCCCCTACACGATCCGCGCCGTCTCCGAGGTTACCGAGTCGAACGGCTCGTCCTCGATGGCGACCGTCTGCGGCACCTCGCTGGCGCTGATGGATGCGGGCGTTCCGCTGAAGCGTTCGGTGGCGGGTATCGCCATGGGCCTGATCAAGGAAGACGAGCGCTTCGCAGTGCTCTCCGACATCCTTGGTGACGAGGACCATCTCGGCGACATGGACTTCAAGGTCGCCGGCACCTCCGAGGGCATCACCTCGCTGCAGATGGACATCAAGATCCAGGGCATCACCGAGGAGATCATGCAGATCGCCCTCGACCAGGCCAAGGGCGGCCGCTTGCACATCCTGCAGGAGATGGGTCAGGCGCTGTCGGAAAGCCGCGCCGAGCTGGGCGAGTTCGCCCCGCGCATCGAGGTCATGCAGATCCCGACCGACAAGATCCGCGACGTCATCGGCGCCGGCGGCAAGATCATCCGCGAGATCGTCGAGAAGACCGGCGCCAAGATCAACATCGAGGATGACGGCACGGTGAAGATCGCGTCGTCCTCCGGCAAGGAGATCGAGGCGGCCAAGAAGTGGATCCACTCGATCGTCGCCGAGCCGGAAGTCGGCGAAGTCTACGAGGGTACGGTCGTCAAGACCGTCGAGTTCGGCGCCTTCGTGAACTTCTTCGGTTCGCGTGACGGTCTCGTCCACATCTCGCAGCTCGCCGCCGATCGCGTCGCCAAGACGACCGACATCGTCAAGGAAGGCGACAAGGTCTGGGTCAAGCTGATGGGCTTCGACGAGCGCGGCAAGGTTCGCCTGTCGATGAAGGTCGTCGACCAGGAGACCGGCCAGGAAATCAAGAAGGGCGAGGAAGACGCCGCCTGATCAGGCCGTCTCTCGCTGACAGAATGAAAGGCGCGTCCCTCGGGGCGCGCCTTTTTTTGTTGGAATGAGGGCCGCGGCCTTCGGACCTGGTCGGTGCTTGCGTGTCGTCAGACGGACCGCCGGTGCCGCCGGCGCGACGAACGCTCCTGCAGCCGGGCGATTGCCTCGAGCGCGTCGACGGCGAGCGGCAGCCGCGCGACCTCCTCGACCTGCGGGCGGGTCAGGCCGGTGATGTCTTCCAGGATATGGTCGTCGACCCGCAAAAGGGTGTTGAAGGCGTCGCGGCAAAGCCGCTGCCGGCGCTTCCCCACCGTCCAGGAATGCAGCCATCCCACGAGGCCGGGCTGACTGTGGTGTACTTCGTCGAGCCGGATGGACTGGGGCAGGGTCGAATGATGCAGCATGAGAACCTCCAATTGACGGTGGGCAAAATGTGAGGGTTTCTCATTGATGAGGCAAACGAGAAGGAGTAAGCCTAGCGGCAAGTTCTGCTAATAGGAGGCTCCGCCCGTGCTGACCCCCAATCTGCCCAATCTCGACATGGACCTCGCCCGCACGATGGTGGCGATCGCCGACACCGGCAATTTCTCGCGGGCCGCGGAGCGGGTGCATCGCAGCGCCTCGGCGATCAGCCTGCAGGTGAAGAAGCTGGAGGACATGGTCGGCCGCGACCTGTTCCGCCGCGATGCCCGCAGCGTGGCGCTGACCGCCGATGGCGAGATATTCCTCGGCTATGCCCGCCGCCTTCTGAAGCTGAACGACGAGGCCTTCTCGCGCTTCCTGTCGCCCTGCTGCGAGGGCAGCGTGCGGCTGGGCGTGCCCAATGACAACGGCGTCGTCGCCATGCCGGAAATCCTCCGGCGCTTCGCCCGGACCCATCCCAAGGTCGAGGTGGAGGTGCGGCTGGACCGCACCGAGGAATTGCGGCGGCGCTGCTGGTCCGGGGAGCTCGATCTCGCCGTCTACAGTCACGACGAACGCCTCGACGGGCCGGACTACATCCATTCCGAGCCGCTGGTCTGGGTGGGCGCGCGCGGCGGCCTCGCCGTCGCCGAAACGCCGCTGCCGCTCGCCCTTGCCGATGCCGGCTGCGCCTGGCGCGGCATGGCGCTGGCGGCGCTGGACGCCCGCGATATCGACTACCGCGTCGCCTATACCAGCGAGTTCTGCACCGGCCAGCTTGCGGCCGTCGCCGCCGATCTCGCCATCGCGCCGCTGCCGATCAGCGTCGTGTCGGACGACATCGTGCAGCTGGGCGCCGAGCGCGGCCTGCCGCCGCTGGGCAATTACCGCATGACCCTGGCCCGCCGCGGCGGCGCCGGCCCGGTCGCCGATGCTCTGGCCGCCCATGTGACCGCCAGCTTCTGCGCCATTGCCGAACGCGGCACCCGCCTGTTCGCCTGACGGGCGCGGGGACTGGTATGATCAGGCAGCAGGCGTATCGTGGCCGGGGGCGCGGTCGTTCGGTGCGACCGGTGCGCTGGGGGAGCCTTGAGGGAGGATGAGGGAATGCCGGGGCTGATCATCCGCGTCGTGGCGGCGCTGTTTCTCGGGCTCGTCTCCAGCCAGTCGCTGGAATTCACCCAGCAATATCTCCAGCGCCTCGGCGGCGCCGTCGACGAATTGCGCAAGGTCGTGGAGCGCTTCGACGCCAGCGCGGCGGCCTCCGACCTGTCGCGCAGCGAGGCGGTGGCGCGGTTGCGCGAGAATCGCGACGCCTTCGTCGCGCGCCAAGGCGCGGACGCCGAACAGACCATCGCCCGCTATGACGCGGTGGAGCGGCGTTATCGCAGCGTCGCTGAATCGGCGCCCCTGTTCCGGCCCTTCGTCGCAGCGGGCGACCCGGACTGGGAGATCGCCGAGCGCGCCGCCGCCGACTATCGCCCGGCCCTGCCGATCACCGTCGAGGGGCTGCTCCTGGCGGTCGCGGGTTTTGCCCTCGGCTGGGCGATCGGGGCCGGCGGCCATGGCGCCGCGCGCATGCGCCGGCGTCGCCGCAAGCGTCGGCTGGCGTCGAGCTGAGCCGACGACCGCGATCTTGGCGCGGCGGCGTTGACAGCGCCGCCCGGGAAGCACAGATTCCGTCCATCCAAGGGGAGTTCCGGCAGGGAACTGAGAGGCCATCGGCCGCCGAAAGGCGTGAGCGCGTGGCGACCCTTCGAACCTGATCCGGTTGAGACCGGCGGAGGGATGGAATGCGGTGGCCCCTGGCCTGCGGTTCGCCGCAGGCGAGCGCCGCGCCGCCGATCTTTCCCCTGCCATCAGCCGGATCTCCGAGACGCGTCGAGGAGGATCGAGACAATGGCCGACCGGGTCGCCTGTTTGCACGACGCCTGCCGCACAAGCGGGGCCTGACCATGCGGGTTGCCGTCATCGGGGCCGGCGTTGCCGGGCTCGTCACTGCGCTGGAACTCGCCGAGCGGGGCGCCGATGTCGCGCTGTACGAGGCGGCGCCAGAACTGGGCGTTGCCGCGGCGTCGTGGCTGGCCGGCGGCATGCTGGCGCCGCGCTGCGAGGCCGAGAGCGCCGACCCGGCCATCGTGGCGCCGGGCCTGGCGGGGATCGACTGGTGGTCGCGGCATGTGCCGGACGTCGCGTGCCACGGCACGCTGGTGCTGGCGCCCTGGCGCGACCGCGCGGACCTTGCCCGCTTTGCCCGCCGCACGCAGGGTCACGAGCGGCTCGACGCCGACCGGGTCGCGGCGTTGGAGCCCGATCTCGCCGGTCGCTTCGCCGAGGGCCTGTTCTTTGCCGAGGAAGCCCATCTCGATCCGCGCCGCACGCTGGAGGCGCTGGCGGAACGGCTGCGCGAACGCGGCGTGGCGCTGCATTTCGGCCGACGCGTCGCGCCCGCCGATCTCGACCATGATCGCATCATCGATGCGCGCGGCATCGCGGCGCGACCGGAACTGCCGCGGCTGCGGGCTGTGCGCGGCGAGATGGTGCTGCTGCGCACCAACGAGGTCTCGCTGTCGCGGCCGGTGCGGCTGCTGCATCCGCGCTCGCCGATCTATGTCGTGCCGCGCGCGGACGGGCTGTTCATGGTGGGCGCGACCATGCTGGAAAGCGACGACGATCGCGGCATCAACCTGCGCGGCACCGTCGAGCTGCTCAACGCCGCCTATGCGCTGCATCCGGCATTCGCCGAGGCCGAGCTGGTGGAGACCGGCGCCGGCCTGCGGCCCTCCTATGCCGACAATCTGCCAAAGGTGACGCGGAACGGCCGGGTGGTCAGCCTGAACGGGCTGTACCGCCACGGCTTCCTGCTGTCGCCGGCCATGGCGGCGGAGGCCGCCGCCGAAATCTTCGCAGAGACGCTGAAGGACGCATCATGAGAATTTCCGTCAATGGCGAGGAGCGCCTGGTCGAGGCCGCCACCCTCGACCAGGCGCTCGTCGAACTGGGTTACGAGGGCGCCGTGGTCGCCACGGCGCTGAACCGCGACTTCGTGCCGAAGACCGAACGCGGGACGGTGCGGCTCGCCGAGGGCGACGCCATCGAGATCATCGCCCCGATGAAGGGAGGCTGAGCATGGACACGATCGACACCGACACGGCGAGCGCCGTGACCGGCATGGACGTCTATGGCCGTCGCATTGCCTCGCGGCTGATGCTCGGCACCTCGCTCTATCCTTCGCCGCAGATGATGACCGATGCGATCAAGGCGTCCGGGGCCGGCATCGTCACCGTCTCGCTGCGGCGCGAATGCGGCGAGGCGCGGGCCGGCCAGGCCTTCTGGGAGCTGATCCAAGGCCTTGGCCTCGACATCCTGCCCAACACGGCGGGCTGCCATTCGGTCCGCGAGGCGGTGACGACGGCGCAGATGGCCCGCGAGATCTTCGGCACCGACTGGATCAAGCTGGAGGTGGTGCGCGACGCCGAGACCCTGCAGCCCGACGTGTTCGGGCTGGTGGAGGCGGCGCGCATCCTGACCGGCAAGGGCTTCAAGGTGCTGCCCTATACGGTGGAGGATCTGTCGGTGGCCGACCGGCTGGTCGAGGCCGGCTGCCGGGTGCTGATGCCCTGGGGCGCGCCGATCGGCTCGGGGCTCGGGCTGAACAACCGCTACGGCCTGCGCCAGCTCAGGGCGCATTTTCCCGAGGTGACGCTGGTGGTCGATGCCGGGCTTGGCCTGCCGTCGCAGGCGGCCGCCGCCATGGAGCTCGGCTATGACGGCGTGCTCCTCAATACGGCGGTCGCCAAGGCCGGCGACCCGGTGGCGATGGCCAAGGGCTTTGCCCTGGCGGTCGAGGCCGGCCGGCTGGCCTTCGAGGCGGATCCCATGGCGCCGCGCGACATGGCGGCGCCCTCGACCCCGATGCTGGGGCAGGCGATGCTCGGCGATGTCGGCGGACCGGGAGGCTCGCGATGAGCCGGGCGGAGGGACATCGGAGTGGGGAGCGCGGTGCCGAGGAGCGGACGGGGACGGGGCTGCGGCTCGATCCGTTCTACCTGATCGTCGACGATGCCGAGATGGCCGAGCGGCTGGTGCCTGTGGGGGTGAAGCTGCTGCAATTGCGCGCCAAGGACATGGACGCGGCAAGGCTGCGCCGGGAGATCCGCCGCACGCGGGATGTCTGCGCCGCCCATGGCTGCCTGCTGGTGATCAACGATTTCTGGCGGCTGGCGATCGAGGAGGGCTGCGATGTCGTCCATCTGGGGCAGGAGGACCTCGCCGAGGCGGACCGGGTCGCGATCAAAGCTGCCGGCCTGAAGCTCGGCGTCAGCACCCATGACAGCGCCGAGCTCGCCGTGGCGCTGTCCGCCGAGCCGGATTACGTGGCGCTGGGGCCGGTCTGGCAGACCAAGCTGAAGGTGATGAAATGGGCGCCGCAGACGCCCGAGCGCCTCGGCGTCTGGCGCCAGCGTATCGGCGATCTGCCGCTGGTGGCGATCGGCGGCATCACCGTGGAGCGGCTGTCGCAGGTCTTCGCGCAAGGCGCCGACAGCGCCGCGGTGGTCACCGACGTGACCCGGGCGGAGGACCCGGAAGCGCGGGCGCGCGAATGGCTCGCGGCGACCGCGCCCTACCGGCGATAATCTGTTGAGGCTGTGAGTGGGGGAGGGCGGCTACTTGCCGCCGCTCTCGTCCTCGCCCTCGACGACCGCCTTGCGGTGTTCCTGGGCCTTCAGCTCCTCAAGCGAGGGCATCGACATGATGTTGTAACCCGAATCCACATAGTGGATCTCGCCGGTGACGCCGTTGGACAGCTCCGACATCAGGTAGAGAACGGCGCCGCCGACTTCCTCGATCGAGGTGTTGCGGCGCATCGGCGCGTTGCGGCGCTGGAAGTTGAACATCAGCCGCGCGTCGGAGACGCCGGCGCCGGCCAGCGTGCGCACCGGTCCGGCCGAGACGCTGTTCACCCGGATGTTGCGCGGGCCGAAATCGGCGGCGAGATAGCGCACCGAGGCTTCGAGCGCGGCCTTGGCGACACCCATGACATTGTAGTTCGGCATGACCCGCACGGCGCCGCCGTAGCTCATGGTCACCATCGAGCCGCCATTGGTCATGATCTCCGCCGCGCGCTTCGCCACCTCAGTGAAGGAGAAGCAGGAGATCAGCATGGTGCGGGTGAAGTTCTCCCGCGTCGTGTCGGCGTAGAGGCCCTTGAGTTCGCTCTTGTCGGAGAACGCGATGGCGTGGAGGACGAAGTCGATCGTGCCCCATTCTTCCTTCAGAGTCGCGAAGACCTGGTCGAGCGATTCGGTGTCCTCGACGTCGCAGGGGATGACGAGCTTGCTGCCGATCTCCTCGGCGAGCGGGCGCACGCGCCGTCCGAAGGCCTCGCCCTGATAGGTCAGCGCGATCTCCGCCCCCTGGGCCGCCAGCGCCTTGGCGGCGCCCCATGCGATGGAATTGTGGTTCGCGACGCCCATGATGAGCCCGCGTTTGCCTTTCATCAGATCGGTCATGTGCCCTTCAACCTCAATCCGTCACGCGTTGGAAGGCGAGGCAGGCATTGGTGCCACCGAAGCCGAAGGAGTTCGACAGGACCCGGTCGATCTTCGCATTGTCGACCCGCTCGCGCAGGATCGGCATGCCCTCGAACTCGGGATCGAGTTCGTCGATATGGGCGCTCTTGGCGAGGAAGCCGTGCTTCATCATCAGGAGCGAGTAGATCGCCTCGTGCACGCCTGTGGCGCCCTGGCTGTGGCCGGTCAGCGACTTGGTGCCGGAGATCGGCGGGATGTTGTCGCCGAAGACCTCGCGGATCGCCTGGACCTCCATGCGGTCGCCGACCGGGGTCGAGGTGGCATGGGGGTTGATGTAGTCGATCGGGCCGTCGAGATGGCCGATCGCCTGGCGCATGCAGCGCACCGCGCCCTCGCCGGACGGGGCGACCATGTCGGCGCCGTCGGAGGTGGCGCCGTAGCCGACCAGCTCGGCGACGATGTTGGCGCCGCGCGCCTTGGCCCGCTCGTATTCCTCCAGCACCAGGACACCGGCGCCGCCGGCGATGACGAAGCCGTCGCGGGCATTGTCATAGGCGCGCGAGGCGATCTCCGGACGGTCGTTGAAGTCCGAGGACAGGGCGCCCATCGCGTCGAACAGCACCGACAGGGTCCAGTGCAGATCCTCGCAGCCGCCGGCGAACATCACATCCTGCTTGCCCATCTGGATGGTCTCGTAGGCATTGCCGATGCAATGGCTCGAGGTCGAGCAGGCCGACGAGATCGAGTAGTTCACGCCCTTGATCTTGAACCAGGTGGCCAGCGTCGCCGAGGCGGTGGAGGACATCGCCTTCGGCACGGCCGTCGGTCCGATGCGCTTCGGGCCCTTTTCGCGGGCGGTCTCGGCCGCCTGGACGATGGTCTGGGTCGAGGCGCCGCCCGAGCCCATGATGATGCCGGTGCGCTCGTTGGAGATGTCGGCGACCTCGAGGCCCGCATCGGCGATCGCCTGCTCCATGGCGATGTGGTTCCAGGCCGTGCCGCCGCCATGGAAGCGCATGGCGCGCCGGTCGAGAATGGTGGTGGGGTCCAGCGTCGGCTTGCCGTGGACGTGGCTGCGGAACCCCAGTTCCTTGTATTCCTCGGCAAAGCTGATGCCCGAGCGCGCATCCCTGAGAGAGGCGGTCACCTCGTCGACATTGTTGCCGATCGAGGACACGATCCCCATACCCGTCACGACGACCCGCTTCATCGTCCGCTCCTTCCAGATTCCAGGATCCGCGCCGTCATCAGACGGCGGCCTGAGCCGCTTCCTCGTCGGTGAACAGGCCGACGCGCAGATCGCTGGCCTTGTAGATGACCTCGCCATCGGCCTTCATCCAGCCATTGGCGATGCCGAGCTTCAGGCGCGAGCGCATCACGCGGCGGAACTCCACGCCGTATTCGACCAGCTTGACCTTCGGCGTCACCTGGCCGCTGAACTTGACCTCGCCGACGCCGAGCGCCCGGCCGCGGCCGGGTTCGCCCAGCCAGCCGAGATAGAAGCCGGTGAGCTGCCACAGCGCGTCGAGCCCGAGGCAGCCCGGCATCACCGGATCGCCTTCGAAATGGCAATCGAAGAACCACAGGTCCGGGTTCACGTCGAACTCGGCCCGGATGATGCCCTTGCCGTTCTCGCCGCCCGTCTCGTCGACCTCGGTAATGCGGTTGAACATCAGCATCGGCGGCAGCGGCAATTGCGCATTGCCGGCGCCGAACAACTGGCCATGACCGCAGGCGATGAGGTCGTCGTAATCGTAGGAGGTCTTCTTCGTCGCCATGATCGCTTGTGTCCGCCCTGTTCTCCCGACCCTGCCATGGGCCCTTGTCGGCTGCGCCCATACCACGCCACCCGCACAGGTGAAACCGTTTGGCTGGGCCCGGCGTATCCGGCGCGCCAGGATGGCGGCCGGCAAACGCCGTCCTCGCCAGCCTATCTGTGGTACATGGCGCGCAATTTCGATAGCACCGGGCGAAGGAAGCCACCTCAGCGCGCGGCATGACCGCCGCCCTCGACAGGATGAAACACTGCCGTGACCGCCGTTTTCACCCCTTCGCGCCGCAGCGCTCTCGCCCTGTCGGCCGGCGCCGCGCTGTTGCTCGCCGCGGTCGCGCCGGCCCTTGGCCAGTCCTGGCGCAGCGACGGCGCGGTCGCGGGCTTCACGGCGGGGGCAGGCTTTACCGGGCTGACATTCCGCTGCGCGGGTGCCGGCCGCGTGACGGTGCGTTTTTCCGGCTTTCCGGGACGGCTGCAGGCGGGCCAGGCCCATACGGTGGTGGCGACGGTCGACGACACGGCCTTCGTGCTGGACACGATCGCGCGCGACGCCGGCAGCGGTTCGATTCTGGTGGCGGAAGGGACGCTGGCGGCCCGCGCCGGCTTCATCGAGGCGCTGCGCAAGGGCCGCAGCGTCGAGGTGGCGGGGCCGGCCGGGCGCTACGGCCTGCCGCTGACAGGCTCGGGCGACGCGCTGGCGGCCTTCACCACGGGCTGCAGCTAGGCCCTTCCGTCAACCGTTATCGCGGGTTCTGCGGGGCGGCATTTGTGACCGCGATGCCGATGACGTATATTGCGGTCGTGCAGGCCCTTCGGTAAGCCTGCGGACACTTATCGCACGAACAAGAGACTGGTGGCATTCAGCAATGGAAAACCGGACGCGCGCCCAGAGCTTCTGTGTATTCGAGCGCCTTCGCTCGGTGGGTCTGCGCCCGACGCGGCAGCGGGTGGCCCTGTGCAACCTGATGTTCGGCGCCGGCGACCGCCATCTCTCGGCCGAGGAACTGCACGAGGAAGCGCACAAGGCCGGTGATCCGGTCTCGCTGGCGACCGTGTACAACACGCTGCACCAGTTCACCGATGCGGGCCTCGTGCGGCCGCTCTCGGCGGAGGGGCAGCGCACCTATTTCGACACCAACACCTCCGATCATCATCACTTCTTCGTCGAGGACGACAATTCGATGATCGACATTCCCGATGGCGGGCTGCGGCTCGACCGGTTGCCGGAGGCGCCGGAGGGCATGGAAATCGTCAATGTCGACGTGGTGGTACGCCTGCGCCGCAAGAAGGCGCTGGACCAGGCCGCCGAATAGGCGCCGACGAGAACTCCATCCCGAGGAACGCAGAAAGCCCGGATCGCGACCGCGATCCGGGCTTTTTTGATGTCTGGCGCCGACCGTGGCCGGCGCTAACGGAAGGGGACGCGGCTACTCGAAGCGCTCGTCCGGATAGACGCCCCAGATTTCCTGCTGGCGGACATAGCCGTCGCGGTCGGCGACCTTGAGTTCGCACCAGCCGGCCGTGCAGGTCTTCACCCCCGCGACGACGCCCGGTTCGATCCGCGCGACCAGCGGCGCATCGGTGGCGGGGCTGTTGTGGATGTCGATCATCGTTGCCTTGCCGCGCAGCCACGGGGCGGCGATCGAGGTGCGGTCGCCGGACAGGAGCGAGTGATAGACCCAGCCCTCGGTGCCCTCGGAATCGCGGATGCGGCGCCACAGCTCGTATTCCTGGATGACCTCCACCGGCAGGCCTTCTTTGAGATACAGCCAGGTCACCGGATAGTCGCGCCCCGGCCCGATCCGCAGATTCACGCGGCTGGCCTTGAGGCTGACATAACGCGGCAGCGGCAGCTTGGAGACCGGCCCCAGCTCGACGGCATGGGCAACGGGCAGGGGGGCGGCGCCGGTGAAGAGCACGGCGGCACCGGCAAGCGCCAGCAGCGGACGGCGAAAACGGGCGAAGAACGGCATCGCAAACTCCAGACGACAAGATGCACGGGGCGCGCGCGGTCAGGCGGCGCCGGGGTCTTCCAGCGGCCGGGACCCCGGCAGGCGCAGCGCTTTGTTTTCGCCTGCCGCCTTGCTAGGGAGGGCCCTCGGCTCCGGGGTCGAATGATCGTTCGTTTCGGTTAATATCGTCTTGATTTGGGGAGGAGCGCGGCCGATGGCGTCACGCGAAAAGCCGCTTGTGATCATTACCCGCAAATTGCCGGCGCCGATCGAACGGCGCATGGCCGAGCTGTTCGACGTGCGGTTCAACGAGACCGACCGGCCGATGGAGCAGCCGGCCCTCGTCGCCGCCGTGCGCGAGGCCGACGTCCTGGTGCCGACCGTCACCGACCGCATCGACCGGGCGGTGATCGAGCAGGCCGGCCCGCGGCTGAAGATGATCGCCAATTACGGCAACGGCGTCGACAATATCGACATTCAGGCGGCGCTGAACCGCAATCTCCTCGTCACCAACACGCCCAACGTCCTCAACGAGGACACCGCCGACATGACCATGGCGCTGATCCTGGCGGTGCCGCGGCGGCTGGTGGAAGGTGGCATGCGGCTCCTGGGCGACGAGAAATGGCCGGGCTGGTCGCCGACATGGATGCTGGGAAGCCGCATCTCCGGCAAGAAGCTCGGCATTCTCGGCATGGGCCGCATCGGCACCGCCGTCGCCCGGCGGGCCAAGGCCTTCGGCCTGGAGATCCACTATCACAATCGCGGCCGGGTCAGCCCCAAGACCGAGGCCGAGTTCGGCGCCACCTACTGGGAGAGCCTCGACCAGATGCTGGCCCGCATGGACATCATCTCGGTCAACTGCCCCTACACGCCGGCGACCTATCATCTCCTGTCGGCGCGGCGGCTGGCGCTGATCCAGCCCCATGCCTTCATCGTCAACACCGCCCGCGGCGAGATCATCGACGAGAAGGCGCTGGTGAAGCTGATCGAGCAGGAGCGCATCGCCGGCGCCGGGCTCGACGTCTTCGAGGAGGAGCCGGCGGTCGACCGCAAGCTGATGAAGCTCGCCCGCGACAACAAGGTCGTGCTGCTGCCCCATATGGGATCGGCCACGATCGAGGCGCGCATCGAGATGGGCGAGAAGGTGATCATCAACATCCGCACGCTGATGGACGGCCACCGTCCGCCGGACCGCATCCTGCCCGGCCAGATCTGACGGCAACCGGCCGCGCCATCCGCGGCCGACACTTCCGCTTTGCCTCCTAAAGCGATCGACGATGGTCAACACCGGCGTACGGGAACCTATGCCCGCGCATTGAACGACCGCGACCGCATCGGGCTTCGCTTCCGGCAATATGCGAAACCTCTGCGCACAAACCGGGCAGCTATTACATGCACAGAATCACGGATCGTATACAATCTGGTTGACATAAGGGAAGATTGCGCGCTTCGTTGCAGGGCCGCGTGGGAGTGCGGCCAGCAATCGGAGGAACGTCATGACCAAGCCTATACTGCTGTCGTCAGCCGCGGCGCTCGGCGCCTTGGCTCTTGCAGCGCAACCCGCAGCAGCCTGGGTGACCGCGTTCGAGGTGACCGCGCGCGCACCCGCTTACGACGGCAAGAGCTTCGGCACGATCGGCGCTTATGAGCGCATCGACGCGACGGCCCGTTTCGCCATCGACCCCAAATCGGAGCGCGGCCGGAAGATCGTCGATCTCGACAAGGCGCCGACCAATGCCGAGGGCGACGTCGAGTTCTCCACCGAGGTGACGATCCTGACGCCAGCCGATCCGGCATCGCAGTCCGGCACGCTGTTCTACGAAGTGCCCAATCGCGGCCGCAACCTGTCGTTCCAGCTTCTCAACCTGTCCGCCGGGGCCGGCAATACCTTCAGCGTCGACGATCCCGGCGACGGCCTTTTGATGTCGCGGGGCTACACGATGGCCTGGGCCGGATGGCAGACGGATCTCGGCGACGAGCTGATCGACATGACCCTGCCGGTGCTGCAGGGGGTGACCGGACCCTCGCGCGAGGAGTACGTTTTCGACAAGGACGAGGCGGTCAGCACCGCCACGCTGACCTACCCGGCGGCCGATCAGGACCCGGCCAAGGCGACGCTGACCGTGCGCCAGAACGCGACCGACGAGCGGCAGACGCCGGCCGACCTGTCCTTCCGCTATGTCGACGACCGCACCATCGAGATCACCCGGCCCGCCGGCATGGATGCCGGCGCCATCTACGAGTTCATCTACCCCGCCAGGGATAGCCTGCCGACGGGCCTCGCCTTCATCGCCACGGCTGATGTGGTGTCGTTCCTGCGCGGCGGTTCCGGCCACGACGTCGAGAGCCCGGTCTCCGGCATCGACCGGACGATCGGCATGGGCATCTCGCAGTCGGGACGCTTCATGCGCGATCTCGTCTATCAGGGCTTCAATGTCGACGAGGCGGGGGCGACCGTGTTCGACGGCGTCATGCCGCATATCGCCGGCTCGCGCAAAACCTTCACCAACTACCGGTTCGGCCAGCCGGGACGGTATTCGCGCCAGCACGAGGACCACGACGTGCAGGGCGACCAGTTCCCCTTCACCTATGCCGAGACGAACGACCCGATCAGCGGCCGCACCGAAAGCATTCTCACGGCCTGCGAGGCGAGCGAGAGCTGTCCGAAGGTGATCCAGACCGACACGTCGACGGAGTTCTGGCAGGCGCGGGCCTCGCTGGTGGCGACCACGCCGACAGGCGAGGATCTGACGATGCCGGATACGGTGCGGCTGTTCTTCCTGGCAGGGGCGCCGCATTTCAACAGCTGGGGTGGCGAGTCCAAGGCGACCTCGACCTGTGTGTTCGACAGCAATCCAGTCAGCCCGGCGCCGACCATGCGGGCGCTGACCGTGGTGATGGACGCCTGGCTCCGCGCCGGCAAGACGCCGCCGGCCAGCATCTATCCGAGCGTCGCCGACGGCAGTCTGGTCGCCCCTGCCGAGCTCGACCTGCCGACGATCGACGGCGCTGTCCCGGCTCCGGTGATCAACCGGCTGCAATTGCGCGATCATACGACGATGCCGCCGACCGGCGGCGCCGAATATCGCGTTCTGGTGCCGGCCGTCGACGCCGACGGCATTCCGCAGGGCGGCGTGAAGCAGCCCGCTGTCGCCACGCCGCTAGGCACTTACTGGGGATGGAACCTGCGGGCCGAGGGCTTCGCGCCGGGCCAACTCTGCGGCCTGACCGGCAGCTATATCCCGTTCCCGAAAACCGCGAGCAATGCCGACAGCCGCAGGCCGCTGGCAGAGCGCTATGGCGACGCGGCAGCCTTCGAGGCCGCGGTCAGTGCGGCGGCCGACGAACTGGTGGCAGGCGGCCTGATGCTGCCGGACGACGTCGGGATTGTGCTGGAGGGAAGCGCCGCCAGCGCGGCAACGATCGGCCAATAGGCCAGACAGCGGGTCGGCGCTCGGCGCGTCGACCCGCAAGCCCAGAGATCGCCCTCCCAGTCCGCGACATCGGTTGCGCAAAAGCCGGCGGGAGCCGCGGTTTTTGCTGCGCCTGCGTTTCGCAGCCGCATGATGGACAAGCCGGGGTCGCGCGGCAATCCTCTCCTCGAGCACCGCGCAAGGGGAGGAACCATGAGCGAGACCATCGAACGGCCGGTGACGGCCGAACCGAGCGCTGCCCGTGCCGCCGCCGAAGGCTGGCTGTCGGCCTTCGAGACGGCCCTGTCGGCGGGCGACATCGACGCCGCCGCCAAGCTGTTCGCCGAAACCAGCTTCTGGCGCGACCTCGTCACCTTCACCTGGAACATCAAGACGGTGGAGGGGCCGGCGGGCGTGCGCGACATGCTGGCCACGCAGCTGGATGCGACCGGCCCGCGCGGCTTCACCCTGTCGGAGGAGCCGACCGAGGACGGCGGCGTGACCACCGCCTGGTTCGTCTTCGAGACCGAGGTCGCCCGCGGCGAGGGCGTCTTGCGGCTGAAGGACGGCAAGGCCTGGACACTGCTGACCGCGATGACCGAGCTGAAGGGCTTCGAGGAGCCGTCCCACGAGCGCCGGCCGGCCGGCGCCGAGCACGGGGCGGCGAAGAACCGCAAGAGCTGGCTGGAAAAGCGCGAGGAGGAAGCGCGCACGCTGGGCTACGAGACCCAGCCCTATGCGGTGATCGTCGGCGGCGGCCAGGGCGGCATCGCGCTGGGCGCGCGGCTGCGCCAGCTCGGCGTGCCGACCATCATCGTCGAGAAAAACGACCGGCCCGGCGACAGCTGGCGCAAGCGCTACAAGTCGCTCTGCCTGCACGATCCGGTCTGGTACGACCACCTGCCCTACATCGACTTTCCCAAGAACTGGCCGGTCTTCGCGCCCAAGGACAAGATCGGCGACTGGCTGGAAATGTACACCAAGGTCATGGAGCTCAATTACTGGGCGAAGACCACGGCCAAGAGCGCCCGCTACGACGCGGCGAAGGGCGAATGGGAAGTGGTTGTCGACCGCGACGGCGAGGAAGTGACGCTTCGGCCCACACAGCTGATCATGGCGACCGGCATGTCGGGCAAGGCGAACATGCCGAAGTTCAAGGGCATGGAGCGGTTCCGCGGCGAGCAGCAGCATTCCTCGCAGCATCCGGGCCCCGACGTCTACAAGGACCGCAAGGTCGTCGTCATCGGCTCCAACAATTCGGCCCACGACATCTGTGCCGCCCTGTGGGAGGGAGGCGCCGACGTGACCATGGTGCAGCGCTCGACCACCCATATCGTGCGCTCCGACCCGCTGATGGAGCATGGCCTGGGGGCGCTCTATTCCGAACAGGCGGTGGCCAGCGGCATCACCACCCACAAGGCGGACATGATCTTCGCCTCGCTGCCCTACCGGATCCTGCACGAGTTCCAGATCCCCATCTACGACAAGATCCGCGAGGTCGATGCCGACTTCTACCGGGACCTGGAGAAAGCCGGCTTCCAGCTCGATTTCGGCGCCGACGAATCCGGCCTGTTCATGAAATATCTGCGCCGCGGCTCGGGCTATTACATCGATGTCGGCGCTTCGCAGCTGATCATCGACGGCAAGATCAAGCTGAAGGCCGGGCAGGTGGAGGAGATCACCGAGACCGGCGTGAAGCTCGACGACGGCACCGAGCTGCCGGCCGACCTCATCGTCTATGCCACCGGCTACGGCTCGATGAACGGCTGGGCCGCCGACCTGATCAGCCAGGAGGTGGCCGACAGGGTCGGCAAGGTCTGGGGCCTGGGCTCCGACACGCCCAAGGACCCGGGGCCCTGGGAGGGCGAGCAGCGCAACATGTGGAAGCCGACCCAGGTGGAGAACCTGTGGTTCCACGGCGGCAACCTGCACCAGTCGCGGCATTATTCGCTGTATCTGGCGCTGCAGATCAAGGCCCGGCAGGAAGGCATTCCGACGCCGGTCTACGGGCTGCAGGAGGTTCACCATCTCGGCCGCTGACCGAAGCCGGACGCGCGGGCCGTGACGAACAGAAGGAACGCTTAACCCTCCCTTGGTGGCAGCGGCGACGCATCGAACCTTTTCGGCAGATGCGCGTTTGTAAGCCAGGCAAACATCAAAGGAGTGCCAGCCATGCTGGGTTGGGCTGTTACGTTTCTCATCATCGCGCTGATCGCCGCCGTTCTGGGCTTCGGCGGCATCGCCGGCACCGCGATGGGCATCGCAAAGATCATCTTCTTCGTCGCGATCGTGCTCTTCGTCCTGTCGCTGATCTTCGGCGGCTTCCGTCGACGTTCGATCTAGACCTGCCGCGCCACAAGGCGCCGGCATCCATCGATCTGAAAGGGCGGTGTCCGTGACGGGCGCCGCCCCTTCTGCGTGATGGCCATGGGCCTTGCGCCGTGCCCGTGGCATGCTTCCTGCTTCGGTTTCCCCATGCCCCTCGGGACGCAGGCGGGAGACAGGGGAATGATGACCGGAGCAGCGCGATGACGCAGAAAACGGCAGCCCCTCTCACAGGCATGATCTATCGGCTGGAGGACCGGCCGCCGCCAGGCCCGGCCATTCTTGCCGCGATCCAGCATATCCTCGCCTCGATCGTCGGCATCGTCACGCCGGCGCTGATCATCGGCGGCGTCCTCGGACTGGGCGAGCATATTCCCTATCTCATCGCCATGTCGCTGTTCGTGTCGGGCGTCGCCACCTTCATCCAGTGCCGCCGCTTCGGCCCGGTCGGCTCGGGACTGTTGTCGGTGCAGGGCACCAGCTTCGCCTTTGTCGGCGCGATCCTGGCGGCCGGCTTCGCGGTGAAGGGGCGGGGCGGCACGGCGGAAGACATCCTGGCGATGATCTTCGGCCTGTGCCTCGTCGGCTGCCTGGTCGAGATCGGCCTCAGCCAGTTCGTCGGCCGGCTGCGGCGCATCATCACCCCGACGGTGACCGGCATCGTCATCACCATCATCGGCCTCAGCCTGGTCAAGGTCGGCTTCACCGACTTTGCCGGCGGCGCGACGGCCGGCGAAGCGCTGGGCGAGCCGGTCAACCTGCTGCTCGGCTTCATCGTCGTGGCGGCGATCCTCGTTTTGACGTTCCAGCGCAATCCGACCGTGCGGATCTCGGCGATCATGGCCGGGCTCGTCATCGGCTTCGTCGTCGCCGCGCTCCTGGGCAAGGTGGATTTTTCCAGCGCCGGCAGCGGGCCGCTGATCGCCCTGCCGATCCCGTTTCGCTACGGCATCGACTTCGACCTGGCGCTGTTCCTGCCGATCGCCTTCATCTACCTGATCACCGCCATCGAGACGACGGGCGATCTGACCGCCAATTCGATCATCGCCGGCGAGCCGGTGCGCGGCGATCTCTACATGGCGCGGATCAAGGGCGGCATCCTGGCCGACGGCGTCAACTCCGGCCTCGCGGCGATCTTCAACACCTTCCCCAACACGACCTTCTCCCAGAACAACGGCGTCATCCAGATGACCGGCGTCGCCAGCCGCCATGTCGGCATGATCATCGCCGTGATCCTGATCGTCCTGGGGTTCTTCCCGGTGATCGGCAACGCCTTCCTGCTGGTGCCGAAACCGGTGCTGGGCGGGGCGACGCTGGTGCTGTTCGGCACCATCGCGGTCGCCGGCATCCGCATCCTCGCCTCCGAGCCGATCGACCGGCGCAAGGCCTACATCATGGCGGTGTCCTTCGGCCTCGGCCTCGGCGTGACGCTGGTGCCGGACGCGACCCAGCACCTGCCGGACTTCATCCGCCAGGTCTTCGCGACGCCGATCACGCTGAGCGGCCTGTCGGCGATCATCCTGTCGCTGGTGATCCCGGAAGGGGACGACGCGGTGGCGGAGCCCTCCACCGCAGAAAGCCCGGTGCAGCCGGCCTGACGCCGGCGCGGACCGGCAGGATCAGCCTGTTTTCGGGCGGCGGTAGCGGATTTCCTCGATCCGCATGGTCAGGAGATCGACCATCAGGAAGCGGCCGATGAGCGGCTCGCCCATGCCGCAGATCAGCTTGATCGCTTCGGAGGCGGCTAGGGTGCCGAGGACGCCGGTGGTGACGCCCAGAATGCCGGCCTCGGCGCAGGAGGGCACCATGCCGGCCGGCGGGGCCTCGGGAAAAAGATCGCGGTAGCCCGGATGGCGCCGGCCGTCCGCGTCGGTCTCATAGGGTTTCAGCACGGTCAGCGAGCCGGAAAAGCGGTTCACCGCCGCCGTGACGAGCGGCGTTGCCGCCGCCTCGCAGAGATCGGCCATGGCGTAGCGGGTGGCGAAATTGTCGGCCCCGTCGATGACGAGGTCGTAGCCGGCGACGATCGCCGGGCCGTTCGCCATGTCGAGGCGCAGGGCATGGGGCATCACCGTGACATGCGGATTGATCGCCGCGACGGCGTCCGCGGCGCTGTCGAGCTTGGAGCGGCCGACATCGGCCGTGCCGTGCAACACCTGCCGCTGCAGATTGGACAGCGAGACGGTGTCGTCGTCGGCAATGCCGATGGTGCCCACACCCGCAGCGGCCAGATAGAGGATGATCGGCGAGCCGAGGCCGCCGGCGCCGATCACCAGCACCCTGGCGCGCTTCAGCGCCTGCTGGCCGGCGCCGCCGACTTCCGGCAGCACGATATGGCGGGCGTAGCGTTCCAGTTCGTCGGGGGCGAGGGGAGCCTGGCTCATGGCGACGTCTCCGGTGATGCGCCTTCGATGCGTGCGGGATCGGCCGGGCGGACCGTGCCGCCCGACACTTCCATGATCTGGGCCCGATCGCCCAGGGCCGCAAACAGGCTGGCGTCGGTCCCGGTCATGAAGGCCTGCACGCCAAGCTCGCCGATCAGGTCGAACAGGGCGGCGCGCCGGCCGGGATCGAGATGCGCGGCGATCTCATCGAGAAGTAGCAGCGGCGGCAGCGACGACATGGCGGCGACCAGTCGCGCATGGGCGAGGACGAGGCCGATCAGCAGCGCCTTCTGCTCGCCGGTGGAGGACAGGGCCGCCGGCATCGCCTTGGCGAGGTGGGTGACGGAGAGCTCGGCCCGGTGGGCGCCCTCCAGCGTGCGGCCGGCGGCCCGGTCGCCGTAGCGGGCCGACCGCAGCCGCATGCGCGCCTCGTCCTCGACATCGGCCGAAGGACGGGCAAGGTCGAGACCGTCATAGCCCGACGTCAGCTCGAGCCCGGCACTGGGGAAGGGCGAGCCGGCGCCGGTCCGGGCGATCATGCCGGCCAGCATGCCGACGAGTTCGGAGCGGGCCAGCGCCATGGCGATGCCGAGTTCGGCCATCTGCGCCTCGATGCCCGACAGCCAGGAATCGTCCAGCCGGTTGTCGGCGAGGAGCCGGTTGCGCGAGCGCATGGCGCGCTCGTAATCGGCGGCCCGCCGGCCATGGGTCGGATCGACGGCCAGCACCATGCGGTCGAGGAAGCGGCGCCGGTCGCCGGCCGGTCCGGTGAAGAGCCCGTCCATGGCCGGCGTCAGCCAGAGGATGCGCAGGAGATCGAGCAGTTCGTCGGCGGATTTCGCCGCGGTCTCGTCGATCCGCACGCTACGCGCCGCCGCGCCTGTCGGGTCCGGCATCATCTTGGTGGAGACGATGGTCTCCACGCCGTGGGAGACAGCGCTGGCGCGGACCGAGAAGCCGCCGCTGCCGCCCTTGCGCGCGACGTCCTGATAGGTGGCGCGGCGCAGGCCGCGGCCGGGCGTCAAGAGCGAGACGGCTTCGAGAAGATTGGTCTTGCCGGCACCATTGTCGCCGACGAAGACGACGAAGCCGCGGGTGAAGCGCAGCGACAGCGTCTCGTAATTGCGGAAATCGGCCAGACGCAGTTCGTCGAGCCGCACCGCGGGCGGCGTCCGGCTGTCGGTGGAGGGGGAAACGGCGGCGTCCGGGCTCTGGTCCAAGCGCGTTGCGGCGGTCAGACCCGCATCGGCATCAGGACGTAGAGCGTCGCATCGTCGCCGCCGTCCTTGATGAGGGTCGGGGAGCCGGGATCGGCGAGCATGAAGACGGTCTCGTCGCCCGACAGCTGGTTGGTGATGTCGAGGAGATACTTGGCGTTGAAGCCGATCTCGATCTCGTCCGAATCGTAGCCGACAGCCAGTTCCTCGGTGGCGGTGCCCGAATCCGGCGAGTTGACGGTCAGCACCAGCTGCGAATCGGCGACGGCGAGCTTCACCGCCCGGCCGCGTTCCGACGAGATGGTGGAGACGCGGTCGACGGCGGCCGAGAAGGTCTGCCGGTCCAGCGTCAGCGCCTTGTCGTTGTTCTGCGGAATGACCCGCTGATAGTCCGGGAAGGTGCCGTCGATCAGCTTGGAGGTCATCACCACCGCGCCGATGGTGAAGCGGATCTTGGCGTCCGACAGCTCGACCGAGATATCGGCCTCGTCATTGCTGTCGCCGAGGAGCTTCTGCAGCTCGCCCACGGTCTTGCGCGGAATGATGATGCCCGGCATGCCTTCCGAGCCGGCCGGGGCCTTCTGGTCGGCCCGCGCCAGCCGGTGGCCGTCGGTGGCGACGGCGCGCAGCTGCAGGTCGCCGTCGGCCTCGATCGTGTGCAGGTAGATGCCGTTCAGATAATAGCGCGTCTCCTCGGTGGAGATGGCGAACTGGGTGCGCTCGATCAGCCGGCCAAGCTCGGCGGCCTTGAGCTTGAAGGCGTGGCTGAGCGTGCCGGCGGTGATGTCGGGGAAGTCCGATTCCGGCAGGCACTGCAGCCGGAAGTTCGAGCGGCCCGACGAGACCGTCATCTGGGTGCCCTCGGCATTGGTGGCCAGGCTCACCTCGGCTCCGTCCGGCAGCTTGCGGACGATGTCGTAGAGCAGATGCGCCGGCACCGTCGTCGCGCCCTCCTGCTCGCCCGTCGCCGGTGCGCTCTCGGTGATCTCCAGGTCGAGATCGGTCGCCTTCAGCCGCAGGCCTTCGCCTTCCGTCTTCAACAGGACGTTGGAGAGGATCGGGATGGTGTTGCGGCGTTCCACGACACGATGAACGTGCGCCAGAGACTTGAGGAGGTTCGAACGTTCGATGATGATGCGCATGACGAAGCCGTTTGGTTCGGGCAGGCGCCGCAGGAGACGGCACCCGTTCCGGGGTCCGATGGTCTTAGAGATTTGGAGGCCGCTTGGAAAGGCCGGACCGCGCGAGGCTGGGCGGGCCGGAGCGGGGGAGGCCCGCGGACCGGCGGCGCCGCCCTTGACGGCGCCGCGCCGGGGCGGCCTACTCCTCGATCATACGCCGGATGATGTCGAGCTCCTCGGACAGCTTGTCGTCCTTGGCCCGCTCGCCCTCAATCTTGCGAACGGCATGGAGTACCGTCGTGTGGTCGCGGCCGCCGAAGCGCCGGCCGATTTCCGGCAGCGAGCGGGGCGTCATGGTCTTGGCCAGATACATGGCGATCTGGCGGGGCCGCACGATGGTCCGCGTGCGCCGGGCCGACAGGATGTCCGTGCGCGTCACATTGTAGTGGCGCGAGACGAATTTGAGGATGTCCTCGATACGCACCCGACGCTCGCTGTTGGCGCGGGTGAGCTGGCTGAGGAGATCGTCCAGATGCTCGGCCGACAGCGGCTGGCCGAGCGAATGGCGAAAGGCGATCTGGTTGAAGGCGCCTTCCAGGTCGCGGCCGGAGCCGGCCACGCGCTGGGCGATCGTGTCGATGACGCCGTCGGGCATGTCGAAGGAGGAATCCTCGGCCCGCATGGCCGCGGCGCGGGTGCGGATGATCGAGCGGCGCATCTCGTAGTCCGGTGCCGCCAGTTCCAGCGTGATGCCGTTGGACAGGCGCGAACGGACCCGCGGATCCAGCGATTCCAGCTCCATGGCCGGGCGATCGGCGGCGCAGATCACCTGCTTGGCGGAATCGATCAGCGCGTTGAGGAGATGGCAGAATTCCTGCTGGATCGACTTGCCCTGCAGGAACTGGGTGTCGTCGATGATCAGGATGTCGATGCCGCGCAGGGTCTCCTTGAGGTCGAGCGCGCGGTTGTCGCGGATCGCGGTGGCAAAGCGCCACATGAAATATTCCGCCGTCAGATAGACGACGCGCGGCTTGTCCTCGCGGCGGATCGCGGCGTTGGCGATCGCCTGCAGGAGATGCGTCTTGCCCAGGCCCACGGCGGCGTGGATGAACAGCGGGTTGAAGCGCACCGACTGGGGGCCGTTCTCGGCGATGGCGCGGCCGGCGGCGAGGGCGACGCGGTTGGAGCTGCCCTCGACGAGGGTGTCGAAGACATAGCGCGGGTCGAGCGGCGAGCCGAAGGTCGGCGTCGGGGCGGGCGCCGCATCGAACATCTGCCGGGCTTCGGCCGGGGCGGCGCTGCGCGCGGCGCGGCTTTCGCCGATCTGCGCGGCGGGACGGGCGGAGACCGCGCTGGCCGGCACGTTCTCCGGCTCGGCGACACGGGGCTGGCGAATGGTCACGCCGCCGCCGCGCACCGCGCTGCGCACGGCGATGTCGACGCGCAGGGTGCCCGGCACTTCCTCGCGGAAGATCTCGGTCAGGAGCTCATGATAGTGCGACTGGATCCAGCTACGCAGGAAGGCGGTCGGCACGGTGATGCGGCAGACGCCCTTGCCCGGCGCCTCGAGCTTCATGCGCTGGAACCAGCTGGCGAAGATGTCCTGCCCAAGCTGCGCCTTCAGACGGGCATTCACCCGCTCCATGATGTCCGCAGTTCCTGTGCCGCCGCTCGCCATGCCGCCCCCGCAATCGTTCGTGTTGTCTTTCGTCACCCGGGCGGCGTCATGCCGTCCGGACCAGATCGGCAACGTGTCCGCCGATCGTCCTGCGCCCTGCTGCATCACTTCTGCACCCACGGGAGACCCTCCGCTTTCCAGCCAGCCTTGCGTCCGCGATGGGCTTCCTCGTCCGGCGGGCCCTCGAAGCCGTCCAGGACGTTGAAGCAGTTGCTGTAGCCCGCCCCGGTCAGCGCCACGGCGCTGGCGATGGAGCGGACGCCCGAACGGCAGAGGAAGAAGACCGGCGTTTCGCGGGTTCCACCTTCGCTCTCAATGCGCCGGGCGAGCTTGGCCGCGAAATCCGGATCGACGGCCATGGAGGGGAAGCTCTGCCATTCCTGCAGGATCGCCGCCTTGCCGAGGGGGGCGAGCTGCGGGACGCCGACATAGCTCCATTCGGCCACCGTGCGCACATCGACCAGGACCGCGTCCGGCGTGTCGGCGAGCGTCGCCCAGCATTCCTTCGGCGTGACATCGCCCTTGTATTCACCGTTCATGCAAAAGCTCTCCTGCGCTCCGGCCCATCGTTGGGCAGAAGTCAGCCGTACCCGCGGCGTGGGAGCGCCGGGATCGACTACGAATAAATTGTGGAAGGACGGATTTAGACTCTAGGCGAGATGGGGCCGCGCCGCTGGCAACTCGAACCGTGACCGAATGTTCTGGATAAGTTCGGTTGTCCCCGCACTTCGTCTTTCCCCGCACTTGTTTCGAGGAGGAAAATACGAAACGCGACAGCTTCGGGCAAGGCTCGCAAACCGTGAATCGCAATGCGAGCACCCCCAGTGTGGCAGACTCGTCCCGCGTGAATCATTGCCCGTCAGGGTAAACACCAGTGGTTCTGGTGACTTGGCTCCCAAGCAGCTTTTGAGCGCATCGGGCAAAAGATAAAAATGAAAAAAATAAGGCAGTCCGCTTGACTCAAGGGCCGCCGAAACCGGCCTTAGCCGGCTGTTTTATGATGCTCACTGACCTTCTGCAAGTCACTGGAATCATTCGTCAAAACCACACGATGGAATCGCGGCGGGCGATCGGGAGGTTTGCGTGTGTCGAATCGATGACGGGCTCGCCGAAGGCCCTGCAAAGGCGTCGGGAATCACCCCGGATCGCCATGGCCGGGCCCGGAATCAAAAAGGCCCGGCGGTTAAGCCAGGCCTTTCGAAAGGGTCTGAACGGGGCGCGATGCGCCCCCGTCAGCGGATCGGACGCGCCTCAGGCTTCGCCGAGGGCCTTCACGCGATGCGACAGACGGGAGATCTTCCGCGATGCCGTATTCTTGTGGAAGATCCCCTTCGAGGTCGCGCTCATCATCACCGGCTCGGCGGCGAGGAAGGCGGTCATCGCGGCGGTCTTGTCGCCCGATGCGATGGCTTCCTCGACGCGGCGCAGATAGGTGCGGACCCGGCTGCGGCGAGCGGTGTTGACGGCAGTGCGTCGCGCGATCTTCCGCGCCGCTTTCTTGGCCGAAGGGGTGTTGGCCATGTTCGTCTCTCTCTGTCTGTCGCGACGATGCGCTTGTGTCGGTAAACTGCGGTTTGATCGTGCCGGGCGGCAAGAGGTGCACGCTGCAGCACGAAGAAACGGGCCGCACCATGGGTGCCGCCGAATTCAGAGCCTCTATAGGCAAGAGCATTCGGCGCGTCAAGACAAAGTCGGGCCCCGGCGGGCATTCCTCTTCGCGCCGCCGCACCGTTACGGACGCGGTCCTAGCGTTGGCAGGCCGGGCAGAAGAAGGTCGAGCGTCCCGACTGGACGATCCGCCGGATGACTCCGCGGCAGCCCGCATGCCGGCACGGCTCGTGCTCGCGGTCATAGGCGGCGAAGCTGTGCTGGAAATAGCCGAGCGAGCCGTCGGCCTGCCGGTAGTCGCGCAGCGACGAGCCGCCGGCGGCAATGGCATCGGCGATGGTCTCGCGGATGTTCAGCGCCAGGAGGTCGAGGCGCTGGCTCGGGCGGCCGTCCTTCTTCACCAGCGTTCCCGCCGCACGCCGCGGCGACAGGCGCGAGCGCCACAGCGCCTCGCACACATAGATATTGCCGAGGCCGGCGATGATGCGCTGGTCGAGGAGCACCGCCTTGAGCGGCGCCGCGCGCCCGGCGAAGGCCGGGGCCAGCGCCGCGCCGGACAGGCTGTTGCCCGTCGGCTCGATGCCGAGGCCGGAAAAATGCGGATGGGTTTCCATCTCGGCCCGCGCGATCAGCGTCATGTAGCCGAAGCGCCGAGGGTCGTTGTAGATCACCGCGGCCGGCTGGCCGTCTCCGGTCGTGACGTCGAAACGCACATGGTCGTGGAGGCGGGCGGTGGAGCGCGGATGCTGGAAGACGCCCGGCAGGCTGTCGCCCTGCGGACCCTCAATGCGGAACGAGCCGGACATGCCCAGATGCATGGCGAGGACGAGGTCGCCCTCCAGCTCGGCGACGAGATATTTCGCCCGCCGGCCGAGGGCCGTGATGCGCCGGCCAGTGACCCGTTCGGCGAAGCGTTCGGGCAGCGCAAACCGCAAATCCGGCCGCGCCAGATGCAGTTGGGTGATGCGCGCACCCTCGAGGACGGGCTGCAGGCCGCGGCGGACCGTCTCTACCTCTGGCAATTCCGGCATATTCGATTAAGTCCCGAACCGTTGGGCCATCCGAGCGATGCGCCCGGCGAACCCAGCCTGCTTCGCCGAGGACGCGTCGCATGCCGGGATCGTCCGTCCCTATATCCGCATCGAAGCGATGCGATGCAATGAAGGTGCCGCCCCATGTCGCGAACGCGTGTGACCGGAGCCGAAGCGATGGAGACGGCCTACGGCTTTTCCACGGTCACCGGCCGGGAAGAGAAGCAGGCCCGGGTCAATGACGTCTTCCATCGGGTCGCCGAGCGCTACGATTTGATGAACGACCTGATGTCGGGCGGCCTCCACCGTGTCTGGAAGAGCGCCATGGTGTCGTGGCTGTCGCCGCCGCACCGGGCCGGCTGGAACTTCATCGATGTGGCCGGCGGCACCGGCGACGTCGCCTTCCGCATCACCGAGGCCTCGCGCCGGCGGGCCAGCGGCACGGTTCTCGACATCAATGCCTCGATGCTGGGCGTCGGCGCCGAGCGCGCGGTCAAGCGCGGCCTCGACGAGAATCTCGTCTTCGTGGAGGGCAATGCCGAGGAACTGAAGCTGCCCGACGCCAGCTTCGACGCCTATACGATCGCCTTCGGCATCCGCAACGTGCCGCGCATCGATGCGGCGCTGTCGGAGGCCTACCGGGTGCTCAAGCCCGGCGGGCGCTTCATGTGCCTGGAATTCTCGGAAGTCGACATGCCGATCCTCGACAAGATCTACGAGCAATGGTCGTTCAAGGTCATTCCGCGCATCGGCGAGACCGTCGCGCGCGACCGCGAATCCTACGAATATCTTGTCGAGTCGATCCGCCGCTTCCCGAACCAGGCCAATTTCGCCTCCGCGATCCGCGCGGCCGGCTTCGAGCGCGTCTCCTATCGCAACCTGTCGGGCGGCATCGCGGCCATCCATTCCGGCTGGAAGCTCTGATCTGAACGAACGGAGCCTCTCTTGGCCAATCCCGTCACCGGCACCCTTGCGCTTATCCGGGCCGTCTATGTTCTGGCCCGCGAAGGCGTCGTCGGCTCGTTCCCGGGCGAGGGCCTGCCGCCCGGCCCGGCGCTGCTGCACCGCTTCGCTCGGCTGATCGAACGCGGCTCGGCCGAGAACCGGCCGCGCTCCGACAATCTGTCGCGGGCGCTGAACCGGCTCGGCCCCTCCTATGTCAAGCTCGGCCAGTTCCTGGCGACGCGGCCCGACCTCGTCGGCGCGGCAACCGCCCAGGAACTCGGCCAGCTCCAGGACAAGGTGCCGCCGTTTCCGCGCGAACAGGCCGTGGCCGAGATCGAGACGACGCTCGGCCGGCGGATCGACGACCTGTTCATCGATCTCGGCGAGGTGGTGGGCGCCGCCTCGATCGCGCAGGTCTACAAGGCCCGCATCCGCAACGAGGACGGCAGCGAGCGCTTTGCCGCGGTCAAGGTGGTGCGGCCTGGCGTGCGCATCCGCTTCCTGCGCCAGCTCGAGACCTTCGCCTTCATCGCCCAGTTCCTGGAACGCTACGTGCGCTCGTCGCGCCGGCTGCGGCCGGTTGCCGTGGTCGAGACGCTGGCCCAGTCCACCCGCATCGAGATGGATCTGCGGCTGGAGGCGGCGGCCTCGTCCGAAATGGCCGAGAACACCGCCGACGATCCCGGCTTCCGGGTGCCGCGCATCGACTGGGAGCGCACCGGCCGCGACGTCCTGACGATGGAGTGGATCGACGGCATCAAGATGAGCGATGTCGCCGGCATCGTCGAAGCCGGCCACGACACCAAGCAGCTCGGCGTGCTGATCGTGCAGTCCTTCCTGCGCCATGCCATGCGCGACGGCTTCTTCCATGCCGACATGCACCAGGGAAACCTGTTCGTGGCGCCGGACGGCGCCGTCGTCGCCGTCGACATGGGCATCGTCGGCCGCCTGTCGGACGAGTCCAAGCGCTTCCTGGCCGAGATCCTCTACGGCTTCATCCGGCGCGACTATCGCCGCGTCGCCGAGCTGCATTTCGAGGCGGGCTACGTGCCGCGCGGCCAGGACGTGGCGAGCTTCGCCCAGGCGCTGCGGGCGATCGGCGAGCCGATCTACGGCCAGCCGGCCGAGACCATTTCCATGGGCCATCTCCTGTCGCTGCTGTTCGAGGTGACCGAGCTTTTCGACATGCGGGCGCGCCCCGAGCTCGTCTTGCTGCAGAAGACGATGGTGGTGGTCGAGGGCGTCGCGCGCTCCTTCGACCCGAAGTTCAACATGTGGGTGGCGGCCGAGCCGGTGGTGTCGGAATACATCCTCACCGAGCTCGGGCCCGCGGCCAAGCTGCGCGAGGCGCGCCGCGGCGTCGATTCGCTGTTCCATCTCCTGCGGCGCACGCCGGAATTTGCCGGCGGGCTGGAAATCCTCGCCCGGCAGATGC
The DNA here is from genome assembly GCF_014334315.1 of Aurantimonas sp. DM33-3. Lineage (NCBI taxonomy): Bacteria > Pseudomonadati > Pseudomonadota > Alphaproteobacteria > Hyphomicrobiales > Aurantimonadaceae > Aurantimonas > Aurantimonas sp. DM33-3. The sequence goes on along the minus strand of NZ_JACSGS010000002.1, from coordinate 118,259 downwards.
CGGACCTCATCGAGAAGGGCATCCGCCTCGACGACGAGACGCTGAACAACCTGGCGACGGACAAGCGCTCCAGCGTGATCCTGCGCCTGATCGCCCAGTGGATCATCGCCCTGTCGCTGATGACCATCGCGCTGGGCTACACCTTCGGCTGAGACCGGCCAGCCGGCATTACGGCCGGCGGCGCCTTTGTTGCTCCGATGGACGGCGGCCGCTAGACACGGGGCCGTGGAACAGCGTCTTTCGCGAGGCAGGCATGGCGACCGCGACGATCGGGATCATTCAGGCGGAGCCGGCATGAGCGGCCTTTCGGGCAAACGGGTGCTGCTGATCATCGGCGGCGGCATCGCGGCCTACAAGTCGCTCGACCTGATCCGCCGCCTGCGCGAGCGCGGCGCCGCGGTGACGCCGGTGATGACCGCCTCTGCCGGCGAATTCGTCACCCCGCTCGCCGTCGGTGCCCTGGCAGCCGCCAAGGTCTTCTCCGATCTCTTCGACCGCGAGGACGAGCACGATGTCGGCCATATCCGGCTCGCCCGGGACGCCGATGCGATCCTCGTTGCGCCGGCCACGGCCAATCTGATGGCCCGCGCCGCCAACGGCCTGACCGACGATCTGGCGACGGCGATCCTGCTCGCCGCCCGCGCGCCGATCCTGATGGCGCCGGCGATGAACCCGGCCATGTGGAACCACGCCGCCACCCGCCGCAATCATGCGACGCTGATCGCCGACGGCGTGCGCTTCGTCGGGCCGAATGCCGGCGAGATGGCGGAAGCGGGCGAGGCCGGCACCGGCCGCATGGCCGAGCCGACCGAGATCGCCGGCGCGCTGGAAGCCATGCTCGACACGGAGCCGAAGCCGCTGGCCGGCCGGCGGATCGTCGTCACCTCCGGGCCGACCCACGAGCCGATCGACCCCGTCCGCTACATCGCCAACAGATCGTCGGGACGCCAGGGCCACGCCATCGCCGCGGCACTGGCCGAACTGGGCGCCGAGGTGACGCTGGTCAGCGGTCCGGTGACGCTCCCCGATCCGGCCGGCGTGAGCGTTGCCCATGTCGAGACCGCCCGCGAGATGCTGGGCGCGGTCGAGGCCGCGTTGCCCGCCGATGCGGCGATCTTCGTCGCCGCCGTCGCCGACTGGCGGGCCGAGGCCGAGACGGCGCGGAAGATCAAGAAGACCGGCGGCGGCCCGCCGGCGCTCGCTTTGACCGAGAACCCGGACATCCTGGCGACCATCGGCCATGCGCCGGATCGGCCGACGCTCGTCGTCGGCTTTGCCGCCGAGACCGACGACCTCCTCGCCAATGCCCGCGGCAAGCTCTCCCGCAAGGGCGCCGACGCCATCGTCGCCAACGACGTGTCGGCCGGGACCGGCGTCATGGGCGGCAGCGCCAATACGGTGCACATCGTGACGGCGGCCGGTGTCGAGGCATGGCCGAAGATGGACAAGACGGAAGTGGCGAAGCGCCTGGCCGCCTGGGTGGCGGACCGCCTGGCGGGAGCGGCCTCATGAGCGTGCCGGCCATCGCGATCCTGCGCCTGCCCCACAATCCCGACCTGCCGCTGCCGGCCTATGAGAGTGCCGGGGCAGCGGGCGCCGACCTGCGCGCGGCGGTGACGGGGGAACTGGTACTGGCGCCGGGCGAACGCCGGCTGGTGCCGACCGGCCTCGCCTTCGAGATTCCTGAAGGCTTCGAGGTGCAGATCCGGCCGCGCTCCGGCCTTGCCGTGAAGCACGGGGTGACCGTGCTGAATACGCCGGGCACGATCGACAGCGACTATCGCGGCGAGGTGCAGGTGGTGCTGGTCAATCTGGGCAGCGAAGCCTTCGCCATCGCGCGGGGCGACCGGATTGCCCAGATGGTCGTCGCGCCGGTGGTGCAGGCGAGCTTCACCGAGCGGGCGAGCCTGTCGGACAGCGCCCGCGGCGCCGGCGGCTTCGGCTCCACCGGCCGCAGCTAGGCGGACGGGTCAGCGCGCGGGCAGGGCGGTCAGCCGGGCGGTCTGCTGGTTCTGCTGCTGCCCGTCGGCCTGCAGATAGCGGCGGCCATGGGCGGCGACCGAGGTGATGGTCGTGCGATTCCGGCCGGTGCGCTTGGAATGATAGAGATTGACGTCGGCCGCGCCATAGACCCGGTCGAAGAGCTGCGGGGTCGTATAGAAGGCGCCGCCGATGCTGACCGACAGGCGGGCGCTCTGCTTGCCGTCGCTGACACTCAGCTTGCCGATGCTCAGCCGCAGGCGCTCGGCGACCGCCTTGCCCTGTTCGAGGCTGGTGCAGGGGAAGGAGATGGCGAATTCCTCGCCGCCCAGGCGCCCGACCGCATCGGAGCCACGCATCGACCGCTTCAGGGCCCCGGCGATGGCCTTCAGCGCCTTGTCGCCGGTCGGATGGCCGAGACGGTCGTTGATCCGCTTGAAATGGTCGGCGTCGACGATGAGCAGCATCAGGCCCGCATATTGGTGGTCGCCGAGGGCGGCCATGTGCCGGCGGATGACGGTGTCGAAGCCCGGACGGTTCAGGACGCCGGTGAGGCGGTCGGTCGTCGCGGCGCGCTGCAGGCCGTCATTGTGCTGCATCAGCCCGGTGAGGCGGACGACGAAATAGATCGCATAGGGCACGGCGCTCAGCATCGGCACCACGACGGCAAAGCCCAGCGCACGGTTCAGCGCGGCCTGGCCGACACCGTCGAAGATGTGGAAGGCGGCGACCACCGACAGCAGCGTCATGGCCAGAAGCAACAGGACGAACTCGCCGAAAATGGTGCGAATGTGCTGGAAGGAGCGTGCCATGCGCAATCTCGTTTCGTGCAAAGGGCGCGAGGGACCCGCCGTGATCCGCCATACTGGTGGGGGCGGCCTAAGAGAGGGTAAAGAATTGGTTGCAAATTGCATGGATCGGCCGGCGCCGGCCTAGCAAGCTATTCCGGCCAGACCGCCGGCTTTGGATTGTCAGACCTCAAAACCGCGCGCGATCCGGCATAGGTTAGGAAGGATGACCGGGCGCGAAGTGAATGAACGCCGGGCCGCGACAGGGAAGGAGACCATCATGGACAAGGTAGTGAAAGAGGGCGCCGCACGGACCCACGGGCGTGGACGCATCTACGATTCCATCGCCGACACCATCGGTGACACGCCGATCGTCCGGCTGGACAAGCTGGCCAAGGAAAAGGGCGTGAAGGCCAACCTTCTCGCCAAGCTCGAATTCTTCAACCCGATCGCCAGCGTCAAGGACCGCATCGGCGTCGCCATGATCGAGAAGCTCGAGGCCGACGGCCGGATTACGCCGGGCAAGACGACGCTGATCGAGCCGACATCGGGCAACACCGGCATCGGGCTCGCCTTTGCGGCCGCGGCCAAGGGCTACCGCCTGATCCTGACCATGCCCGAAACCATGTCGATCGAGCGCCGCAAGATGCTGCGCCTGCTCGGCGCCGATCTGGTGCTCACCGAGGGCGCCAAGGGCATGAAGGGCGCCATCGCCAAGGCCGGCGAACTGGTGGCCGAGATCCCCGATGCGGTGATGCCGCAGCAGTTCGAGAACCCGGCCAACCCGGAAATCCACCGCGTCACCACCGCCGAGGAAATCTGGAACGACACCAAGGGCGAAATCGACGTGCTGGTGTCCGGCATCGGCACCGGCGGCACGATCACCGGCGCCGGCCAGGTGCTGAAGCAGCGCAAGCCGGGCGTCCGCATCGTCGCGGTCGAGCCGGAAGCCTCGCATGTCCTGTCGGGCGGCGATCCCGGCCCGCACAAGATCCAGGGCATCGGTGCCGGCTTCGCCCCGGCGATCCTCGACCGCGAGGTCTATGACGAGGTCGTGCAGGTCACCAATGACGACGCCTTCGAGATCGCCCGTCTCGTCGCCCGCATCGAGGGCGTGCCGGTGGGCATTTCCTCCGGTGCGGCACTGATGGCGGCGATCACCGTCGGTCAGCGCCCGGAGATGGCGGGCAAGAACATCGTCGTGATCATCCCGTCCTTCGCCGAGCGCTATCTGTCGACGGCACTGTTCGACGGTCTGGGCGAGGAGGACGGCGCGAAATAGCGCCGGGCCTCTCCGGCCGTTCGGCCGACGGGAGGACGCCATGGATGTCTTCGCGCTGGCCGAGCGGGCGATGCGCATGGATGAGGAGAGCTGGGCCCGCCATGCCAATCCCTGGAGCGTCTGGACCCGGGCGGCGATCCTGCCGCTCCTGGTCCTGGCGATCTGGAGCCGCGTCTGGATCGGCTGGTGGGTACTCGCGCCGGTCGCGGCCCTGGCGGTCTTCGCCATGGTCAATCCGCGGCTGTTCCCGCCGCCCCGCAATCCCGACAACTGGGCGTCGCGGGCGACCTTCGGCGAGCGGGTCTATCTGAACCGGAAGGCGGTGCCGGTCCCGGACCACCATCGCCGGGCCGCGACGATCCTCACCTCCATCACTGCCGTCGGGGTGGCGGTCCTCGCCTATGGCCTGATCCGGGGCGAGGCGACCGCCACGGTTGCCGGACTGATCATCGCGGAGGGCGGTAAGATCTGGTTCGTCGACCGCATGGTCTGGCTCTATGCCGACATGTGCGAGGTCTCTGATGAATACCGCCGCTGGCTGGTGCCGAAGCCCGACGGGCGGCGGCCACACTCCGGTGACCTGTCAGACGGCTGAGGTGGCCCAGACACGAAAAAGCCCGGCGGATCGGATCCGCCGGGCTTTTTCTGCTCTCGAGGAGCGAATGGGTCGTATCAGTACTGCGAGGTCGCGGAAGCCGGACGCGGTGCACCGGCTGCGCCGTTGGCACTGGCGCCAGTGCTCGGTGCGCCCGGGCGAGGTGCGCCGGGACGGATCTTGCGCTTCGGACCGGGCACGAGGCCTTCGCGCTGCGCCTGCTTGCGAGCAAGCTTGCGGGAGCGGCGGATCGCCTCCTGCTTCTGCCGAGCGCGTCGCTCGGACGGCTTCTCGTAGGCGCGACGCGCCTTCATCTCACGGAAGACGCCTTCGCGCTGCAATTTCTTCTTCAGCGCCCGCAGGGCCTGATCGACATTGTTGTCTCTGACGTCGACTTTCAAAACGACTCCTTCCATCAGTTGATGGGCCACGGGCCATTTCCCTGCCTTGCGGGGCAGGTGGTGGCCGGGCCTCGGAATTGATCGGCGACCGAGTCGGTCTGCCAACCGGCTATTTAGCGCGCGCCGTCGGCTTTGTCGTCTTGGCCTTCGCCTTCGACGCCTTCGCCTCTGCCTTGGTCGGCTCAGGCGCTTCGGCCGCATCCCGCTCCATGCGGAGCTTCTTCAATCGTGCCGTCTTTTCCTGGACGGCCAGGCTTTCGGCGGCGATGATTCCAATCGCGGAGCCCTTGGCCGGTCGTTCCGGCGGTCCGGACAGTGCCGCTTCGGCGCGTTCACGCGCCTTCCTGGAATTTTCCATCGTCACCTTCTTCCGCCGTTGTTCGCCACCAAACGCCGCGAACCCATGCGAAACAGTAGAGACCGGCAGGCCTGAAGCCCGCCGGTCACATCATGCAATCAGGCGCGCTGAACGTTGACAGCCTTCGGGCCCTTGCCGCGGGTGTCCGGCTCGGTGTCGAAGCTGATCTTGTCGCCTTCGTTCAGGGAGGAGATGCCCGCGCGCTCGAGAGCGGAGACGTGAAGGAAGACATCCTTCGCGCCGCCTTCCGGGGTGACAAATCCGAAACCCTTGGCTTCGTTGAAGAACTTTACGGTGCCGGTCTGGCTCATGGTATTACCTTTCGTCGCTGCCCTGTGGGCGATCGTCTGAAGTGTTCTCGCGACGCGATTGACTTCTTGAGTGGTGTGGACACGGCATGCCGCCGCGGCCGGAGATTCGGAACTTCACAAGGGTTACGGCGAAAGGTTTGGTTCTCGTCGCGCTGGTCGCGCCAATGCGCTACCAAGCGAACCGCCGTTTTACGGTGGCGGAACGTCTGCCAGACTCCGGGTCTGCAAATACCCGAACTGATAGTATGGGCTTTCACGCGCCCGAACGCAAGCGCACTGTCGGAAAGGCGCGGCGTGGCGGCCCCGCTGCCGGGCCGCAAAGCGCTGCCCGACGGGCCTTTGCGGCCGGATTCGGCCCGGCCGCGATCGCTCCCGTCACCCCGCCGGGGACGCGGGCGTGCGGCGGCTGACCCTCAGCGGCAGGCCGCCATCGGGCTGCACGGTGATGCGCTGCACCACCTCCGGCGGCGCGGCCTCCTCATAGTCGAAACGCAGGCCCCGCAGGAGACAGGCGAGGGCGATGACGCCCTCCATCAGGGCGAAGCTGGCGCCGATGCAGACCCGGGGGCCGACCCCGAAGGGCAGATACTGGTAGCGGTCGAGCGCCTCGCGATTGCCCGGCAGGAACCGGCTGGGGATGAAATGGTCGGGCCGGTCCCAGAGCATTTCATGGCGATGGATCAGCCAGGGCATGACCAGCACCGTCGCGCCGGCGGGAATCGCCACGTCGCCGACCCGGTCCGGCGCCAGCGCGGTGCGGTTCAGCGACGGCGCCGGCGGATAGAGCCGCAGCGATTCCTCAAAGACGGCCCGCGTATAGGGCAGGCGCTCCAGCCATTCGCTGGGATGCGACAGGGTCGGCAGGATCGTGTCGAGTTCGGCCTCGACGGCGGCGCGCTCGGCGGGGGCCTGGCTGAGGAGATACAGCGTCCAGGCCAGCGACCGCGCGGTGGTCTCGTGGCCGGCGCCGATGAAGGTGATGATGTTGTCCTCGATCTCGCTGGCCGACAGGCCGTCGGTTTTGACCAGCAGCGTCAGGAGATCGTTCGGCGCGCCGTCGGGATCGCGGGCGATCTGCTCGCGGCGGCGGGTGATGGTGCGGGCGATGAGACCGCGGAAATAATCCATCGACTTGCGCCCCCGCATCCGGCGCAGCCGCGGCAGGAAGGCCGGCGCGCCGAGAAGGTCGAGCGGATCGACCCGACCCATCGAGCCGAGAAAGTCGCGGGTCGAGCGGGCGAATGTCTCGCCGTCATCGGCGATGTCGTCGGTGAACAGGGTCGCCTGCAGGATGTCGAAGGTGAGCAGCGTCATCTCGTGGCTGCCGTCCACCATGCCGCCGGCCCGCGCGGCGAGCCCGTCGGCGAAGCGTTCGGACCGGTCCTGCATGGTTTCCGAGAAGCCCGCCGTGTGGCGCGGCGTGAACACCGGCGCGATGGCCTTGCGGGTACGACGCCACAGGGCGCCCTCGGCGGTCAGGAGCCCGTCGCGCAGGAGCGGCCGCAGGATGCGCTGGCGCAGCGGCTGCATGACGTAGTTCTTGGCGTTCTCCACCAGGCAGTGGCGCACGCCGGCCGGATCGTTGATGACGATGTTCGGCACGCCCAGCCACTTGCCGACGATATAGGGCTCCTTGAACGCCCGCGTGCCCCAGATCTCGATGGGATTGCGCGAGGCCGTCGTCAGGAAGCCGAAGAAGCCGAGCGGCGTCGCGTTGGGCACCGGCGCCGGGGCGCGGAACGGCCGCACGGGCGCGGCGGGCGCGGCCTGGGCTGGAGCGGTCAGTGTATCGGACATGAAATGCGACTCGCCGCAGGAGAGGAACCGCGATTCCATATGGGTTGTAGGGATTGCCGCGTCGAGCGGCGCAATCGTCGCGGGTGGCGCCGGGGGCCGTTGCCCTGCCGCCGGCGGCTGCCGGCAGGGCAGGGCGTGCGTTCAGGCCTCGGCGGGGCGCGTCCGCACATGGGCCGCGAGCCGGCCGCGCATGTCGTCCGGCAGCGGCGTCGAGCGGCGGGTGGTCTCGTCCATCAGGACGATCACCGCGGCGGCGCTGGCGCACAGGACGCCATTCTGGAAGACGCCCTGGCGCAGGCGGATCGAGCTGTTGCCCAGGCCCTCGACCGCCGTGCCGATCTCCACCTCGCCCGGCCAGTTCATCTCGCGCCGGAAGTCGATGGTGATCTGCGCCAGGACGAAGGCGGTTCCGGCCGGCGGCGGCGCCTCGCCGGCATGCAGCACTTCCACCCGGCCGGTCTCGAAGAAGGTCGCGTAGACGGCGTTGTTCACATGGCCCTGGCGGTCGGTGTCGCCGTAGCGCAGCTTGTCGTGGGTCCAGAACGGGAAGTCGTCCCGAGTCGGGTCGTTGGAAGGCATGGATCGGTCTCTCACGGCGAAGATTGCAGCGGATGCGGAGGCGCGGCACGGGTCGCGCGGCCGGCGCAGGCGTTGCGTTCGCGCCGCATTCCGGCCTGCCGCTGGGGGTAGGGCCGGCAGGCGCTTTCGTCAATGAAGGAGAGACCCTATATAAAAGAGTGAATTTTGGCCGATTCGCCCTCCCCGGGTGCTCGGCTCGAGACCAAGGACCATCATGTCAGCTATCCCCGAGACCGATCCGCTTGCCAATCCCGAATATGGTGCCGACTCGATCAAGGTCCTGAAGGGGCTGGACGCCGTGCGCAAGCGTCCCGGCATGTATATCGGCGACACCGATGACGGCTCGGGCCTGCACCACATGGTCTACGAGGTGGTGGACAACGCCATCGACGAGGCGCTGGCCGGCCACGCCACCCATGTCACCGTGACGCTGAACCCGGACGGTTCGTGCACCGTCACCGACAATGGCCGCGGCATCCCGACCGACATCCACACCGGCGAGGGCGTCTCGGCGGCCGAGGTCATCATGACCCAGCTGCATGCCGGCGGTAAGTTCGACCAGAATTCCTACAAGGTCTCAGGCGGCCTGCACGGCGTCGGCGTCTCGGTAGTCAACGCGCTGTCGGTCAAGCTGTCGATGAAGATCCGGCGCAAGGGCAAGATCCACGAGATGTCCTTCACCCATGGCGTGCCGGACGGCTCGCTGGAGGTGACCGGGGACGCCGGCGACGAGACCGGCACGGCGATCACCTTCCTGCCCTCGACCGACACCTTCCAGGGCGTCACCGAGTTCGACTACGGCACGCTGGAGCATCGGCTGCGCGAGCTGGCCTTCCTGAATTCGGGCGTGCGGATCATCCTCACCGACAAGCGCCATGCCGACGAGAAGGTCACCGAGCTGTTCTACGAGGGCGGCCTGGAAGCCTTCGTCCGCTATCTCGACCGCGCCCGCAAGCCGCTGATCCCCGAGCCGATCGTGCTGCATGGCGAGAAGGACGGCATCGTCGTCGAGGCGGCGCTGTGGTGGAACGACAGCTACAATGAATCCGTCCTCTGCTTCACCAACAACATCCCGCAGCGCGACGGCGGCACCCATATGGCGGGCTTCCGCGGCGGGCTGACCCGGCAGGTGACCGGCTATGCGGAGACCTCCGGCGCGCTGAAGCGCGAGAAGGTGACGCTGACCGGCGACGATTGCCGCGAGGGGCTGTCCTGCGTCTTGTCGGTGAAGGTGCCGGACCCGAAATTCTCGTCGCAGACCAAGGACAAGCTGGTCTCCTCGGAAGTGCGCCCCGTCGTGGAAAGCCTGGTCAACGAGACCCTGGCGACCTGGTTCGAGGAGCATCCGCAGGAGGGCAAGGTGGTCATCGCCAAGGTGGTGGAAGCCGCCTCGGCCCGCGAGGCCGCCCGCAAGGCCCGCGACCTGACCCGGCGCAAGGGCGCGCTGGACATCACCTCGCTGCCCGGCAAGCTGGCCGACTGCCAGGAGCGCGATCCGGCGAAATCCGAGATCTTCATCGTCGAGGGCGACTCGGCCGGTGGCTCGGCCAAGGGCGCGCGCTCGCGCAAGAACCAGGCGATCCTGCCCCTGCGCGGCAAGATCCTGAATGTCGAGCGCGCCCGCTTCGACCGCATGCTGGGCTCCGACCAGATCGGCACGCTGATCACGGCGTTGGGCACGTCCATCGGCAAGGACGAGTTCAACATCGAGAAGCTGCGCTACCACAAGATCATCATCATGACGGACGCCGACGTCGACGGCGCCCATATCCGCACCCTGCTGCTGACCTTCTTCTTCCGGCAGATGCCGGAACTGATCGAGCGCGGCTACATCTACATCGCCCAGCCGCCGCTCTATAAGGTGACGCGGGGCAAGCAGAGCCAGTATCTGAAGGACGAGAAGGCGCTCGAGAACTATCTGATCGAGGGTGGTCTCGACGATGCCGGGCTGACGCTCGCCCATGGCGAAGTGCGCACCGGCCGCGACCTGCGCGGCGTCGTCGAGGACGCGCTGCAGGTGCGCCAGGTGATGAGCAGCCTGCATTCGCGCTACGACCGCAGCGTCATCGAGCAGGCCGCCGTCGTCGGCGCGCTGTCGCCGGAGATGGCCGACGACGCGGCCAAGGGCCCGCAGATGGCCCAGCGGATCGCCGAGCGGCTGGACGACGTGGCTGAGGAGACCGAGCGCGGCTGGTCCGGCGAGGCGGTCGACGGCGGCTATCGCCTGATGCGCACCGTGCGTGGCGTCTCCGAGGTGCAGACGATCGACGCGGCGCTGATCAATTCCGGCGACGGCCTGCAGCTGAACCGCCTCGCGGGACGGCTGGCCGAGATCTACCAGGGCCTGCCGGTGCTGCGCCGGCGCGACACCGAGCGCGAGCTCACCGGCCCGCTGGAGCTTCTGACCGCGGTCTTCGAGGTCGGTCGCAAGGGCCTGACCCTGCAGCGCTACAAGGGCCTGGGCGAGATGAACCCGGAGCAGCTCTGGGAGACCACGCTGGACCCGGAAGCCCGCACCCTGGTGATGGTCAAGATCAACGACGCCACCGACGCCGATCAGCTGTTCTCGCGACTGATGGGCGACGAGGTCGAGCCACGCCGCGAGTTCATCCAGGAACACGCGCTGCAGGTCGCCAATCTGGATATCTGAAGCGTCCGCGACCGGTGTTGCACCGGTCGCGTTTCGTGTCGGATGGCTTCCACGGAACAGACCGCTCTGCGGGGCGGGCGTCCGTTCGTCGGATGCACCCGCCTTGCCGGGCCGGTTGAGCGCGTCGTCGGCGACCCTACATCCCTTGTACAACAACAGGATGTCGTCCGATGAGTGTCGCTTTCGTCAAGGAACCCAATGACGACCAGGTCGAGGTGCTGCCGGATCGCGATCTGGGCACCGAGCCCAATCTCGTCACGCCGCGCGGGCTGTCGCTGATCGATGCCGAGATCGCCGCGCTGAACGAGCGCAAGGAGGCGGCTCGGCTGGCCGACGACAAGATCGCCATCGCCAACATCAACCGCGACCTGCGCTACTGGAATGCCCGCCGCGCCACCGCCGAACTGATCCGGCCGCGCGACACCGGCGGCACGGCGCAGTTCGGCAGCGTCGTGTCGATCGAGCGCGAGGACGGTCGCACCCAGCAATTCACCATTGTCGGGATCGACGAGGCCGATCCGTCCGCCGGGCTGATCTCCTATCTGTCGCCGCTGGCGCGCAGCCTGATCGGCCGGACCGTCGGCGACGTCGTGCGCGCCGGCACGGCCGACGCCGAGATCGTCGCGATTTCCGAGGAAGCCGCCTGAGCCGCATCCCGGCTGGCTGAGGCTGCGGGCCGGGGATCGTTAACGAATCCTTTCCGCCGCCGTGCCGCCACGGCATGGCTGCCTTGCATCGCGCGGCATTGCTGCATTGCGGCAAAGCTTCCATCTAAGGGCGGAAAGGAGACCGATCATGAACATCACCGACAAGATCCGCGGCGCCTTCCGCCGCAACCGCGAGCAGGAGCGGGTTCGGGCCTATCTGGACCAGTCCGTGTCCATGTCCGACCTGGAGCGCCGTCTCCGCGAGGTCGACCAGGGCCGTTTCTCGGCACGCAGCTACCCCTTCTGACAGGGCGCGGGAGGCTTCTCCCGCCTCGATCTGCCCGGCGCAGGCACGGCCTGCGCGCGACGGGCCGGATTCACCGCCCGCAAACGACGCGCCAGCTTCCCGCTGCCCCGCCGTTTGCGGGCGTTCTCGTCTGCGGGTATGCCGGTTGACGATCCGTCCGTCCGACTGCCTCTGGCCAAAGCTGGCCGAACGGCTATGTCGGGTGAAATGCCCGGCGACATTCGCTCGCTCCGGCCGTCTCCTGCAGCGGTAGCATCTCTCCATGGCACCGATCCTCTCCGTCCAGAACGTCTCGAAGACCTATGCGGGCGGCTTCCAGGCGCTGAAGAACATCGACCTGTCCATCGACAAGGGCGAGATCTTCGCGCTGCTCGGCCCCAACGGCGCCGGCAAGACGACGCTGATTTCGATCATCTGCGGCATTGCCGGCCTGACCGAGGGCTCGATCTCGGTCGGCGGCCACGACATCGACCGCGACTTCCGCGCCGCCCGCTCGATGATCGGCCTCGTTCCCCAGGAGCTGACCACCGACGCCTTCGAGAGCGTCTGGGCGACCGTCTCCTTCTCGCGCGGGCTGTTCGGCAAGAAGCGCAACCCCGCCCATATCGAGAAGGTGCTGCGCGACCTGTCGCTGTGGGACAAGCGCGACAGCAAGATCATGACCCTGTCGGGCGGCATGAAGCGCCGCGTCCTGATCGCCAAGGCGCTGTCGCACGAACCGGAGGTGCTGTTCCTCGACGAGCCGACGGCCGGCGTCGATGTCGGCCTGCGCCGCGAGATGTGGGAGGTCGTGCGCAAGCTGCGCGAATCCGGCGTCACCATCATCCTGACCACCCACTATATCGAGGAAGCCGAGATGATGGCCGACCGCATCGGCGTCATCTCCCGCGGCGAGCTGATCCTGGTCGAGGACAAGGCCGAGCTGATGCGCAAGCTCGGCCACAAGGAACTGACCCTGCATCTGCAGGAGCCGATCCAGCGCCTGCCGGACGGGCTCGACGACTACGACATCGCGCTGGCGCCGGACGGCGAGAGCCTGACCTACAGCTACGACACCACGGCCGAGCGCACCGGCATCGCCACCTTGATGAGCCGCCTGTCGGACGCCGGCATCCGCTTCCGCGACCTGTCGACCAAACAGTCCACGCTGGAGGAAATCTTCGTGAACCTGGTGAGGGACGAGGCATGAATTTCGCTGCGGTCCGCGCAATCTACAAGTTCGAGATGGCCCGCACCTGGCGGACCATCATGCAGAGCGTGATCTCGCCGGTCATCTCGACCTCGCTCTATTTCGTCGTCTTCGGCGCGGCCATCGGCTCGCGCATCGAGGAGATCGACGGCGTCTCCTACGGCGCCTTCATCGTGCCCGGCCTGATCATGCTGTCGCTGTTGCAGCAGAGCCTGACCAATGCCGCCTTCGGCATCTATTTCCCCAAATTCGTCGGCACGATCTACGAGATCCTGTCGGCGCCGATCTCGGCCTTCGAGATCGTGCTCGGCTATGTCGGCGCGGCGGCGACCAAATCGGCCATGCTCGGCCTGATCATCCTCGCCACGGCCTGGTTCTTCGTCGATCTGCGGATCGAACATCCGATCTGGATGCTCTCTTTCCTCGTCCTGACGGCGATCACCTTCTCGCTGTTCGGCTTCATCATCGGCATCTGGGCCGACGGCTTCGAGAAATTGCAGCTCGTGCCGCTCCTGATCATCACCCCACTGGCCTTTCTAGGAGGCAGCTTCTATTCCATCAAGATGCTGCCGGAGTTCTGGCAGGACGTCAGCCTGGTCAATCCGGTCGTCTATCTGATCAGCGGCTTTCGCTGGGCCTTCTACGGCACGTCGGACGTGTCGATCGGGGTCAGCCTTGCCATGACGCTGGTCTTTCTGGTGGCCAGCCTGCTGGTCATCGGCTGGATCTTCCGCACCGGCTGGCGGCTGAAGAGCTGACACGCGCGGCGACCGCCGCGGAACGCAATTCGACGGACCGTCCGGCGTGGCGCATCGCCCGGGGCGGGGGAAGACAGGAGAAGTCAGATGGTTGATCGGCCTGCCGATATCGGGGTCTATGGTCTCGGGACGATGGGCGCCAATCTCGCGCTCAACATCGCCGAGAAGGGCTTCAGGGTGGCGGTCTTCAACCGCACCGTCGAGAAGGGCTTCGCCCTGCGCGACGACAATCCGGGCATCGGCGACAATGTCGTGCCGGCCTCGACGCTGAAGGAATTCGTCGCCTCGCTGAAGAGCCCGCGGCTGGTGCTGTTCATGGTCCCGGCCGGCAAGATCGTTGATGACGAGATGGCCGAGGTGGCGCCGCTGCTGTCGCCGGGCGACGTGATGATCGATGCCGGCAATGCCGATTTCAACGACACGGTCCGCCGCTCGCGGGATGTCGAGGGCACCGGCCTCAACTTCGTCGGCATGGGCGTGTCGGGCGGCGAGCTCGGTGCGCGCCACGGCCCCTCGATCATGGTCGGCGGGGCGAAGGACACCTATCCGCAGCTCGAGCCGATCCTGACCAAGATCGCGGCGAAATACGAGGGCGCGCCCTGCGTCGCATGGCTCGGCCCGGACGGTGCCGGCCATTTCGTCAAGACCATCCACAACGGTATCGAATATGCCGACATGCAGATGATCGCCGAGATCTACGGCATCATGCGCGACGGCATGGGGATGCAGGCGGACGCCATGGCGGCGATCTTCGCCGAGTGGAACAAGGGCGGCCTGTCCTCCTATCTGATCGAGATCACCGCGGTGAATCTCGCCGAGAAGGACCCGGAGACGGGCAAGCCGCTGGTCGACCTGATCGTCGACGAGGCCGGCCAGAAGGGCACCGGCCGCTGGGCGGTCATCGAGGCGCAGAAGCTGGGCGTCGGCGCCACGACCATCGAGGCCGCGGTTTCGGCGCGTGGCGTCTCCTCGCGCCGGTCCGAGCGGGCCGAGGCGAGCCGCCTTTATGCCGGCATCGCCACCGAGGCGGCGGACTTCTCCGGCGAGGCCGCCGGCATCGCCGAGCTGGAGCAGGCGCTGGAGACGGCCAAGATCATCGCCTACGCCCAGGGCTATGCCACCATGGCCTCGGCCTCGGAGGAGTTCGGCTGGAACCTGCCGCTCGGCACCATCGCCGAGATCTGGCGCGCCGGCTGCATCATCCGCTCGCAGTTCCTCGACGACATCGCCGGCGCCTACGAGACCGGCGGCGTGGTCAATCTGTTGCAGTCGCCGGCCTTCATCGGCCGGGTCGAGGCGGGGCAGACGGCGCTGCGCAAGGTCGTCGCCAAGGCGTCCATGGCCGGCATCCCGGTGCCGGCGCTGTCGGCGGCGCTCGCCTATTTCGACGATTATCGCCGGGCGCGGGGCACCACCAATCTGACCCAGGCGCAGCGCGACCTGTTCGGGGCCCACACCTTCCACCGGCTCGACCGCGACGGTGTCTTCCACCATCGCTGGCCGGCGGTCTAATCCGGCCTAGCTGCCGTTCACCAGCGGCAGCCAGACGACCAGCGCGAGGAGCGTCGCCAGGAGCACCGGCGGCGTGATGACCAGCCCGACCTTCATGTACTGGCCCCAGGTGATGCGATGTCCCTTGGTGGCCAGGACATGCAGCCAGAGCAGCGTGGCGAGGCTGCCGATCGGGGTGAATTTCGGCCCGAGATCGTTGCCGATCACATTGGCGTAGATCATCAGCTCCTGGGTCAGCGGCGCGACCTCGGCCCGGTCGATGGCCAGCGCCCCGACCAGCGTCGCCGGCATGTTGTTCATCACCGAGGCGAGGATGGCGGCGGCAAAGCCGCTGCCCACGGTCGCCACGAGATTGCCCTGCTGGCCGAGCCAGACCAGGAGGCCGGCGGCCAGATCCGTCAGGCCGGCATTGCCGAGGCCGTAGACCACCAGATACATGCCCACCGAGAACAGGACGATCTGCCAGGGCGCATTGCGCAGGACCCGGCCGATCGGCACCACCGCCGCGTCCTTGCCGATCCAGCGGCCGGCAATGGCCAGCAGCAGCAAGGCCGCGGCACCGGTGACGAAGGCGATCGGCACGTCAAACGGGCCGGTGACGAAATAGGCGACCAGCAGCAAGCCGAGCAGCGGGAAGGCGGCGCGGAACACCAGCGGGTCGCGGATCGCCGAGCGCGGCGCTTCCAGCTCCTCCACCGGATAGGCCGCCGGGATCGCACGGCCGTAATAGACCCACAGCACCGTCAGCGTCGCCGCCAGGGCGACGAGATCGACCGGCACCATGACCAGCGCGTAGCGGTTGAAGCTGATGTCGAAATAATTCGCCGAGACGATGTTCACGAGGTTGGAGATGACCAACGGCAGGCTGGTCGTGTCGGCGACGAAGCCGGTGGCGACGATGAAGGCCAGCGCGGCCTCGGGGCGGAAATCGAGCCGCACCAGGATCGCCAGCACGATCGGCGTCAGAAGCAGCGCCGCGCCGTCATTGGCGAAGAAGGCGGCAATCACCGCGCCGAGCAGCACGACAAGCGGGAACAGCCGCCGTCCGTTGCCGCCGCCCCAGCGCGCAACGTGCAGCGCGGCCCAGTGGAAGAAGCCCGCCTCGTCGAGGATCAGCGAGATGACGATCAGCCCGACAAAGGTGAAGGTCGCGTCCCAGACGATGTCCCAGACGACGCCGAGATCGGCAAGATCGACCACTCCCACGGCCAGCGCGACCGCCGCGCCGCCCAGCGCGCTCCAGCCGATGCCGAGGCCCTTCGGCTGCCAGATGACGAGGATCAGGGTGGCGAGGAAGATCGCGAAGGCGAGCATGGCAATGTCCGGGACGGGGAGGGAGAAAGCTCAGATCGAGCGCTGGTTGACCCTGAGGGAGACGGCTTCCGCGCTCTCCACGCGTTCGGAATAGCGATCGGTCAGATAGTCCGACCGGCCGCGCACGAGATGGGTGAACTTCACCAGTTCCTCGCACACGTCGACGATGCGGTTGTAATAGGCGGACGGCTTCATCCGTCCGGCCTCGTCGAACTCGTTGAAGGCCTTGGCCACCGACGACTGGTTGGGGATCGTGACCATGCGCATCCAGCGGCCGAGAATACGCATCTGGTTGACCGCGTTGAAGGATTGCGAGCCGCCCGATACCTGCATGACGGCCAGCGTCTTGCCCTGGGTCGGCCGCACGCCGCCGAGCGACAGCGGCAGCCAGTCGATCTGCGCCTTCATGATCGCCGTCATCGCGCCGTGACGCTCCGGGCTGACCCAGACCATGCCCTCGGCCCACATGGCGAGATCGCGCAGCTCCTTCACCTTCGGATGGGAGGGCTCGGCACCGTCGGGCAGCGGCAGGTCGCGCGGATCGAAGGTCTTCACCTCGCAGCCGAACCAGCGCAGCAGCCGGCCCGATTCCTCGGAGACAAGGCGCGAATAGGAGCGCTCGCGGATCGAGCCGTAGAGAACAAGGATCCGCGGCGCGTGGGCCGGACCGTCCGGCCCGGCCAGCGCCGCGACATCGGGCCGTTCCAGCTGGTCGGCGGCGATGTTCGGCAGGTCGAAGGGCGTTGCAGGCTCATCCGTCATGGTAGTGTTCGCTTCCTTCGATCACCACTTCGCCGTCCTCCTTGGTGAACAGGCCGATCTCGGGATCCGGCAGGATCTCCAGAACGGTCTCCGACGGACGGCACAGTCGGGCGCCCTTGTCGGTCACCACGATCGGCCGGTTGATCAGGATCGGGTGTTGCATCATCGCGGCGAGAATCTCCTCGTCCGACAGCTTCGGGTCGTCGAGCCCGAGCTCGGCATAGGGCGTGCCCTTTTCGCGCAGCAGGTCGCGCGGCTTCATTTTCATCATGTCGAGGAGCTCGATCAGCGTCTCGCGGCTGGGCGGGTTCCTCAGATATTCGATGACCTGCGGCTCCTCGCCGGACTGGCGGATCATGGCGAGGGTGTTGCGCGAGGTGCCGCAGTCGGGATTGTGATAGATCGTGACGGTCATGGGGCCTCTGCTGGCTGGGGAGCGGTCGCCGTCGTCCCCTCCAACCGGCCAATGGCACGGATCTCGGCGGTCAGGCTGCTGCGCTCGAGCGTTTCAATCGGCAACGCCGTGAAGACGGCGATGCGATTGCGCATGTAATGCAGCGCACGCAGAAAGGCAGCGCGCTGCCACATTCCGCCGCGTGTTTCCGCCGCCGGATCCTCGATGCCCCAATGCCCGGTCATCGGCTGGCCCGGCCAGACCGGGCAGGATTCGCCGGCCGCGTCGTCGCAGACCGTGAAGACGAAATCCATCTTCGGCGCGCCCGGCTCGGCGAACTCGTCCCAGGTCTTCGACCGCAGCCCCTCGGTCGGATAGCCATGCTCGGCCAGGAGCTCGAGGCTCATCGGGTGGACGTCGGGCCTCGGGAAGCTGCCCGCCGAAAAGGCGTTGAAGCGCCCGCCGCCCTCCTTGCGCAGGATGGCTTCGGCGAGGATCGAGCGGGCGGAATTGCCCGTACACAGGAACAGCACGTTGAACGGATCGGACCGGGTCATCGGCAGGCCTCCTCTGTCCCGCAGGCGGGCACCAGCGCGGCAAGGTCGCCGCAAAGCTCGGGCCGGCCGCCGCAGCAATCCTCGGTGAGGAAGCCCAGCAGGCCGCGCATCTCGTTGTAGCGGACGGCATAGAGGATGCGCCGTCCGTCCCGCCGCGAGCCGATCAGCCCGCCGCGCTCGAGGGCGGCGAGGTGAAAGCTCATCCGGGTGGGAGCCGCGCCGAGACGCTCGGCGATCACGCCGGACGGCAGTCCCTTGGGGCCGGCCTGCACGAGGGCACGGAAGGCGGCGAGGCGGTCGGCATGGGCGAGGGCGGCAAGCGCCGCGACGGCTCTGTCTTCATCCATGCTGCAATACTACAAGGATATTTGTAGCATGCAAGCGCGCCCATGCAGCCGCCCGCCGCGTGGTGCCCGCAGCGGCGTCGTCTCGCGGCGGCCGTTCGGTCAGTCGCCGGGGTCGGGGATCTTCAGGAGCTGGCCGCAGGCCTTGCAGTGAACGGCGTCGGGGTCGTGGCGCTGCAGGCCGCAATTGGGGCAGGGATAGTCGACCTTGTGCGGCCGGAAGATCGCCTGCGCCAGCCGCACGAACAGCGAGATGCCGATGATCATGATGACCACCGAGGTCAGCTTGCCCCAGCTGCCCGGCAGGGTGATGTCGCCGTAGCCCGTCGTCGTCACCGAGGCGACGGTGAAATAGAGGGCGTCGAGATAGCCCTCGAGGCCCGAACCTTTCCGAAAGAAGGTCGTGTAGACGAAGCCCGTCGCCAGGAACAGGAAGGTGATCAGATTGACCATCGCCCGGGCGAGCTGCTCCCAGTCCCGGTGGCCCCAGCGCCGCAATGGCCGCCACAGGACGCCGCTCTGGGAGATCGACCACAGCCGGACGATTCGCAGGAAGCCGAAATTGATCAGCGTGTAGGGAAACAGCAGCGTCGCCAGGATCACCAGATCCAGGAGCACGAAGGGCTGGCGCAGCCATCTGAGCGGGTTGCGGGCGGCAAAGCACCGCGCCGAGACGTCGGCGGCGAGAATCGCGGCGACCGAATAATCGACGAAGAGGAAGGACGGATTTTCGCGCAGGATCGGGCTGAAGACGAAGAAGGCGATGATCGCCATGTCCACCGACAGCACCGCCATCTGGAAGCGCAGGGCATTTCGGGTATGACCGTGATAGAGGCGGCGCAGGCGGACCCGGGCACGGGCGATCCGGGTCTTGAGCCGGCGGCGGTGCCAGCCATGTGCAGGACGGGCGGATTGCAGCATTGCGGCCGATCGTTGGGTCCGGGAGGGTGCGTCGCGCGGATCGGCCGGAGTGCCGTTCCGATGTCCGAGGTAGCGCGGCAGGCTTCAGGAGTACAGGCAATGAGCGACGACGTGGCGGCCCCGAGGATCGCGATCACCTATTGCACCCAGTGCCAGTGGCTGCTGCGGGCGGCCTGGATGGCGCAGGAGCTGCTGTCGACCTTCGGCCCGGATCTGGGCGAGGTGGCGCTGGTACCGGGCACCGGCGGGGTCTTCGAGATCCGCTATGAGGGCGAGACGATCTGGGAGCGCAAGGCCGATGGCGGCTTTCCCGAGGCCAAGATCCTGAAGCAGCGGGTGCGCGACCGGCTCGATCCGGCCCGCGACCTCGGCCACAGCGACCGCTGACGGGGCGGGGCCGCTGCCGGCCCCGCGCAGCTCGGACGGCCCGGCGGGTCAGCTGACGGCGACGGTCACCTTCTTCGGATCAAAGGCGACATGGCCGGCGATCTCGGCGACGCCGGCATGGGGCGTGTCATAGGCCCAGACCGCGTCGTCGGCGGCCTGCGCCTCGGCGGTGATCGACCAGTAGCGGGCCTCGCCCTTGAACGGGCAGGTCGTGCGCCGGCCGCTCTCGCGCAGATAGGCCATCTCCACCCGGTCCTTGGGGATGTAGTAGACCGGATCGTAGCCGGTCTCGTGCAGCACCAGCGCCTTGTCGGTGGAGGCGAGGATGGCGCCGTGGAAATTCACCACGACGGAGCCGGCGGCCGGCTCGATCCGGATTCGCTCGCGGGTACGCTGTTCGGTGTCTGTGGTCATCGGGCTTCTCCAATTGCAGGGATCGGCAAGGAAAAGGGGCCCGCGGCAGGGCCGTTCCGCGGCTGCGGCGAAGCGTCCGTATCGGCATCCGTGCCGGGACGGGCGCCCGGCACGGAGTTTCGGCCGCGCCCTAGAGCGCGAGTTGCAGATGCGGCCGGCCGTCCGAGGTCTTCTCGGTCGTTGCGCCGGTCGCATCCACGGTGACGGTCACCCGGCGCCGGAACGCCGAGAAACTGTCGAAGGCGACGACGTCCACCGGTGTGTCGAACTGGATCGAGGCCCGGTAGCGCCCGCTCTTCGACAGAGCGTGCAGCGCGACGAGTTCGCCGGTGAAGTCGTGGCCGAGATAGCGGCCGGCCACCGTCGAGCCGATGGTGAGATCGGCGACAGAGCGGCCACGTGCGGCCAGCGCATTCAGCGTGTTCCAGTCGCGCACGCCGTGCTGGCGCGCGACCAGCTCCAGGGCGGCGCTGTGGCTGAGGTCGTGTCCCGTATCGGCCAGTCCGGCGCGCAGGCGTCTCGCCTGGGCCTTGTAGTCGGTGGCGGTCGGGGTGTGGGGCATGCCGGTCATCTGCTGAACCTTTCGAGGTCGTCGCATGCGGCGTCTTGAAGTCGGGGCTCGCGATTGCCGTCAGGCCGCATGCCAACGTGAAATGGCGTCACGGATGATCGGAAAGGGAATTCACCACGGCTTTTGCCCGCGAGCGGCAGGCTCCCTCGGCCCGCAGCACAGATGGAGGGTCGCGGCCGCAACGTCAAGCGCGGCGATGCCGGCGGCACCCGCGGGACGGGTCATGGTGGCGCGCGGCGGCCGGCGGCGTTACAGAAGCGGCAACGCAGGAAGAGGACGAAGCCATGCGCGCCCAGCCCAACGGATCCCATTACATTGACGGCGGCTATGTCGAGGACGAGAGCGGCGAAGCCTTCGCCAGCATCTATCCGGCCACCGGCGAGACCATCGCCGAACTGCATGCCGCCACCCCGGCCCTGATCGAGCGCGCCATCGCCGCGGCCAAGAAGGGGCAGGCCGTCTGGGCGGCGATGACCGGCGCCGAGCGCGGCCGCATCCTGCGCCGTGCCGCGGCGATCATGCGCGACCGCAACGAGGCGCTGTCGGAGCTGGAGACGCTCGACACCGGCAAGGCGCTGTCCGAGACGCTGGTGGCGGACGCCGCCTCGGGCGCCGACGCGCTGGAATATTTCGGTGCGCTCGCCGCCGACATCACCGGCGACTACATCGATCTCGGCGGCTCTTTCGCCTATACGCGGCGCGAGCCGCTGGGCATCTGCGCCGGCATCGGCGCCTGGAATTACCCGATCCAGATCGCCTCCTGGAAGGCCGCCCCGGCGCTGGCCTGCGGCAATGCGATGATCTTCAAGCCCTCTGAAGTGACGCCGCTGACGGCGCTGAAACTCGCCGAGATCCTGTCCGAGGCGGGCGTGCCGGCCGGCGTCTTCAACGTCGTGCAGGGCATGGGCCCGGTCGGCGCGGCGCTCGCCGGCCATCCGCAGATCGCCAAGGTGTCGGTCACCGGCTCGGTGCCGACCGGCGCGCGGGTGATGCAGGCGGCGTCGCAGACTACCAAGCATGTGACCCTGGAGCTCGGCGGCAAGTCGCCGATCGTGGTCTTTGCCGATGCCGATCTCGATGCGGCGGTCTCCGGCGCGATCCTCGGCAATTTCTACTCCACCGGCCAGATCTGCTCGAACGGCACCCGCGTCTTCGTCGAGCGCTCGGTGCGGGCCGCCTTCGTCGAGAAGCTGGTGGCGCGCACCAGGGCGATCACCCTCGGCGACCCGATGCGGGTGACCACCGATCTCGGCCCGCTGGTCTCGCGCGCCCAGTACGAGAAGGTGCTCTCCTATCTGGAGATCGGCCGGCAGGAAGGCGCGACGGTCGCCTGCGGCGGCGGCAGCGCAAAGGTCGACGGCTTTCCCGACGGCGTCTTCGTCGAGCCGACGGTCTTCACCGACGTCACCGACGACATGCGGATCGCCGGCGAGGAGATCTTCGGCCCGGTCATGTGCGTCCTCGATTTCGACGACGAGGAGGAGGCGATCGCCCGCGCCAATGCCAGCGAATTCGGGCTGGCGGCGGGCGTCTACACCCGCGACATCCAGCGCGGCCACCGCGTCGTGGCGAAGCTGCAGGCCGGCACGTGCTGGATCAACGCCTACAATCTGACCCCGGTGGAAATGCCCTTCGGCGGCTTCAAGCGCTCCGGCATCGGCCGCGAGAACGGCCGCGCGGCGCTGGAGCATTACAGCCAGGTCAAGTCGGTCTATGTCGAGATGGGCACCAGCGAGGCGCCCTACTGAGGGAAAGGCCGGTCACGGGACCGTCAGGGCGCAGGCGTTGACTTTCGCCCGCCGCCATTGTTCGGCTGTCTGCATGTGCGGCGAAGCAGCGAGAACCCGGCCCTGATGGCGACAAGTGCGGAGGAAGGCCGGGCAGTGCTGGTGGAACGCCTGCGTGCCGTCGCCGCGGGCGACCGCGGGGCCCTGCAGGCCGTCTATGATCTGACATCGGCGAAGCTTTTCGGCATCTGCCTGCGTATCTTGGGGGACCGCGAGGAAGCCGAGGACGTGTTGCAGGATGTGTATCTGATCATATGGCGCAAGGCCGAGAGCTTCGATGCGGGGCGGGCCAGCCCGATCACCTGGCTGGCGACGATCGCCCGCAACCGGTCGATCGACCGGCTGCGCCAGGTTGGCCCCCGCCGCGCCGACCGGCCGGTGGACGCCGCGCTGGATCTTGCCGACGCTACGCCCGACGCCTTCGAGCTGCTGCATCGCGCGCAAGAGGGGCAGCAGCTCGCCGCATGCCTGGACACGCTGGAAGAGCGCGCCCGCAGCGCGATCACCGCGGCCTTTTTCGGCGGCGCCACCTATGAAACGCTGGCCGGCCATGCCGGGGTGCCGCTCGGCACGATGAAGAGCCTGATCCGGCGCGGGCTGCAGAAACTGAAGGGATGCCTGTCGCAATGACCGCGGCGCAAGACCACGAACGGGACGATGCGGATCTGGCCGCCGAGTATGTGCTCGGCGTCCTGGATGGCGCGGAGCGTCGTGCGGTCGAGCGCCGGGCGGCGACGGATGCCGCCTTCGCGCGTGAGATCGATGCCTGGGCGGAGCGCCTCGGGCCGCTGGCGCAGACGGTGCCGGCGGTGGTGCCGCCCGCCAGCGTCTGGTCCCGCATTGCCGGCGAGATCGACTGGATGACGCGCCGTGCCGCGACCCCGGCGGCGCCGCGCGGCCGCAGGGTTTCGCCGATCTGGCAATGGCTGGGGCTTGGCGGCATGGGGCTCGCCGTCACCAGCCTGGCCATGCTCATCCTGGTCGCCGGCCGCGACATCGCCGCGCCGCCCCAGGCGCCGGGCGGGACGCTGACCGCGACGCTCAGCGCCGATGACGGCACCCCGCTCCTGACGGTGGTGATCGATACCGGCACCGCCGAGGCGACGCTGATCCCCGTGGTCGCTGCGCAGGAGGCGGGCCGGGTGCCCGAGCTCTGGCTGGTACCGCCGGCCGGCGGTGCGCCGCGTTCGCTCGGCCTGATCGACATGACCCATCCCCTGCGGCTGGTTCTCAGCGATCCCGAATATGGCGCCACCGATGCCGCGCTCGCGGTGTCGATGGAGCCGGAGGGTGGTTCGCCCACCGGCCTGCCGACGGGCCCCGTGGTCGCCTCCGGCCCGCTGCATTCGATCTGATCGCCTGACGAAACAAACAGGCCGGCCGACCTCGCGAGAGATCGGCCGGCCTGTCTGCATGTGATCGGAAGCGTCTTGGATCGCCGGTTTCCCGGCTCGGTCAGTCGGTCCGGTGGCCGGGCACGCGCGAACGCGCCCGGCTATTGTTTCTCAGAACTCGTCCCAGCTGTCGGCGACCGGCTTCGGTGCCGCACCGCCGTCGATGGTCCGCAGCTGCGTGACGCCGCGCGACGGCGCCCCGTGGCGATGCGGCTGCGCCCGGCCTTCGCTGCGGCGCGCACCGGCATTGCCGGCACTGGTGCTGAACTTGGCCATGGCATGGGCCAGTTCGTCGGTCTCGTTGGCCAGCGTCTGGCTGGCCGCGGTGGCTTCCTCGACCATGGCGGCGTTCTGCTGGGTCACCTTGTCCATCTGGTCGGCCGCACCCGAAACTTCGCGCAGGCTCGTCGCCTGTTCGCGGGCCGAGGAGGCAATGGTCGAGATGAGTTCGGCCATGGCGCTGACTTCCGTGACGATCTCCTCCAGCGACTTGCCGGAGGCGGTGACCAACTCGACGCCGGTGCCGACCTGCTCGCGGGACGTCGCGATCAGGGTCTTGATCTCCTTGGCGGCTTCCGCCGAGCGCTGGGCGAGGCCGCGCACTTCCTGGGCGACGACGGCGAAGCCCTTGCCCGCCTCGCCGGCCCGCGCCGCCTCGACGCCGGCATTCAGGGCCAGGAGGTTGGTCTGGAAGGCGATCTCGTCGATGACGGAAATGATCGAGTTGATCTTCTCGGAGGACTGTTCGATCTGGCCCATGGCCGCGACCGCCTTGCCGACGACCTCGCCGCCCTTCTGGGCCTTTTCGCGGGCACCGGACGCCACCTGCTGGGCCTTGCCGGCGCCCTCGGCGGTCTCGTTGACCGCCTGGGTGACTTCGCCGAGCGCCGCGACGGTTTCTTCGAGGCTGGCGGCCTGCTGCTCGGTGCGATGCGCCAGATCGTTCGACGCCGTGTTGATCTCGCCGAGACCGGTGCGGATCGAGGCGATGGAGGTCACGACATGGCCGATCGCCTCCTCCAGAGAGGCGACGCTGGCGTTGAACTTGGCCCGGATCGGCTCGAATTCCTCGGCCACCTTGTCCTGCATGCGCACGGTCAGGTCACCGGCCGACAGGCGCTCGAAGCCCACTTCGACGACACCGACAAAGGCCCGCAGGTCTTCGGCCTTGGCATTGTCGAGGGCGGCCTGGCGCTTCTTGGCCTCGTCCTGGCTGATGCGGGTGGCCTCGGCTTCCTCCTCCAGACGCTCCTGGTCGATGGCGGTCTGCTTGAAGACCTGCACGGCGCGGGCCATGGCGCCGATCTCGTCGGCGCGTTCCTGGCCGCGGACCTCGACCGAATGGTCGCCGGTCGCCAGCGTGCCCATGGTCGCGGTCAGGCGCTGGATGGCGCCGCCGAGGGAACGGGCGAACAGCATGAAGCCGAGAAGCGACAGGAGCGAGACGACCAGCGTGCCGACGATGGTGGACCAGAGCGCGGCGCTGCGGCCCGCGGCCATGGCGCTGACGTCGGAGGCAACTTCCAGGACGCCGATATTGGTGCCGGAATAGTTCGTCAGCGGGATCGCGGTGGCCGCGTAGCTGACATTGCCGACATCGGCGATCTTCTCCACCGTGGTGCCGCCATAGACCGTCTGCACTTCCGACAGGTCGAGCAGGCCTTCCGACGCCATGGTCGAAGCCTGGGTGACGAAGCCCTCGTCGGTGAAGATCTTGACGGTGAGCGCGGCGTTGCGGCTCTCGGCAAGGCGCGCGAAATACTGCTCGGTCAGCTTGGTGCCGATATCGACGATACCGACGACGACGCCGTTGCGGATCACCGGAGCCGAGGCGAACATGCTGACGGCGGTGCGGCCCGGCTCGATGCCGGCTGTCATCTGGCCGCCGGCGATCGCCGCTTCCACCATCTTGCGCCGACCGGCGAGCTTGTCGCCGAACTTGCCGGGCTCGTGGATGCGCGCCACGACGGTGGTGTCGGCCTGGCTGAAGGTGATGAGCTGCATCGCGCCCTTTTCGACGATCTCTTCGTAATTACCGCCGTAGCGCGCCAGCAGCGCATCGCGGTCGTTCGCCATCACGAGGTCGGCGACGCCGGGATCGGCAGCCAGCGCCAGCGCAAGGGCCGAGGCGGCGCGCTTCTGGGCCTCGATGTCGGCCATCACGAAGGACAGATCATTGGCCATCTCGGCATGGACATTGGCGTCGTTCATCACCGCCTGGCGATACCAGGCGAGGCCGCCGATCATGCAGCTGGCAAACAGGACGGCGGCAAACCCGTAGGCGGTAATGCGGATCCAGAGCGGTCGTGCGACCTCGGCCTTGGTCTTCATCGTCTCGAACTTCTTTCGCGGGTCTGACGCCTGCCGGTAGTGTCGCGGCGTCGGGAAATGATCATCGGCACACAGGAATTTGATCAACAGCACTTAACAATGTGCGAACGCGCCGCAGTTGCTTTCGATTTGCCCCGAGCCTGACGCAAGGTTGGCGCGGCGAGCGCTGTTCGCGGTCTTTGTAAGCCGGTCGATCAGCCATGGCGCGGGGTCGGCCGATGCGGTAACGCTGCCCCGATGAGCAAGCTCTTTTCCGTCATCTTCCTGCTTTTGATGATCGCGCATCTGATCCGGCCCTTCGGCGTGCCGGGTCTGCGCAAGCGCGGCGATTTCTGGAAGCTGGCGCTTTTGGGCATCTTCGCCTTCATGGCAACGGTGCTGATCCGGCCGCAATAGTTACGCCGCGCCGGCAGACCCCCGGCAGACAAACGCGGCCGTCCCCACACGCCACCTTGACGGATGCCTCGGCGCGGTCGCAACGTCGCGCATGTATCGCGACGAAGGGGGTGGACCTTGCCGGACGATCAGCCGCTCAGCCTGCATGTGCCCGAGCCCGAGGTCCGGCCCGGCGGCACCCCCGATTTCAGCGGCGTGAAGATCGCCCGGGCCGGCACGGTGCGCCGCCCGCCGGTCGACGTCGATCCCGCCGAGATCCGCGATCTCGCCTATTCGATCATCCGCGTCCTCAACCGTTCCGGCGAGGCGGTCGGCGAATGGGCCGGCACGCTGAGCGACGAGGAAGTTCTCGCCGGGCTGAAGACGATGATGCGGGTGCGCGCCTTCGACCGCCGCATGCTGATGGCCCAGCGCCAGGGCAAGACCTCGTTCTACATGCAGTGCCTCGGCGAGGAGGCGATCGCCTGCGCCTTCCGCAAGGCGCTCGGCCCCGGCGACATGAACTTTCCGACCTATCGCCAGCAGGGGCTGCTGATCGCCGACGATTATCCGCTCGTCGACATGATGTGCCAGATCTATTCCAACCGCCGCGACCCGCTGAAGGGCCGGCAGCTGCCGATCATGTATTCGTCCAAGGAACACGGCTTCTTCTCGATCTCGGGCAATCTGGCGACCCAGTTCGTGCAAGGCGTCGGCTGGGCGATGGCCTCGGCGATCAAGGGCGATCACCGCATCGCCGCGGCCTGGATCGGCGACGGCTCGACGGCTGAGAGCGACTTCCACTCGGCCATGGTCTTCGCCTCGACCTACAAGGCGCCGGTGGTCCTGAACATCGTCAACAACCAATGGGCCATCTCGACCTATCAGGGCATCGCCCGCGGCGGCTCCGGCACCTTTGCCGCGCGCGGTCTCGGCTTCGGCATTCCCTCGCTGCGGGTCGACGGTAACGACTATCTGGCCGTCCACGCGGCGTCCAAATGGGCCGTCGAGCGGGCCCGCCGCAATCTCGGCCCGACGCTGATCGAATGGGTGACCTATCGCGCTGCCGCCCATTCCACCTCGGACGATCCGTCCGCCTATCGCCCGAAGGAGGAGAGCGACGCCTGGCCCCTCGGCGATCCGGTCAAGCGGCTGAAGAACCATCTGATTCTCAGGGAAGTCTGGAGCGAGGAGCGCCACGTCCAGGCCGAGGCCGAGATCGACGCCGAGATCCTCGCCGCCCAGCGCGAGGCCGAGACCCACGGCACGCTCCACACCGGCCCGCGGCCCTCGGTGCGCGACATGTTCGAGGGCGTCTACGAGGAGATGCCGCCGCATCTGCGCCGCCAGCGCCAGCAGGCGGGGTACTGACGATGCGCACGGCAGGGCGGAGCGGCCGAGCAGGCCCCGGCGGCGAACGCAGGAAAGGTTGCTGACGCCATGGCGCGCATGACCATGATCGAGGCGATCCGCGACGCCCATGCGGTGAAGATGGCGGAGGACGACAATGTCGTCGTCTTCGGCGAGGACGTCGGCTATTTCGGCGGCGTCTTCCGCTGCACGGCCGGGCTGCAGGAGCGCTTCGGCAAGAACCGCTGCTTCGACGCTCCGATCAACGAGAGCGGCATCGTCGGCACCGCCATCGGCATGGCGGCCTATGGCTTGCGGCCGGTCGTCGAGATGCAGTTCGCCGACTATGTCTATCCGGCCTACGACCAGATCGTCTCGGAGGCGGCCAGGCTGCGCTATCGCTCGGCCAGCGATTTCACCGCGCCGATGGTGGTGCGCATGCCGACCGGCGGCGGCATTTTCGGCGGCCAGACCCACTCCCAGTCGCCCGAGGCGCTGTTCACCCATGTCGCCGGCCTGAAGACGGTGGTGCCGTCCAACCCCTACGACGCCAAGGGCCTGCTGATCGCCGCCATCGAGGACAACGACCCGGTGATCTTCCTGGAGCCCAAGCGGCTCTATAACGGCCCCTTCGACGGCCATCACGACCGGCCGGTCACGCCTTGGTCGAAGCATCCGCTGGGCGAGGTGCCCGAGGGGCGCTACACCGTGCCGCTCGGCAAGGGCGTGGTGCGCCGCGAGGGCGCCGGGGTCACCGTGCTGGCCTATGGCACCATGGTGCATGTCGCCATCGCGGCGGCCGAGATGGTCGGCGTCGATGCCGAGATCCTCGACCTGCGCACCCTCGTGCCCCTCGATCTCGACCTAATCCGGCAATCGGTGGAGAAGACCGGCCGCTGCGTCGTCGTCCACGAGGCGACCCTGACCTCGGGCTTCGGCGCCGAGCTCTGCGCCCTCGTCGAGGAGAATTGCTTCTATCACCTCGAGGCGCCGATCCTCAGGGTCGCCGGCTGGGACACGCCCTATCCGCACGCCCAGGAATGGGACTATTTCCCCGGTCCGGCGCGGGTCGGGGCGGCCCTCAGACAGGTCATGGAGGGCTGATCATGGGCACCTACACGATCAAGCTGCCGGATGTGGGCGAGGGCGTCGCCGAAGCCGAACTCGTCGAATGGCACGTGAAGATCGGCGATGTGGTGCGCGAGGACGCGGTCCTTGCCGCCGTGATGACCGACAAGGCGACGGTCGACATTCCCTCGCCGGTGGACGGCACCGTCGCCTGGATGGGCGGCGAGATCGGCGAGACGCTGGCCGTCGGATCGCCGCTGGTGAAGCTCACCGTCGACGGGGAGGGCGGCACCAACGAGCCCGACGAGAACCCCGACGAATTGGTCGCGACAAGCGACGACGCCCCGCGTTCGCCCTCGGCCGAGCGGGCGCCGGGACCTTCCGACCGCAAGGCCGCGACCGGCGACGACGATGCCGCCAAAGCGAACGAAGCGTCCGCAGATAAGCCGGCAAAGCCGTTGGGTGGCGGTTCCTCTGGGGCGTCCCGGTCGACACCGGCACGGCCCAAGGCGCAGCGGCCCACGTCCACCTCGCCGGCGCGCAAGCCGGGCGAGCGGCCGCTGGCCTCGCCGGCGGTGCGGCGCCGGGCCATGGAAGCCGGCATCGATCTGCGCCGCGTCGCCGGCAGCGGTCCGGCGGGTCGGATCGGTCAGGACGATCTCGACGCCTATCTGGACGGCGGCGGTACCGAGCCGTCCGCGGGCGGCGGGCTGCAGCCCGACAGTTCGGTCACCGAGATCAAGGTGGTCGGCCTCAGGCGGCGCATCGCCGAGAAGATGGCGCTGGCCAAGAGCCGCATCGCCCACATCACCTATGTCGAGGAGATCGACGTCGAGGCGCTGGAGGATCTGCGTGCCGCGATGAACCGCGACCGCCGCGAGGACCGGCCGAAACTGACGCTTCTGCCCTTCCTGATGCGGGCCATGGTCATCGCCATCCGCGAGCAGCCGGCGCTGAACGCGCTCTATGACGACGAGGCCAACATCCTGCACCAGCATGGCGGCGTCCATATCGGCATCGCGGCCCAGACCGGCGCCGGGCTGGTCGTGCCGGTGGTCCGCCATGCCGAGGCGCGCGACCTGTGGAACTGCGCCGGCGAACTGGGCCGGCTCGGCGAGGCGGCGAAGTCCGGCACCGCCAAGCGCGAGGAGCTGTCCGGCTCGACCATCACCATCACCTCCCTCGGAGCCATGGGCGGCATCGTCACGACGCCGGTGATCAACCATCCGGAAGTCGCCATCGTCGGCGTCAACAAGATCGAAATCCGTCCGGTCTGGGACGGCACCCGCTTCGTGCCGCGCCGGCGCATGAATCTCTCCTCCAGCTTCGACCACCGGGTGATCGACGGCTGGGACGCCGCCCGCTTCGTCCAGCGCATCAAGGCACTTCTGGAAACCCCCGCGATGATCTTCGTCGAGGAGCGGCCATGACCGACATTTCCTGCCAGCTCCTGGTGATCGGCGCCGGCCCCGGCGGCTATGTCGCCGCGATCCGCGCCGGCCAGCTCGGCCTCGACACGGTGATCGTCGACGACCGCAAGCCCGGCGGCACCTGCCTGAATATCGGCTGCATCCCGTCCAAGGCGCTGATCCACGCCGCCGACGAATATTTCCTGCTGCGCGAAGCCGCCCGCGGCGCCGCGATCCCCGGCATCCGTGCGGCCGAGCCGAGCCTCAACTGGGGCGAGGTCGTCGACTGGAAGGACGGCATCGTCAACCGCCTGAACAACGGCGTCACCGGCCTCCTGAAGCGGGCCAAGGTGAAGCTCGTTTCCGGCCGCGCCCGCTTTCTCGACGGCAAGACGGTCGAGGTGACGGGCGAGACGGGCACCCAGCGCATCGCCGCCGAGAATGTCGTCATCGCCACCGGCTCGGTGCCGGTCGAACTGCCCTCGCTGCCCTTCGGCGGCAAGGTGATCTCCTCGGCCGAGGCGCTGAGTCTCGACGCGCCGCCGGAGCGCCTGGTGGTGGTCGGCGGCGGCTATATCGGTGTCGAGCTGGGCACCGCCTTCGCCAAGGCCGGATCGACGGTCACCATCGTCGAGGCGACGGCGCAGATCCTGCCGCTCTACGATGCCGAGCTCGTCCGGCCGGTGCGCGCGCGGCTCGAGGCGCTCGGCGTCGAGATCCTGACCGAGGCAAAAGCCATGGGGCTGGCCGGCGAGGGGGGCGACCTCGTCGTGGAAGGCGCCGATGGCAGCGAGCGCCGGCTTGCCGCCGACCAGGTGCTCGTCACGGTCGGGCGCAGGCCCTTGACCGACGGCTGGGGCCGCGAGGAACTGGTGCTGGAGATGGACGGGCCCTTCCTGCGGGTCGACGAACAGCGCCGCACCGCCATGCGCGGCGTCTATGCCATCGGCGATGTCTGCGGCGAGCCGATGCTGGCCCACAAGGCGATGGCCGAGGGCGAGATGGTCGCCGAGATCGTCGCCGGCGCGCGGCTCGCCTGGGACAAGCGCGCCATCCCGGCGATCTGTTTCACCGATCCGGAGATCGTCACCGTCGGCTTGTCGCCAGAAGAGGCGAAGCGGCAGGGCCATGAGACCAAGATCGGGCTCTTCCCCTTCCAGGCCAATGGCCGGGCGATGACCCTTGCCCGCGACGACGGCTTCGTGCGGGTGGTGGCGCGCGCCGACAATCACCTGGTGCTCGGCATCCAGGCCGTCGGCGCCGGCATCTCCGAATTGTCGGCCGCCTTTGCGCTGGCGCTGGAGATGGGCGCCTGCCTCGAAGACATCGCCGGGACCATCCACGCCCATCCGACTCAAGGGGAAGGCTTTCAGGAGGCGGCCTTCAAGGCGCTGGGCCACGCCATCCACATCTGAGCGGGCCCGGGCGGGCCGGCTCTGCGTGCCGCTGTTTGATACCGGGTGCCGGCTGGTGTAGAGACCCGCCTTCGGGACGATAGCAGGCAAGGCCGGACATCATGGATCGCATTCGCATTCGCGGCGGCAACGAGCTCAACGGGACGATACCCATCTCGGGCGCCAAGAACGCGGCGTTGCCGCTGATGATCGCGTCGCTGCTCACCGACGACACGCTGACGCTGGAAAACGTGCCGCATCTCGCCGATGTCGAGCAGCTGATCCGCATTCTCGGCAATCACGGCGTCGACTATTCGGTGATCGGCAAGCGCTTCCGCCAGCAGCCGGGCCTCGGCCGCACCATTCATTTCGACGCGCGCAACATCGTCGACACCACCGCGCCCTACGAGCTCGTCTCCAAGATGCGGGCGAGCTTCTGGGTGATCGGCCCGCTTCTGGCGCGCATGCACAAGGCCAAGGTCTCGCTGCCGGGCGGCTGCGCCATCGGCACGCGACCGGTCGACCTGTTCATCGACGGCCTGCGGGCGCTGGGCGCGACCATCGACATCGATGCCGGCTATGCCGTGGCCGAGGCCAAGGGCGGCCTCGTCGGCGCGCGCTATGTCTTCCCGAAGGTCTCGGTCGGCGCGACCCACGTGCTGATGATGGCCGCGACGCTCGCCAAGGGCCAGACGGTTCTGGAAAATGCGGCGCGCGAGCCGGAAGTCGTCGACCTCGCCACCTGCCTCTCGGCCATGGGCGCCAGGATCGAGGGCGCCGGCACCGGCACCATCACCATCGAGGGCGTGCCGGCCCTGTCGGGCGCGCGCCACCGGGTGCTGCCCGACCGGATCGAGACCGGCACCTATGCCATGGCCGTGGCGATGACCGGCGGCGACGTGACCCTGACCGGCACCAATGCCCAGCTCCTGCAGACCGCGCTCGGCAGCCTGAAGGGCGCCGGCGTCACCGTCGATCCGGTCGAGGACGGTATCCGGGTCTATCGCAATGGCGGCGGCATCGCACCGGTGGACGTTGTCACCGACCCCTATCCGGGCTTCCCGACCGATCTGCAGGCGCAGATGATGGCGCTGATGACCCGCGCCGAGGGCACCTCGCACATCACCGAGACGATCTTCGAGAACCGCTTCATGCATGTGCAGGAACTGGTCCGCCTCGGCGCTAGGATCACCCTGTCCGGCCAGGTCGCGACGATCGAGGGCGTCAACCGCCTCGTCGGCGCGCCGGTCATGGCGACCGATCTGCGCGCCTCCGTGTCGCTGGTGATCGCCGGCCTCGTCGCCGAGGGCGAGACGACGATCAACCGCGTCTATCATCTGGATCGCGGCTTCGAGCGGCTGGAAGAAAAGCTGAGCGCCTGCGGCGCCGACATCGAACGCGTCTCGGCCGGTTGAGGATCGGGGGCCGGGCGAGGGTCGATCCGACGCCGTCGGCGCGCCCCTTGGCGGTCGTCCTCGACCGGCGCATATTGCTTTTTTTCGCGTTTGCCCCGATCTAAGGCACCGATCCCCATTCCGTCGCCGCATCAGTGCGGCGGTTCGTCTCGTCGCGAAGCCTGACGCTTCGCGCCCTCACACACGATCAAGGCACGACATCATATGGCAAAAGAAGAAGTTCTCGAGTTTCCGGGCACGGTGACAGAGCTGTTACCCAACGCGACCTTCCGGATCAAACTCGAGAACGAGCACGAGATCATCGCCCATACGGCGGGCCGTATGCGCAAGAACCGCATCCGCGTCCTGACCGGCGACAAGGTGCTCGTCGAGATGACGCCCTACGACCTGACCAAGGGTCGCATCACCTACCGCTTCAAGTAAGTCGGCAAGGGCATGAGTACCAAAGCGGCGCGCCCCGTGCTCGTTCTCGCCTCGGGTTCGCCCCGGCGGCTGGAGCTGCTTGCGCAGGCCGGTATCGAGCCGGACCGCCTGCTGCCGGCCGACATGGACGAGTCGCCGCTGCGCAACGAGCATCCGCGTTCGCTGGCGAAGCGCCTGGCCAAGGCGAAGGCCGAACTGGCGGTGCGCGCGCTGCGCGAGCTCGACGTGCCCGGTCCGCGCTTCGTGCTGGCGGCCGACACCGTGGTGTCGGTGGGCCGGCAGATCATGCCCAAGGCCGAACTGGCCGACGACGCGATCGCCAATCTGCGCACGCTGTCGGGGCGCACGCACCGGGTCTATACCGGCGTTGCGCTGGTCGGCCCGAGCGGCTCGCTGCGCCAGCGCCTGATCGAGACGCGCGTCCGCTTCAAGCGGCTGTCGCGCGAGGACATCGATTGCTACATCGCCTCGGACGAATGGCGCGGCAAGGCCGGTGGCTATGCCATCCAGGGTCTGGCCGGCAGCTTCGTCGTGCGCCTGATCGGCTCCTACACCAGCGTCGTCGGCCTGCCGCTCTACGAGACGCTCGCGCTGCTCGCCGGCGAAGGCTACGACATCCACAACCGGTGGAAGGCCGCAGCGGGCCAGACGGAAACGGCATGAACGCGATCGGTGCGAAGGTGACGCCGCTTCGTCCCAAGCGGCAATGCCCCGAATGCGGCAATCCGTCGGACCGGGCGAGCTATCCGTTCTGCTCGCCGCGCTGCAAGGCGATCGACCTCAATCGCTGGCTGAGCGGCAGCTACGTCATTCCCGGGACCGAGGAAGAGCCCTCGGCGCCGGACACCGGCGAAGAGAACTGACGGCGGCGCGCGTCGTTGTGACGATGGCCGAAGCCAGACGGAACGGGCCGGCGATCCCTAGTCCTTGACCGACCCCACCAGCACGGCATTGCCGTCCTCGACGCGGTTCCAGCGGCCGGGATCGGCGACGCTCTGGCGCTTCAGGAAGCGGTAGGGCGTGTCGCGCCAGGCCACGACCCGGCGATCGAGATTGTCGAGGATGAACTCGCCGCGCTGGGTCCTGAGCGTCAGGATGGCATGGCCTTCGCCATCGCGCTTGCGCACGACGGTGAGGAGCAGATTGCCCAGATCGATCCCCGTGCGCTCGTGCAGGATCTTGCGCTTCAACAGGGCGTAGTCCTCGCAGTCGCCCTCGTTGCTCTCCGGGGGATAGGTCCAGCGCTCCTCGACCCCGTAGAGCTCGTGATCCGACTTGGCGGTGATGCGGCGGTTGATCTCGGCATTGGTCTCGGCCACCGCGCTGATCAGCTCGGGCGTCAGCTTGACCGGCTCGACGGTCTGGCCGGCCACGCGGTCGCTGTCAGGGCGGCATTCGTCGGGATGGGTATGGCAGAACAGCCGGTGTCCGACCGGCGGCGTCGTGGTGACCCCGACCACCATGAACGGCCCGCGTGCTTCCGCCATGACCGATCCGGTCTGTACTGTCAGGCAAAGCAGTATCGTGGCGCCAATCGCGCGTATAGACCCCATCCGTACCCCGCTCGGACGAACAACCCTCTCTGGTCTCGATGGTGTTGGGGATGCGGAAAACTGTCAACGCGACCGGCGTTGCTGCGGCGCATCATTTTCCAGCCACGCACAAGCTGCAGCCGATTTCCGGATGGAAACGACAGCACGAACAGGCGTTTGGGTGCGACCCGTAGCAGGCTAATCGACGGAAACCATGGGGCTTTCTCGATCCGGCCGCTGGCTTTGTGACAAATTCACAACAGCCCGGAGGCGAACGCCTTCGCGGGTGCAGAATCGGTGGAACCTTTACGCGCCGTCGCGGAACGCGGTCACGAGATCGGTCGCCGCGCGGCCGATCAGGGCCAGATCCTGCGGCCGGGACAGTCGGTGATCGCCGTCCTTGACCAGTGTCATGATCGTTCCGGAGAAGGGCAAATGGGTGACCAGCTCCATCGCATGGGAGAACGGCACGTCCTTGTCGGCCATGCCCTGGATGATGGTTACCGGGCAGCCCGTCTCGATCAGGTCGGTCATCACGAGATTGTCCCGGCCGTCCTCGAACAGGGCGCGGGTGTAGAGGTCGGGCTCCGGCGAATAGTCCGACGGCTTGGTCAGCACGCCGTCGCGCGCCAAAGCCTCGCGCTGTGCGGCGTCGAGCTTCGGCATCATCAGCTTTTCGGTGAAGTCGGGGGCCGGGGCCAGCAGCAGCAGCCCGGCGATCCGTTTGCGGTCGCCGGCGTCCCGCGCCATCTGGGTCAGCCGCAGGGCGACCCATGCCCCCATGGACGAGCCGACGAGGATGGCCGGCCCGTCGACCGCGGCATCGATGACCGACTTCGCGTCCTCGACCCAGCGGCTGATCGTGCCGTCCTCGAAGCGACCGCCGGATTCGCCATGGCCGGAATAGTCGAGCCGGCAGAAGCCGAGGCCCTCGCGCTGCGCCAGTTCGGCGAGATACTCTGCCTTCGTGCCGCGCATGTCGGAACGGTAGCCGCCGAGCCAGACGAGGGTGGGGCCCGCGCCGGCCTGGGTGCGGTAGGCGATGCGCCGTGCGTCGGTGCCGACGGTCAGGGTCCGGGGCGTGTCGGCAGAGGGTTCGGCGCGCATGAAGATGATCCGTTCTGGTGACTCTACGGCGCCCGACGCGCCCGTCTGGGGCCCCCGGCGCATTTTCTCGACCCGCGGGGCGTGCCAATTGGCCCCGCCGATGCTATATACGCCCCACTGAAGGACCCGCATCGTGGGTGATCGTTGATCGGTTCCGCCGTTCGTTCGAGGAACCCGATCCGACGCCGCGTGTTGTCCCAGAGCCGTCTTGCGTCGTCAACAACAGGAGTCAACGACCATTCGCAGACCATTCCGTGCACCACCGACCCAGAACACGGGACCGCGTTCCAACAAGGATATTCGCGTTCCTCAGGTCCAGTTGATCGACGCCGACGGTGAAAACCGCGGCCCGACCGCGACCTCTGAAGCGCTTGCCATGGCTGAGGAAGCCGGCCTCGATCTCGTCGAGATCGTGCCGACGGCCAACCCGCCTGTCTGCAAGATTCTCGACCTGGGCAAGCTGAAATACGAGACCCAGAAGAAGTCGGCCGAGGCGCGCAGGCGCCAGAAGACCATCGAGGTCAAAGAGATCAAGATGCGGCCGAACATCGACGAGCACGATTACGAGACCAAGATGAAGTCGGTCCGCCGCTTCTTCGACGAGGGCGACAAGGTGAAGGTCACCCTGCGCTTCCGGGGGCGCGAAATGGCGCACCAGGAACTGGGCATGCGTCTGCTCAACCGGGTTCGCGAAGAGACCGGCGAGATCGCCAAGGTCGAGGCCGAGCCCAAGCTCGAAGGCCGGCAGATGATGATGGTTCTCGCCCCGCGCGGCTGAGATCGATCGTCGATCGGTAAACATGCAGAAAAGCCGGCATCCCTCGGGGGCGCCGGCTTTTTCTTTGTGGGGTCTGGAATTGGACCCGTATGTCGTCGACGCGTGCCGTGCGGGGTTCAGCCGCCACAGCAGCCGGCGCTCAGATCGTGCTGGCTCTTGCCGATGACGGCGATCAGCCGGTCGAGACGCCTTGGCGGCGGTGCCCCGCACGGTTCGAGTCCGTTGCCATGGCCGCAGGGCAGAAGCGTAATCGGCAAGGGGGCGCCGTGGCGCAGGCCGTGAAGGCCGAGGGCCTCGCTGTCGCTGTCGCCGCCGACGACGCGTTCGACCGCGCGATAGAGCTGGCGCCGATCCCGCATTGTCGCGGGGCGCAGGGTATCGGTGTCACCGGGCGGCACGAAGAAGCGGCGCGTCGAGATCATGTCCTCCGCGGCCGTGTTGGCGGCAAGGATGGTGCGGCGGTCGGACAGAAGCGCGATCCCGAAGGGCAGCGGGTCCCAGCTTGCCTCGATCGTCTCCCGGTCCGGCTCGTCCGGGGTGCCGAGGCAGTGGGACACCAGGAAGGTGCGCCGCAGATCGTCGGCATTGCGCCGCAGCAGCGTGTGGATGGCCGTCGCATTCCGTTCTGTCGGGGTTTCGGGGCTTTCGACGAGGAGGAGCCAGGTCCATGGCGCGCCGTGGTGGAGGACCAGTCCGGTCGCCCAGGCGGTCTGTGATCGGGGCATTCCGAAAGGTTCGATCTGGCGGCTGTCGAACACCGCCCCCGCAACGAGGTTCGGCGTGCCGGGGGGCGGGCCGGTTTCACCGAAGCGGAAGACGGCCTGTTGGCCACCGAACGGCAAGGCGAGTTCGAGGCGCTCGGTGCATTGCGTCGCCACCCGAAGGAGCGTCGTCCGCGCGCCGGCGAACATCGCGTCGATGGCCTGTGTGACCCCGGCCCAGTTTTCCCGGCTGAAAGCGGCACATGGGAGTTGTTTGCGCAGCGTGTCGATACCGTGCGGAAACCGTATGAGGGTCATTGCCGTCCATTTCCATGCCCACCGGATGATTCCATCGTGTCCGGGATCTGGCAAGTAACTCAGTGAGGAAATAGCCCGAGTCAAGAATATTCCGTAGGGAGAGGACGGCGCCTCGCCGGCTGTCCCGGCCGGCTGCGGGGCTGTGAGGAACCCCGTTGCGGCGTCTTGCGCGGCGACGCGGATTTGCCTATAAGTGCGACGTTCAGATGCGAACCGGCCGGCAGGGCATGCCGTGGCGGTTCTCAATGCTGTCGCGACATCGTCACAGAGGCGACCCGGCAATCGGGAGTTCCGATTGCCCGCGGATTGTCGCGATCCTCACCAAGGAGAGCAAAATGCCCAAGATGAAGACCAAGGCCAGCGCCAAGAAGCGCTTCCGGATGACGGCCAATGGCCGCGTCAAGGCAGGCGCCGCCGGCAAGCGCCACGGCATGATCAAACGCTCCAACGACTTCCTGCGCGATGCGCGCGGCACGATGATCCTGTCCAAGCCCGACGAGCGGATCGTCAAGATCTACATGCCCTACAACCGCTAAGCGGCCCGGGCTTTTTAGAGAATTCAGGAGTTTAGATCATGGCACGAGTGAAACGGGGCGTTACGTCCCACGCCAAGCACAAGAAGATTCTGAAGCAGGCCGCCGGTTTCTACGGTCGCCGCAAGAACACCATCCGCGCCGCCAAGGCCGCCGTCGACCGGTCGAAGCAGTATGCGACCCGCGATCGCCGGGTGAAGAAGCGGAATTTCCGCGCCCTGTGGATCCAGCGCATCAACGCCGCCGTCCGCGAGCATGGCATGACCTATGGCCGCTTCATCGACGGCCTGAACAAGGCCGGCATCGAGGTCGACCGCAAGGTCCTGTCCGACATCGCCATCCACGAGCCCGAGGCTTTCGGTGCGCTGTGCGAGCAGGCCAAGTCGGCGCTTGCCTACCTCAAGGAAAGCGAATTTGACGGTGCCTACGAGCGCGCCGTTGGCGAGACGCGCGCGGCCTGAGGCCAGCGCAACTCTTGACGCTTACGGGCCCGCGCCGCACTGCCGCGCGGGCCTTTTCATGTCGGCGGGTCCGATCGGGCCGCGGTCCGGGCGCGTGTCGCGCGGGGATCTTCGGCGCACGGTCGTCCGGCCTTCGCAAGCAGTATGGGAGCAACGGATGAGCGATCTTCAGGCACTGGAAGCCCATCTCTCCGAACAGGTCGCGGCCGCCGCCGACGAGGCGCAGCTTGAGGCGATCCGCGTCGCCGAGCTCGGCAAGAAGGGCCGCATCTCCGAGCTCCTGAAGGGTCTCGGCAAGATGAGCCCCGACGAGCGCCGCGTCGAAGGACCGAAGCTGAACGGCCTGCGCGATCGCGCCCAGGCGCTGATCAATGCCCGCCGCGAGGAACTCGCCGACGCCGCGATCGCCGTGCGCCTGGCCGCCGAGCGGGTCGACGTGACCCTGCCGGTGCGCCCCAGCCCCGCCGCCCGCGGCCGCATTCACCCGATCAGCCAGGTCATCGACGAGATCACCGCGATCTTCGCCGACATGGGTTTCGCCATCGCCGAAGGGCCGGACATCGAGACCGACCATTACAATTTTACGGCGCTGAACTTTCCCGAGGGCCATCCGGCCCGCGAGATGCACGACACCTTCTTCCTGAAGCCGGACGCTGCGGGCGAGCGCAAGGTGCTGCGCACCCACACCTCGCCGGTGCAGATCCGCACCATGGAAACGACAAAGCCGCCGCTGCGCATCGTCATTCCCGGCCGCACCTACCGGCAGGATTCCGACGCGACCCATTCGCCGATGTTCCACCAGGTCGAGGGTCTCGTCATCGACAAGACCGCCAATGTGGCGAACATGAAATGGGTGCTGGAGGAGTTCTGCAAGGCGTTCTTCGAGGTGCCGTCGCTGAACATGCGGTTCCGGCCGTCCTACTTCCCCTTCACCGAGCCGAGCCTCGAGGTCGACATCCAGTGCGACCGGTCGAACCCGGGCGAAGTGCGCTTCGGCGAGGGCTCGGACTGGATGGAGATCCTGGGCTGCGGCATGGTGCATCCGAACGTGCTGCGCCATGGCGGGCTCGACCCGGACGAGTATCAGGGCTTTGCCTGGGGCATGGGCATCGACCGCATCGCCATGCTGAAATACGGCATGCCGGATCTGCGCGCCTTCTTCGATTCCGACGTGCGCTGGCTGGAGCATTACGGCTTCCGCCCGCTCGACATGCCGACCCTGTTCGGCGGCCTGTCGACGTGACATTGATGACCGCCGCCGTGTCTTTCTCGGACCTGCGGCGCGTCGTTCCGAGTTGACTGTCCACCCGCAAGCAGGAGCCTTCGCCATGTCGGCACGCATGACCGTCCTCGAAGTGATTGCCGTCGTGGCCGGCGCGGTCATCGGCCTTCTGGCGCTCGACTTCGCCAGCTGGCTGTTTGCCGATACGAGCTTCTTTGCGCTCCTGGCCTCGCCCGGCCGCATCGTCGTGGCGCTGGTGACGGTCGGCCTCTTCGCCTTCTACTACCGCTCCATGTCCCAGACCCCGGCGGCGCTGGCGTCGTTCTTCACCGGTGTCGGCCTGCCGGCGATCCTCGACCGCTTCGGCTTCGATTCGCTGCTGCCCTGGGGCACGCTGCTCGTCCTCTATGTGGTCTTTGCCATCGTCGCCCTGCTGACCTATCGCTTCGTCCATGCCACGGCGCTGGCGCAGGGTGTCGCCGACGACATCGCCGGGACGAAGCGGCGCGACGATTTCTGAGCTCCGTGGCCGGAGCGCCCGCGGGCGCCTCGGCGAAGACACGCGCGCCGCGGCCCCGCAGCCATCCGGCGCATTTCCCACGGCCGATCGGCCCGTCCGCAACGAGACTGAATCGAACCGATGAAATTCACGCTTTCCTGGCTCAAGGACCATCTCGACACCGACGCCTCGCTGGCCGAGATATGCGAACGCCTGACCATGATCGGCCTCGAGGTCGAGGCCGTCGACGACCGCGCCGTCTTCGCGCCCTTCCGCATCGCGCGGGTGCTGAGCGCCGAGCGCCACCCGGACGCCGACAAGCTGCAGGTGCTGAGCGTCGACGCGGGCCCCGAGGTCAATGACGGCAAGCCGCTGCAGGTGGTCTGCGGCGCGCCCAATGCGCGGGCGGGGATGGTCGGCGTTCTGGCGACGCCGGGCACCTATGTGCCGGGCATCGACACCACCCTGTCGATCGGCCGCATCCGGGGCGTCGAATCCCACGGCATGATGTGCTCGGAGCGCGAGCTTGAGCTGTCCGACAGCCATGACGGCATCATCGATCTCGCGGCGGACGCGCCGGTGGGCACGCGCTTTGCCGATTATGCCGACCTCGCCGACCCGGTCATCGAGATCAATCTGACGCCGAACCGGCCCGACGCCACCGGTGTCGCCGGCATCGCCCGCGATCTCGCCGCCTCCGGCATGGGCACGCTGAAGACCGCCGCGCCCGAGCGCATCGAGGGCGAGGGCGACTGCCCGGTCGCCCTGTCGGTGGAGAGCGCGACCTGCACCGGCTTTGCCCTGCGCAAGGTGTCGGGCGTCGCCAACGGCGCCTCGCCGGAATGGATGCAGAAGCGGCTGAAGGCGATCGGCCTGCGCCCGATCAACGCGCTCGTCGACATCACCAATTACGTCACCTTCGACCGCGGCCGCCCGCTGCACGTCTTCGACGCCGCCAAGGTCGCCGGCGACCTCGTTGTGCGCGATGCCCGCGACGGCGAGGAGGTGCTGGCCCTCGACGAGCGGACCTACACCCTGTCGGCCGGCATGTGCGTCATTGCCGACGTCAACGGCGTCGAATCCATCGCCGGCATCATGGGCGGCGAGCATTCGGGCTGCGATGCGGCGACGACCGACGTCCTGATCGAATCGGCGCTGTGGGACCCGCGCGCCATCGCCCGCACCGGCCGCAGCCTCGGCATCATCACCGATGCACGCTACCGCTTCGAGCGCGGCGTCGATCCCGACTTCATGGAGCCGGGCCTCGATCTGGCGACGCGCCTTGTCCTCGATCTGTGCGGCGGCACGCCATCGCGCCGCGTCGTCGTCGAGAGCACAACGCCGGCGCCGGCGCCCATCGTCCTGCCCTTCACCGAGACCGAGCGCCTGACCGGCATCCAGGTGGACCGCGACCGGCAGGTCGCCATCCTGGAAAGCCTCGGCTTTGCCGTGTCGCCGGAAGGCGAGACCGCCAGCGTCGTCAGCCCGAGCTGGCGGCCGGACATCGACGGCAAGGCCGATCTCGTCGAGGAAGTCATGCGCCTCGTCGGCGTCGACACGATCGCGCCGCAGCCGCTGCCCTCGGCCGGTGCCGTCGGTGGGCGCATCCTCACCGTGCCGCAGATCCGCGACCGCGCCGCGCGCCGGGCGCTGGCCGCCCGCGGCATGGTGGAGACGGTGAGCTACAGCTTCATCGCCGAGAGCCACGCCGCGGCCTTCGGCGGCGGCGCGGCCGCGCTGAAGCTGGAGAACCCGATCTCGGCCGACATGTCGGACATGCGGCCGTCGCTGCTTCCGGGCCTGATCACGGCGGCGGCGCGCAACGCCGCCCGCGGCCATGGCGACACGGCGCTGTTCGAGGTGGCGGCGATCTACCGCTCGGACGAGCCGGACGGCCAGTTGCGC
The DNA here is from genome assembly GCF_014334315.1 of Aurantimonas sp. DM33-3. NCBI lineage: Bacteria > Pseudomonadati > Pseudomonadota > Alphaproteobacteria > Hyphomicrobiales > Aurantimonadaceae > Aurantimonas > Aurantimonas sp. DM33-3. Next base: position 75,439 of record NZ_JACSGS010000002.1, on the reverse strand, counting down.
GTCGCCGGCGGCCTGCGCCGCGGCACCGCCATCATGTCCGGCGGCGGCCGGTCGTGGAACGGCAATGCCTCCGCCGTCTCGGTGTACGACGCCAAGGCCGACGCCATCGCGGCGCTGGAGGCGGCCGGCGCGCCGGTCGACCGGCTGATGATCGAGGCGCCGGCGAGCGATTGGTACCATCCGGGCCGCTCCGGCCGGATCAAGCTGGGGCCGAAGGTGGTGCTGGCGGAGTTCGGCGAATTCCATCCGAAGACGCTGAAGACGCTGGATTCCTCCGGGCCCCATTGCGGTTTCGAGGTGTTCCTCGACGCGATCCCGACGCCCAAGCGCAAGGCGACCCGCACCAAGCCGGTGCTGTCACTCTCGGCCTTCCAGCCGGTGCGCCGCGACTTCGCCTTCGTCGTCGATAGCGACGTGGACGCGCTGAAGCTGGTGCGCGCCGCCGAGGGCGCCGACCGCAAACTGGTGGGCGAGGTCCGCGTCTTCGACGTCTTCACCGGCGCCGCGCTCGGCGAGAACCGCAAGTCGGTGGCGCTGGAAGTCACCCTCAATCCGGTCGAGCGGACCCTGACCGAAGAGGATCTGGAGGCGGTGTCCGCCAAGATCGTCGCCCAGGTCGAAAAGGCCACCGGCGGCACGCTGCGGGCGTAACGGTCCGCAGCGTCGGGCGGGCCGAAGGCGCGCGTTGCTGCGGCACAATGGCGTGTGTGCTGCTGCGCAGCGGGCCGCATCGGCGCTGAGGCGTGGGCCCTCGGGTTGAACCCGAGGATGACGCGCATTGATGGAGTGCGCAGCCTGTCGAGGGGATCACAACGTCCCAGAGCGCAAGCGCGCGGCGTCCGCCACCGGGCGGCGGTCGGCTAAGTGGGCCGCCTGATGGCGTGGCGGCTTTGTGGTCGCGGCTGTGGCGTGCAGCTGCGTCGCAGGTGTCGATGGCCGAGCGACGGCTGGTTTCCTGTCCGAACAAACCTCGGACTGCGTCAATTCTTCTGCGCCATCCAGACCTTGTGGATCGCACCCTGCGGCTCGTCGAAGACGGCCATGCGCACGGCGAAGCCGGCCTCCGCCAGGAGCACCCGGTAACCGGCATCCGAGTAGCTGGCATAGGCGAAGGGCACGTCGAACATCGTGTCGCGGACGCTCGAATGGGACGGCCCGCTGGTGAACAGCAGCCAGCCGCCGGGGCGCAGCCAGGCCGCGAAGCGGCCCAGCATCGCCGTCTGGTCGCCATGGTCCAGATGAAAGAAGCTGTCCCAGGCGACGATTGCATCGAAGGACACGGCCGGAAGATAGGCCCGCATGTCGCACAGGATGGTCCGCACCTGCGGGTAGGCCCGCTGGAAATGCGCCAGCATGGCCGCCGAGCCGTCGAGGGCGGTGATCGAAACACCGGCCTCCAGCAGATGCGCCAGCCCCGCGTGACCGGTGCCGCAGCCGCAATCCAGGAGCCGCGCCCCGGCCGGAAGCGCCGCCGCCAGTTGCGCATAGAAGGGCGGCTCCCACGGCTTCAGCCGGCGCGCGGCCTCGAAGCGGTCGGCGATGAGGTCGTAGCCCGCAACGGCGGGGTGAAGCTCCGCGCTCATCTTGCCGTCATGCCGCGGCGGCCAGCCGCTCGCCGGCCATGCGGTAGGAGATCGCCTCGGCCAGATGGATCCGCCGGACCATGTCGTCACCGTCGAGATCGGCGAGGGTGCGCGCGACCTTGAGGATGCGGTGATAGGCGCGGGCGGAGAAGCGCATCTGCTCGGCCGCCTCCTGCAGCAGTGTCCGGCCCTCCCGGTCGGGCTCGGCGACGCTTTCGATCAGGGCGGCCGGACAATGGGAGTTGCGGGTCGAGCCGGGCAGGCCGAGGCTCTCGTAGCGCTCCGTCTGCAGGGCGTGCGCAGCGGCGACGCGCGCCATGACGTCGGCCGAGGATTCCGCCGGTTGCGGCTTGATCAGGTCGGCGGCCGTCACCGCCGGCACGTCGACGCGGATGTCGATCCGGTCCATCAGCGGCCCGGAGATGCGGGCCTGGTAGTCGGCGGCGCAGCGCGTGCCGCGGGCACAGCTGCGGCCCGGCTCGCCGGCCATGCCGCATCGGCAGGGATTCATCGCGGCGACGAGCTGCATCTTGGCCGGGTAGGTCACCCGGTGATTGGCCCGGGCGATGACGCTTTCGCCGGCCTCCAGCGGCTGGCGCAGGGAATCCAGCACGACCGGCGAGAATTCGGGGAATTCGTCTAGGAACAGGATGCCGCGATGGGCGAGCGAGACCTCGCCGGGCCGCGCCCGCAGGCCCCCGCCGACCATCGCCGCCATGGAGGCCGAATGATGCGGGGCCCGGAACGGCCGGCGATCCGACAGCTTGCCGCCGGACAATTCCCCGGCGATCGAGGCGATCATCGACACTTCGAGGAGTTCGCGCGGCGTCAGCGCCGGCAGGATCGACGGCAGGCGCTGCGCCAGCATCGACTTGCCCGAACCGGGCGGGCCGACCATCAGGAGGTTGTGGCCGCCCGCCGCGCTGATCTCCAGCGCCCGCTTGGCGACGATCTGGCCCTTGATCTCGGCAAGGTCCGGCAGGTCGGACGGCGCGGCCCGGATGGCCGGCTCCGGCCGCGCGATGATCTGCGTGCCGCGGAAATGATTGGCGATCTGGATCAGGCTGCGGGCAGCGACGATGTCCATGTCCTGGCTCGCCCAGGCCGCCTCCGCGCCGCTCTCGGCCGGGCAGATCAGGCCGAGGCCAATGGCATTGGCGCCCATCGCCGCCGGCAGGGCCCCCGCGACCGCGGTGGTCATGCCGTCGAGGGAGAGTTCGCCGAGAACGACATAGCCGGCCAGCGCGTCGGACGGAATCGCGCCGAGTGCCGCCATCAGGCCGAGGGCGATCGGCAGGTCGTAATGGCTGCCCTCCTTGGGAAGGTCGGCGGGGGCGAGATTGACGGTCACCTTCTTCGGCGGCATCGACAGGCCGGAGGCATGCAGGGCCGCCTGGACGCGCTCGCGGCTCTCTGCCACCGCCTTGTCCGGCAGGCCGACGATCTGGATGCCGACCTTGCCCGGCGCTACCATCACCTGCACGTCGACGGGAATCGCCTCGATGCCCTGAAACGCCACCGTCTTGACCCGCGATACCATCGCCACCACCCCTCGTGATGAACTCCGGCCCACTCATTTCGCCGGAAAGCGACGTTAGGTAAGCATGGAAATCGGAATGAAACAAGAACAGGACAGAAACAAATCGGCGCCAGAGTGAGTCGCGGTCCAGCGACGGCTCGATGGTTAAGCCATCGTTAACGCGTCAAGCGGATGTCGCGCGCCGCGTGCGACTCAAAGCTGCGCCATGAGGAAGACGGTGGCCGACAGGGCCAGCAGGCCCGCCGCCATGAAGCCGCCGTTCCAGACCACCCCGACGCGGAAGGCGCTGGTATGGCCGAGCCGGCCGATCAGCAGCGTCGTCGCCGTGAAGGGCGAGGAGGCGCCGGTGAGCGCCCAGCCGGCGGTCAGCGCGACGACCACGACATTCGGCGACACGCCCATGGCTGCCGCCGACGGCAGCAGGGGCGCCAGCAGCGACACCGACAGGATCGGGTTCATGCCGAGCTGGCCGAGCAGCGGGATGATCCAGACGATGGCGACGAGGATCACCGAGACCGGGATGGCGTCCAGCGCCAGGGCCTGATCGGCGATCACCGGCTGCAGCAACTCGCCGCCGGTGGCGCCGATGAAGCCGGCCATGACCAGAAGGATCAGCTCGGACTGGAAGGAGGGGATGTCGATGAGGGCCAGCCGCTTCAGCTGCGTCGCGGTGCGCGCCGCCGTTCCGCTCTCGCCGCGGGACTGGATGACGATCCAGCCGATGGCGATGGTCGGCACCAGCAGCATCACCACGGCAATCACCCGCAGCCCGGTCAGAAGCTCGAGCACCGCGACGCCCGAAAAGAGCAGGACGAGCAGCGCCAGGAGCGGCTTCAGGTCGCGCCAGCCGCCGATCGGGTCGCGCCGTGCTGGCGCCGGCTGGGTCAGCTTCGGCTTGAAATAGGTGTCGAGCGCCCAGCCGATGAAGGTGACGAGGGCCGCGTTGAAGATCGCGAAGACGGCTGCCCCGCTCCATGACGAGCCGGGAATGACCGAGGTGGAGATCGCCATGGCGAAGGCCAGCGGCGACCAGGTGAGCGAGGCAACGAAGCCGCGCTGGATCGCCAGCAGCATGCGCCGGTTGCGGATCTCGCGGATCTCGGCGTTGGGCTCGCGGCTGGCGATGCTTTCGGTCAGCCCGCCCAGAAGCGAGATCGCGCCGTAGCTGAGGATCAGCGCGAAGAGATGGCCGCCCGTGGTCAGCGCCAGATAGCGTTTGCCGGGCGGCTGGCTGGCGAGATACTGCCCGCACCGTTCGATGGCCGGCGAGGCGGCGGCGGGGCCGCGCAGCGAGGCGAGCGCGATGAAGAAGGCCGCGATGAACCCGCCCTGTTCGAGCCCCTTCACCGTGATGGCGAGCCAGTCGGCACGGGTGAAGAGGGCGATGGCGACGAGGCCGAAGCCGAGCGCCACGAAGGCCTGGCGCGACCAGGGCGCCCGCGGCGTGGCGAGAACCAGGAAGACGAGGATGCCGCCGGCCGCGACCAGCCCGGCGCCCGCGCTGCCCACCCATTCGCGCAGAAGGATGGCGACGCCCGTGACGATCAGAACGACACCGATGAGACGGTCGATCAACGCTTGCGAACTCCGCGGAGGGACGAGGCGGCGGGAAACTCTCTCTGTCTTAGCATTCCCGGGCGGCGCGTCACGTCTCGCCGGCGAGATTTGCACCGGATCGTCGCCTGGGGATCGGTGAGCGGCGCGGGGCTGAGAGGGTTTGTCAGGCGGGCAGACCGGCGGTATGACGCGCCATGTCCCTGACCGTCGCCACCTTCTATCGTTTTGTCACGCTCGACGACCTTCCCGCGCTGAAGGCCGAGCTCGCCGCCTTGTGCGCCGACACCGGCACGCGCGGCACGATCCTCATCGCCCCGGAGGGGATCAACGGCACGCTGGCGGGCCCGCAGGACGGCGTGGAGACGATGGTCGCGCATCTCGACCGGCGCTGCGGCATCGGGCGCGGCGAGCTGAAATTCTCGGCCGCCGAGGACTGGCCCTTTGCCCGCACCAAGGTGCGCATCCGGCCGGAGATCATCACCATGCGGGCCCCCGAGGCCGATCCCTCCCGGCGCGTCGGCACCTATGTCGCCCCTTCCGACTGGAACGCCCTGATCGACGATCCGGAGGTGCTCGTCCTCGACACCCGCAATCGCTACGAGACCAAGGTCGGCGGCTTTGCCGGGGCGGTGGATCCGGCGATCGACAGCTTCACCGACTTCAAGGCCTATGTGGAGACCGCGCTCGATCCGGCCGAGCACCGCAAGGTGGCGATGTTCTGCACCGGCGGCATCCGCTGCGAGAAGGCCTCGGCCTACATGCTGTCCAAGGGGTTCGAGAGCGTCTTCCACCTCAAGGGCGGCATCCTGCAATATCTCGAGGACGTGTCGCAGGAAGACAGCCGCTGGGAGGGCGACTGCTACGTCTTCGACGGCCGCGTCGCCGTCGGCCACGGGCTGGCCCGGACGGACTGGACCGCCTGCTATGGCTGCGGCCAGCCGCTGTCGCCGGAAGAGCGCGCCGACCCGGCCTTCGAGGAGGGGGTCTCCTGCGCCCATTGCATCGACCGGCTGACCGAGGAGAAGGCCGCATCGCTGCGCGAGCGCCAGCGCCAGATCATGCGGGAGACGGGACGCGGCTGAGCGGCCTGCCGGCCGTCAGAAGGGCAGCCCCACATAATTCTCGGCAAGCGATGTCTGCGCCGCCTCGGAATCGGCCAGATAGTCGAATTCCGCCTCCTGGATCCGCTGCGAAAAGGCGCCGTGCTCCTCGAAGCGGTGGATCATCGAGGTGAACCACCAGGAGAAGCGCTCGGCCTTCCACACCCGCGCCAGCGCGGTTTCGGAATAGGCCTCTAGCAGGCCGTCGTCCTTGTCGAGATAATGGGCGATCAGGGCGCGCGAGAGATAATGGATGTCGGAGACCGCCAGGTTCAGCCCCTTGGCGCCGGTCGGCGGCACGATATGGGCGGCATCGCCCGCGAGGAACATCCGGCCGTAGCGCATCGGCTCGGCGACGAAGGAGCGCAGCGGCGCCAGCGACTTCTCGATCGACGGCCCACGCACCAGATTGCCGGCGACCGCGGAGGGCAGCCGGGCCTGCAATTCGTCGAAGAAGCGCTCGTCCGGCCAGTTGGCGACGTCGTCGTCGGCGTCGCACTGGATGTAGTAGCGCGAGAGCTGCGGATTGCGCAGCGAGCACAGCGCGAAGCCGCGGCTGTGATTGGCGTAGATCAGCTCCTCCTGGATCGGCGGCGTGCGGGACAGGACACCGAGCCAGGCGAAGGGATAGACCCGCTCGAAGGTCTCGATGCTGGATGCTGGGATCGCCTGCCGGCAGACGCCGTGGAAGCCGTCGCAGCCGGCGATGAAGTCGCATTCCAGCCGCTGTTCGCCGTCGCGCGTACGGTAGGTGACGAAGGGCGCGCTGCCGGTGATGTCCTGCGGCGCGACGTCCTCGACCTCGTGCATGACCGGCACGCCGGCCTCGTCGAGGGCGTCGTAGAGATCGTGGGTCACCTCGGTCTGGCCATAGACCGTGACGGTCTTGCCGCCGGTCAGTTCGCGCAGGTCTACATGCAGCATCTCGCCGCGCCAGGCGATGTCGAAGCCGTCATGGACGAGGCCCTCGCGGTCCATTCGCGCGCCGAGGCCGACAGTGCGCAGGAGATCCGTGGTGCCCTGTTCGAGGACGCCGGCGCGGATGCGCGACAGGACGTAGTCGCGGCTCTTGCGCTCCAGGACGACGCTTTCGATGCCGGCGCGGTGCAGGATGAGCGCGAGCAGCAGGCCGGCCGGGCCACCGCCGATGATGACGACGCGGGTGCGGGTGGTCGTCACGCGGCGTTCCGCCGATGTGCGGCCGCGGTACGGGCCTTGATCTCGCGCAGGGTGGAGAGCTCCAGTTCGGTCGGCGGCGGCGTCTCGCCGACATCGGCCGCATAGACGACATCCCAGTCGCAGCTCGCCGCGATCGTCTCGCGCGAGGCGCCGGGATGGATGGAATTGACCTCGAATTCTTTGGTCTCGGGATTCGGCCGCCAGACCGCCATGTCGGTGACCAGCAGCGTCGGCCCCCTGGTGGTGATGCCGAGATCCTGGCGGTCCGAGCCGCCCTTGCCGTGACCGAAGGAGGTGAAGAAGTCGATCGCCTTCACCATGCCGCGCTTCGTCTGCTTCATGGTGATGAACACCTCGCCGCAGGACGAGGCGATCTCCGGCGCGCCGCCGCCGCCGGGCAGGCGGGTCTTCGGATGGGCGTAGTCGCCGATCACCGTGGTGTTGATGTTGCCGAAGGGATCGAGCTGCGCCGCGCCCAGGAAGCCGATGGAGATGCGGCCGCCCTGCAGCCAGTAGCGGAACATCTCCGGCACCGAGACGGTGGTGAGCGCGGTCTCGCAGAGTTCGCCGTCGCCGATGGACAGGGGCAGGACGCTCGGCGCCGTGGCGATGGTGCCGCTCTCGTAGATCAGCGTGATGTCCGGCGCATGGGTGAGCCGGGCGACGTTGCAGGCGGCCGAGGGCGCACCGATGCCGACGAAGCAGACGTCGTCGTTCGACAGCGCCCGCGCGGCGGCGATGGTCATCATCTCGTCGGGCGTGAAGTCCGCACTCGCCATCACATCTTCCCCTTCAGCGTCTCGACGCGGCCGGCGAAATCCTCCGGCCCGGCCTGCATGACATGGGTGTCGATCCAGGCCCTGAACCGGTCCATGTCCGCGGCGATCTCGTCCCATTCGACATAGGCCGCATTGTCGCGGCCGTAATAGCCGCGGGCATAGGACGGATGGGCGCCGCCGGGCACATGGGCAATCGCGCTGATCGTCCAGTGCGGCAGGATGGTGAGGTTCGGATGGGCGTCGTCGAAGTCGTCGACGATCTCCTCCACGGTGATGACGGCGCGCCTGGCCGCCAGCACCGCCTCCTTCTGGACGCCGAGAATGCCCTCGATCAGGACATTGCCCTTCCGGTCGGCCTTCTGGGCATGGATGAAGGTGACATCCGGTCGGATCGCGGGAACGGCAGCCAGTTCCTCGCCGGTGAAGGGGCAGGTGACCGAGCGGATGTTCGCATTGACGGCCTTCAGCCCGGCGCCCTTGTAGCCGCGGAACACCGCCATCGGCAGGCCGGCTGCGCCCGCCTCATAGGCATTGGCGAGGGCGGCGTGGGAGTGTTCCTCCAGTTCCAGCGGCTGCGGCACGCCGTTCTCCACCGCGTCGCGCACGCGCCGCAGCAGGCCGACGCCGGGATTGCCGAGATAGGAGAAGATCATCTTCTTCACCAGCCCGCAGCCGACGAGCTGGTCGTAGACGAGGTCGGGCGTCAGCCGCACGAGGGTCAGGTCGCCGATCCCCTGGCGGATCACCTCATGGGCGGCCGCGTGGGGGATGAGATGGGTGAAGCCCTCGAAGGCCGCGATGTCGCCGGGCCGCAGATTGTCGGCGACGGCGTCTTTCAGTGTCTTGAACTGTGCCATGGATATCTTTGCAGCCGTCAGATGTCGAAGAAGATCGTCTCGTTCTCGCCCTGCAGGCGGATGTCGAACCGGTAGGTCGGCACGTCGCCCTCCTGCGTGCGCGGCGCGATCAGCGTCTGGACCCGCGCACGGTGCTCGATGCGCGCCAGCACCGGATCGGCCGCGTTGGCCGTCTCCTCGTCGCCGAAATACATGCGGGTGTGAAGCCCGAGATTGATGCCGCGCGCGACGATCCAGACCGTCACATGCGGCGCCTGGGGGCGGCCGTCCTTGAACGGCACCGGGCCCGGCTTGATGGTCTCGAAGACGAACTCGCCGGTGGTCATGTCGCCGGGCGAGCGGCCGAAGCCGGCAAAATGCGGATCGGCGGTGCCGCGGGTCTCGGACGGGCCGGGATAGAGCCCTTGCGCATCGGCCTGCCAGATCTCGACCAGGGCGTCCTTCAGCGCGGTGCCGACTCCGTCGAAGACGCGGCCGACGATGCGGATGCGCTCGCCTTGCGTCTGCGCATCCACCATGCGGGCGCCGAGATCCTCGGCATAGACGCCCTCGATGCCGCTGTAGTTCGGCGTGCAGCCGATATGGACGTAGGGGCCGGCGGTCTGCGACGGCGATTCCTTCAAATAGGGAAGCGGCTGGACCATCAATTGCCCTCCGTCCGGTTCTCGAAGAGCGTCGACCGGCGTCCGCGCAGGACGATGTCGAAGCGATAGGCGCGGCTGTCCATCGGTACGGCATTGTTCATGTCGAGCGGCGCGATCAGCCGTTCGACGGCGGCCCGGTCGGGGATCGTCGCGACGATCGGGCAGCGCCAGATCAGCGGGTCGCCCTCGAAATACATCTGGGTGATCAGCCGCTGGGCGAAGCCATGGCCGAAGACCGAGAAATGGATATGGGCCGGCCGCCAGTCGTTGACGCCGTTCGGCCAGGGATAGGCGCCGGGCTTGATGGTGCGCAGGCGGTAGCTGCCGTCGGCATCGGTGAGGGTGCGTCCGCAGCCGCCAAAATTCGGATCCAGCGGCGCCAGGTAGGTTTCCTTCTTGTGGCGGTAGCGCCCGCCCGCATTGGCCTGCCAGAATTCCAGCAGCGCACCGGGAACGCCCCTGCCGGTCTCGTCGAGCACCCGGCCATGGACGATGATGCGCTGGCCGATCGGCTCGCCGCCCTGGGCGAAATTGCGCAGGAGGTCGTTGTCGGTCTCGCCGATCAGATCATGGCCGAAGACCGGGCCGGTCATCTCCGAGACGGTGTTGTCGAGCGAGATCGGCGCCTTTTGCGGCGAGCGCGTCACGCTGGTCTTGTAGCCGGGCGTATAGGCGGCCGGGTGCCAGTTGCGGTCGCGCTGGAAGAAGGATCCGCCGCTCATGCCGGGCCTGCCTCCGCGGCCTTGTCGATCTCGGCATAGACCGACTTGGCGATCTTGATGGCGTGGTTGGCGGCCGGCACGCCGGCATAGACGGCGACGTGCAGCAGCGCTTCCAGAACGTCCTCGCGGGTCGCACCGGTATTGGCCGTGGCGCGCACATGCATGGCGACCTCGTCGTCCTGGCCGAGCGCGGCCAGCAGCGCGATGGTGACGATGGAGCGTTCGCGATGGGTGAAATGCGGCCGCGACCAGACCGTGCCCCAGGCGCCCTCGGTGATGAAGCTCTGGAAGGGGGCGTCGAACCCGTCGCTCTGGCGCTGGGCGCGATCGACATGGGCGTCGCCGAGCACGGCACGGCGCACCGTCATGCCCGCCTGGTAGCGCTCGCTGGGGTCCTGCTGCATGGTTCCTCCCGGTCTCCGTCAGCTCAACCCGTTCACTATCAGCCGCCTGAAAACTCATGTAAAATGAATTCCAGCGCAGTTCGCATAACCGTGAGATTATGGAAATCGACCCACGGGTTCGTCTGAGACATCTGAAGACCTTCATCGAGGTAGCCCGCTCCGCCAGTCTCGGCAAGGCGGCCGCACGGCTGAACGTGTCGCAGCCCGCCGTCTCCAAGACGCTGTCCGAACTCGAGGAGATGCTGGGCGCGCGCCTCGTCAGCCGCGGGCGGGGCGGGGCCACGCTGACGCCGGTGGGGCGGATGTTCCATTCCTATGCCTCGGCCAGCCTTGCCGCGCTCAGCCAGGGCATCGAGGGTGTCGCCGAGACGCTGGCCGCATCGCAGCTGCGCCTGACCATCGGCGCGCTGCCGAGCGTCGCCGCGCGCATCGTGCCGGATGCGGCGATCGAGATGGCGCGGACCGCCCCGGAGGCGGGGCTGAGCATCGTTTCGGGGCCCAACGCCTATCTTCTGTCGCAGCTCGCCTCCGGCGCCCTCGACCTGGTGATCGGCCGGCTTGGGCAGCCCGACGCGATGGCCGGCTTCAGCTTCGCCCAGCTCTATTCCGAGCGGGTCAGTCTCGTCGTGCGCCCCGGCCATCCGCTGCTGAGCGCTGCCGATCCCGGGTCGATCGCCGCCTATCCGCTGATCTTTCCCGATGCCGATGCCGCCATCCGGACAATCGCCGAGCGCTACTTCATCGCCCATGGCCTGACCCGCCGCCGCGACCGCATCGAGACCGTGGTCGACAGTTTCGGCCGGGCCTATGTCCGCAAGACCGATGCGGTCTGGTTCATCTCGTCGGGCGTAGTGGCGCTGGACGTGGCCGACGGCATGCTGGCGGAACTGCCGATCGACATGGCCGAGACGCTGGGGCCGGTCGGCCTGACCATGCGCGGGGAGGGCGATCCGTCGCCGGCACTCCGGCTGTTCATCGCCGCGATCCGCGCCGCGGTGGCCGCGCACGGGCTGGCCCGCTGAGACCGCAGCACGGCCGGGTCTCTCACGCAGGCGTCCGGGCGTCATTTCCCGGGCGCCGCGAGCCACCGTTAACGGCCCGCTAACCATAAATGTGGAAGGTCGCAGCGAGGGACACCCGATGCGACCAGCTCTGCCACTCCTGTTCACGCTCGCCATCGTCGGCGGATGCACCAGCATCCCCTCGCGCTGCTACGTGACGCTCGACAATGGCGGCGGCCCGACCGCCGAGGCCTGCGAGACCGGGCCGGAACTCATCGTGCGGCCGATCACCCCGACCAACGCCGCCTATTATGTCCCGCCCTATGTCATCGCGGCCCTGTCCTATGAGGGATTCCTGGTGCCCCGGGAGCCGGCCGTCGACGCGGACGCGGACGGGGAGCCCGCCGGTGCTGAAGCGGATTGGGAAGCGCCGGCAGATGGCGCGGCCGACGCCGCCGTGGCGCCCGCCTGGCCACTGCCGGCCGCCGGCCAGACACCCTGGCGGCAGACGGTCACCGGGACGGAAGGCCTCGCCATCGCCTTTGCCGACGACGAGGACGGGGTGACGGCGGACGATCTCGAACGCTTCTGGGATGCCGGATTGATGGTGACGCCGACGCGCACAGCGCCGCCCGCCGGCGCGCCGGAGAACCGACTGCCGCAGGCCTATACGATCGACGGCGAAATCCGCTATCGCCGACCGGACGCGTTTGACGGGATGAGCTTCCCGATCTCTAGCGCGCTGTCTCCATGAGCAGCGGAATGCCGTTCAGGATGGCGTGGCCGGGGGGCAGGATCTTGACCCGTCGCGACGGCTTGGTGTCGGAGGATTCGACGACGATCGCCGTGCCCTCGGTCTCGAAAACGTAGTTCACCCCGTCGCAACGCACGGGGCTTCCGAACAGGCCTTCGGAAAAGGACTCGATGTCGATCGCATCGCACCGGTTGATGGTGGTGCTCTCCACCTTGCGGGTGGCGCGATCCTGGACGAGGGCGTTCAGCGTATAGCCACGCTCCTCTTCGACGAATTCGAAGGCGAGCCCGTATTCCGGCAGCGGAGCGGGCGCGGTGGCGGGGGGAGATTTCTCCCCGAAGGGAATGGTCAGGCCGGCGGCCAGGACGAGTGCTGCCGTGAAGCTGGCGGTGACGGTCATCGGCGTCCGCTCCTTCCGTGGCAAGGGTGAAGGGGGAGCGGGCACATCGGTTCGCTCCCCCTTCGTGCGATGTCAGCAGGCGCCTTCGACGAGCGTGTAGTGATCCTGCTCGACGAGCTTCCGCGTGGTCTTGTACACGGCCGGATTGCGGCGCTTGACGATGGTAGCGCCGTCGACGAAGTCGCCGACCCAGGAGCGGCTCTCGCCGACGACCTTCTTGCCACGGGTATTGTAGATGTAGGTGGAAGGCACGTACTCGACGCAATATGCCTTCTCGTTGTTTTCGGCGATATGCCGCTTGTATGTTTTGGCTTCGGCGGTCGCCGAAAACGCGAGCACCGCAGCGATAGCGGAAATGCTAAGCAGGACCTTGCGCATGGAAAAAACGCCTCCGTTGTTTTGATGTAGCGCAAGGGGAGGATTGAATCATATCTGACGAATATCAACAGGATTATGCTGACTTAGGGGAAGTTTTTGCTTCGCCGCGCGAGTTGTGCCAAGTTGAGACAAAATCTGTGCTGTTATGGCGCGACGGACGGCGCATCTGACCCATGTTGTTCATAAGGCAGAGGAAATCCCCGCATGTTCCTCTGCGGTATGACCTGTGGTTGCCGTCGGGTTAAGACGGAGCGGCAGCCGCCATGCGCGGCGCGCTGCCGGCGGTTGACGCCGCCCTGTCTCAGTCCTCGACGAGAATGGTCCCGGCGACCTCGATGCCGAAGCCGGTGAGGCCGACATAGGCGCGCTCATGGGTCGCCACGACCGAGATCGAGCGCACGCCGAGATCGCGCAGGATCTGTGCGCCGACGCCGATCTCCCGCCAGCGCTGCTGGCGCTTCAGGGCACTGCCGTGGCGTTCGCCGTCGGCATGGTCGGCGACCGTCTCGCCGGTCTCGAAATCGTCGACATTGGGCGTGCGCAGCAGCATCAGGACGCCCGAGCCGTGGCTCTTCAGCCGGTCGACGGCGATCTCCACCCAGGTCTTGGTCTCCCGCGTGCGGCCGAACAGGTCGAGCACCGGCTGCTCGCGATGGATGCGGGTCGGCACCTTCTCGCCGTCGCGCACGTCGCCGAACACCGCCACCACGTGCTGCATCTGGTCGAAGGGCGTCTCGTAGATGCGCAGCATGGCATCCACGCCGCCCACCTTCATCGGCTCCTCGCGCACGCAGGTGACGAAGGATTCGCGCCTGATGCGGTGGGAGATCAGGTCCTCGATGGAGATGATCTTCAGGCCGTGCTCGCGGGCGAAGACCAGCAGCTCCGGCAGCCGCTTCACCGTGCCGTCGTCATTGACGATCTCGGCCAGGACGCCGGCCGGCTCCAGCCCGGCCAGCTTGGCGAGATCGGTGCCCGCCTCGGTGTGGCCGGAGCGGGTGAGGACGCCGCCATCGCGGGCGATCAGCGGAAAAATGTGGCCCGGCTTCAGGAAGTCGGAGCCCGAGCAATTGTCGTTGGCCAGCGCCCGCACCGTGTTGGTGCGTTCCTCGGCGGAGATGCCGGTGGTCATGCCGACCTTGTAGTCGACGGACACGGTGAAGGCGGTGCGCATCGGGTCGAGATTGTTGGCGACCATCGGCGGCAGGTTCAGCCGGTCGGCGCGGTCGGCGGTCATCGGCACGCAGATGATGCCGCTGGTGTGGCGGATCATGAAGGCCATCTTTTCCGGCGTCGCCTTCGACGCGGCCATGATCAGGTCGCCCTCGTTCTCGCGGTCGGTGTCGTCGACGACGACGACGAGTTCGCCCTCGGCGATGGCCGCGATGGCCGATTCGATGCTGTCGAGCTGCGTGTCCTGGTCCGTCATGTCCGTCCGCTCCGATTGCAGGTCATGCGCCCCGGCATGCCGCCTCGTCTCCGCGACCCGCGGCCGGCCGACCACAAGGGCCGTCGCCGCGCCGTCGCGCTTGCTTCCTCGATGCTTTAGGCGCGGGGTGGCCGGCGATCAATGCGGCCGCCCCGAACGCAGTGGTCAGCCGCGACCGCGATAGGGCGGTACGCCGGTCTCCGGGACCCAGGCGCCCTCGGGGGCCGGGCCGGTCTGCCAGAACACGTCGATCGGGATGCCGCCGCGCGGATACCAGTAGCCGCCGATGCGCAGCCACAGGGGCTTGGTCGCGGCGACGATGCGCCGGCCGACCGAGACCGTGCAATCCTCGTGGAAGGCGCCGTGATTGCGGAAGCTGGTCAGGAACAGCTTCAGCGACTTCGATTCCACCAGCCGCTCGTCCGGCGCGTAGTCGATGACGAGATGGGCGAAGTCGGGCTGGCCGGTCACCGGGCAGAGCGAGGTGAATTCCGGGCAGGTGAAGCGCACGATGGCCGGGGCGCCGTCGCCGCGCGTGTAGGGCACCGTTTCCAGCACCGCCTCTTCGGGCGAGGCGGCGGGACGGGCGTCGCGGCCGAGTTGGGAGAGATCGTCGGGAGAAACCATGGAAGCGTCCGTAAAGCCGTCGGAAGGACTGCGCCGCTTCCTGGGGACAGCGGCGGCGCGAAGCCGTTGCATGTAGGAGCGTGGGCCGGCGATTGATAGGGTGCCGCGATGATCGACAAGCTCGAATATCTCATCATGCTGGCCGGCGAGAAGCATTTCGGCCGCGCCGCCGAACGGCTGGGCATCACCCAGCCGACGCTGTCGGCGGGCCTCCGCCAGCTGGAGGAGCGGCTCGAGGTGACGCTGGTCAATCGCGGCTCGCGGTTCCAGGGCATGACCGAGGAGGGCGAGCGCGTCCTCGTCTGGGCGCGGCGGATCACCGACGATCTGCGCACCATGCGCGAGGAGATCCGCACCGTCCGGTCCGGCCTTTCCGGCCATCTGCGGATCGGCGCGGTGCCGACGGCGCTGCCGGTGGTGGCGCGGCTGACGACGCCCTTCCTGGCGCGGCATGCCGATGTGTCCTTCGAGGTCATGTCGCACACCTCGACCGAGCTCGTGCAGGGCGTCGAGAATTTCGAGATCGACGTCGCCCTGACCTATCTCGACGACGAGCGCCTGCGCCGGCTGGATACAAGGCCGCTCTATGCCGAGCGCTACTGCCTGGTGACGACCCGCGGCAGCTGCCTGGCCGACAAGGCCAGCGTGACCTGGGAGGAGGCGGCCGCGATCCCGCTCTGCCTCCTGTCGGGCGACATGCAGAACCGGCAGATCCTCAACCGGCATCTGGGGGCCGAGGGGCGAGCATTCCGGGCGGTGATGGAATCGAACTCGATGATCGCGCTCCTGGCGCAGGTGCGGGCCGCGGACCTGGCGACGATCATGCCCTGTCCCTTTGCCGGCACGCTGGGGCTGGCAGAGCCGATGGTGGCGATCCCCATCACCGATGGCGACGTCAGCTACCGCATCGGTCTGGTCACCGCCCGGCGCGATCCGCGTCCGCCGATCCTGACCGCCTTCTGGGAGGAAAGCGCGCTGCCGGACGCGGCCTGAACACGTCGCTGCGACGAGGGTGCTTGCGGCGACGCCGGTCTGCTCCACTTGGCCGGGGACCGGCGTGGACGGCGATCGGCGCCCCTGCCGCAAGAAGGATCTGGCATGACCCGCAACCCGTCGACGGGCACGCAGAGCATCGTCTTTCGGGACGGCGCCTTCGCATCGGCGACGCGCCAGGTGCCGGCGGAGACCGCCGTCGCCATCTCGGTCAATGGCTCGACCCATGCGGTGATGATGGCGACGCCCTCCCATATCCGGGACCTCGGCATCGGCCTGGCGTTGAACGAGCGCATCGTCACCCGTCCCGACGAGATCGAGCGGATGGAGATCGTCGAGAGCGACCTCGGCATCGACTGCCGGCTATGGCTGAGCGAGGCCCGCGCCGCGACCTACACCGCCCGCCGACGCCAGATGACCGGGCCGGTGGGCTGTGGCCTGTGCGGCGTGGAATCGCTGGAGCTCGCCGGCCGCGACCTGCCGAGTGTTGATGCGGCAGAATTCTCCGTCGCGCCCGCCGAACTGACCGATGCGGTGGCCAATATGGCTCGGCAGCAGGAGCTGACGCGGCTGACGCGGGCCGTCCACGCGGCGGCGTTTCACCGGCCGGGTGGTGACATGTTGGTGCTGCGCGAGGATGTCGGCCGGCACAATGCGCTGGACAAGGTGGCCGGGCATCTGGCCGGGGCCGGCATCGATCCCGCGACCGGCTTCCTGACCATCACCAGCCGGGTCTCGGTGGAGCTGATCCAGAAGGCGGCGGTGATGGGCTGCGGCCTGATCGCGGCGATCTCGGCGCCCACCGAACTCGCCATCGCGGAGGCGCAGGCCGCGGGCATCACGCTGGTGGCGGTGGTGCGCGGCGAGGGTTTCGAGATCTTCAGCCATCCGACGCGGATCGCGGGCGCCGACACAGCGTCAGCTGATCATCGCGCCGGTGGTGAGGCCCGACCCCGGAGCGCCTGACCCCGCCCGGTGGATCGAAACGGGAAGGCGCGCAACCGGGCGTTAACCATGGCGCGATACAACCGGAGCGTCGAAACTCTCGGATCGCTGTCATGAAACTGTTTCGTGCCGGGGCCGCCATTCTGGCGCTCGCCCTCATTGCCGGCTGCGGCCATAACGAGGCGAGAAGCCTTGCGATGAAGGGCCCGACCGCCACGACTTCGGTCGCCGCGCTCGGTTTCGCGCCCGATGCTTCGGACGGCGCCTTCCCGCTGTTCCAGTCCTTTGCGCCGGTCTCGTCCTCGCCGTTGAACGGTCGCACGCTGGAAGTCAGCCACATCTCCGACATCGTTCTGCAACCCAAGGAGGTGGTGCTCACCTTCGATGACGGCCCGATTCCGGGGAAGACCCACAAGATCCTGCGGGCTCTCGACGAATACGGCGTCGGCGCGACCTTCCTGATGGTCGGCCAGATGGCCCGCGCCTATCCGAAGATCGCCCAGGACGTGGCGCTGCACGGTCACACCATCGGCACCCACACCGAGGGGCACGCCAATCTGCGCACCCTCAGCGCCGACGCGGCCATCGCCGAAATCCACCGCGGCCAGCGCAGCGTCTCGGCGGCGCTGGCGCCGATTGGCCGGCGTCCGGCACCGTTCTTCCGCTTTCCCTATCTGGCCGACACGCGCCCGCTGCGCGAGCGCCTGTCGGGCGAGGGCGTCGTGGCGATCGACGTCGACATCGACTCCAAGGACTATTTCCGCGACGCGCCGTCGATCGTGCGCGACCGCACCCTGCTGTCGCTGGAAAAGCACGGCCGCGGTATCGTGCTGTTCCACGACATCCAGTCGCGCACGGCGGCGATGCTGCCGGACTTCCTGCAGGCGCTGCAGGAGCGCGGCTTCAAGGTGGTGCGGCTGGTGCCGGCTGGCCGTCCGTCCGGACCGATGCTCCTGTCCGACGCGAGCTTCTGACGGGCGGCGAGGCGCCGGGGCTCAGGCCCCGGATGTCTCGCTCTGCCCCGGGGGCAGCGTCGCGCGCCGATCGCCGGCGGCCTGGCGCCACCGCACCTCGCTGTCATAGATATCCTGGAGTTCGGCCTCGCGGGCCTGCGACTGGCGCAAGCGGTCCCGCGTGTCGCGCAGCTGCACGCGCAGGGCCATGGCGACCAGCGAGACCGCGAGGATCACGGCGAGGCACCCATAGGCGAGGACCTGGCGCTGCAGCGGATCGTCCACCGGCGCGGTGGCGAGGACGGCGATCAGGGCGAGGAACACCGCCGCCAGGAAGATGACGACGCTGCGCGTCAGGATCAGCGACAGCAGCGCCAGCGCCAGTCCCGCGGCGGCGATGACCGGCTGGCGCGTCGCGATCGCGATCCACGCGTCCCACCATTCCATCGCGACCGCCATCGATGCCTGCGCCGTCACGCTGCTCCCCCGTCGTGCCGCTCCTGTGCGGGCAGGATCATCCTAGCCCGCCCGAGGGGCAAGGGGAGGGGATTTGACGGTCGCCCGGACTGTCCGCCTGGGTCACTCCGCCGGTTCGGAATCCTCGGCCAGTTCCTGTTCCGCCTCGATCGCCGGCTGGCGGGTGAAGCCCTTGATGCCGGCATGTTGGTTGCGGTCGCGCTCGATCTCCACCGGCGAGGTGGCATAGGCGGTGATCAGCTCCGACAGCGAGCGCAGGGCGTGCATGTGGATGCGCTCGTAGCCATGCGAGGCATCGACGCCGAAGGTGATGAGGGCGGTGCGCACGTCGTGGCCGGCCTCGATCGCCGAGGCCGAATCCGAGCGGTAGAACTTGAAGATGTCCTTCTGGTAGCTGATGTCCTCGTCGATGCAGAGCCGCACCAGCTTCTTGGTCAGATGGAAGTCGAACGGGCCGGACTGGTCGGACATGCCGATGGTCACGCCGAATTCCGACGAGTTCTGGCCGGGCGCCGAAGTGCCGTTGTCGACGGCGATCATCGAGGCGACGTCGGGGGTGAGGATTGAGGCGGCGCCGACGCCCACCTCCTCGGCGATGGTGAACAGCCAGTGGATGTCCACCGGCGTCGAGACGCCCTCGCGCTCCATCGCCTCGATCGCTGCCAGCATCACCGCGACGCCGGCCTTGTTGTCGAGATGGCGCGAGACGATGAAGCCGTTTTCCATGAATTCGGGCTGCGGATCGATGGCGACCGTGTCGCCGATCTCGATCTTCAGCTTGTCGAGCTCCTCGCGATTGCGCGACAGGGCGTCGACGCGCATTTCGACATAGTCCCAGCCCACCGGCATGGTGTCGATTTCCATGTTGTAGGTATGGCCCGAGGCCTTCAGCGGCAGGATGGTGCCGCGATAGGTGCCGGCCTCGGTGAACAGCGTCGCGCGGGCGCCTTCGGCAAAGCGCGCCGACCACATGCCGATCGGCACCAGTTCCAGCCGGCCATTGTCCTTGAGCTGCTTCACCTGGGCGCCGAGCGTGTCGAGATGGCTGACGATGGCGCGGGCCGAGGCCCGGCGCGAGCCCTGGCGGACGGCCGAGATGGCGCCGCGGCGGGTCAGTTCGGCGGTCAGGCCGAGGCGCTCCAGCTCCTTGGCGACATGGCGCACGATGGTGTCCGTGTAACCGGTCGGACTGGGGATGGTGAGCAGCGCCTTGAGCTGGTCCGTCAGATACTGGGCATCGATGGCAAGCCGCGGCACTATTCGTCCTTCCGTGATTTCTGCTGCTGGTTCCTGGCTGCGCGCACTGAAAACGGTATCGACAGGGGAAACAAGAGGTCGATGAAACGCTCGGCCGTCGGCTGCGGCTCGTGATTGGCCAGACCCGGCCGCTCATTGGCCTCGATGAAGACGTAGTCGGGACGGCGCGGATCCTTGACCATCAGGTCGATGCCGGTCACCGGGATCTCGATCGCGCGGGCCGCGGCGATGGCCGCCTGGACCAGCGTCGGATGGACCTCGCCGGTGACGTCGTGGATGGTGCCGCCGGTGTGCAGATTGGCCGTCTTGCGCACGGCGATCCATTCGCCCTTGGGCAGGACGGAATCCATGTCGTAGCCGGCATTCTTCACGCAGCGCGCCGTCTCGGCGTCGTCGGGAATGCGGCTTTCGCCGCCGGTCGCGGCGGCGCGGCGACGCGACAGATGCTCGATCAGCTCGCGCACGCTGGAGCGGCCGTCGCCGGTGATGTGCGGCGGACGGCGCAGCGCGGCGGCCACCAGCCGGTAGTCGATAACGATGAGCCGCAGATCCTCGCCGTTGAAGCAGGCTTCCAGCAGCACCCGGTCGGATTGCTGGCGGGCCGCCGCGATGGCGGTCTTCGCGTCCTCCAGATTGTCGATGCCGACGGCGATGCCGCGGCCCTGTTCGCCGCGCGCCGGCTTCACCACGATGCTGCCATGGGTCTCGATGAAGGCGGCAATGGCCTCGTCGCCGACATCGGCGTCCATCTGTTCGGGCACCTTGACGCCGGCCGCCTCGACCGTGCGCCGGGTGACCGACTTGTCGTCGCAGATCGACATGGCGATGGCCGAGGTGAGCTCCGACAGGCTCTCGCGGCAATGGATCGTGCGGCCGCCCTGGGTCAGGCGGAAGAAGCCGCCCGGCGCGTCGGTGACCTCGGCATGGATGCCGCGCCGCCGGGCCTCGTCGACGATGATCCGGGCGTAGGGATTGAGATGGTCGTAATCGTCGTCGGTGCCGGTGAACAGCTTCTCGTTGATCTCGTTCTTGCGCTTCACGGCGAAATACGGGACCCGGTAGAAGCCGAGCTTGTCGTAGAGGGCGATCGCCTTGTCGTTGTCGTGCATCACCGACAGATCCATGAAGGCGCATTCGCGCGCCTGGAAATGCTCGGCAAGGCGCCGCACCAGCGCTTCGCCGATGCCGGGCTGGGTGGCCTGCGGATCGACCGCCAGGCACCAGAGCGAGGAGCCGTTCTCCGGGTCGTTGAAGGCGCGGCGATTGTGGACGCCGGTCACGGTGCCGATGATCGCGCCGGTGGTCTCGTCCTCGGCGACGAAATAGGTCAGCGCCCGGTTGTCGCGGTTCGACCAGAAGAAGCCGGGATGCACCTGCACCATGCCGCGGCTCTGGTAGATGCGGTTGACCTCGTTGGCATCCTGCTCCGACGACATGCGGCGGATGAAATAGCCGCGCGGCCGGCGCGGATCGCTGCGATAGGTGGCGAGATCCAGCCGGTAGGTGTGGGACGGGTCGAGAAAGATCTCCTGCGGCGCGTGGCTGAGCAGGACATGGGGATCGCGCACATAGAAGGCGATGTCGCGCCGCGCCGTGCCTTCCTCGCGCAGGCTGCTGACCAGCTCCTTGGGATCGTCAAAGGTCTGGCCGAAGACCAGCCGGCCCCAGCCGCAATCGAGAATGGCGTTTTCCTGCGCCTGGTAGGCGGCACCGCCCGGCTGGTTGATCGGCGGCTTCATGCCGTCGCGATGCATTCGCCGCAGGCGGTGCTTGTCGACCCCGTGCTGCTGCTTGTCTCTCATGTCGGCCATGGCGCGATCACAGCTCCTGCTGCTGAAGCCACATTTCCAGAAGCGCGACCTGCCAGAGTTCCGAGCCGCGCAGCGGCGTGATGTGGTCCGCCGGATTGGCGAACAGCGTGTCGAGATAGTCGTCGCGGAACAGGCCGCGCGAGCGGGCGCTGTCGGAGCGCAGCGTGTCCTGCACCATGTCGAGATAGGGGCCGGAGATGTATTTGAGCTGCGGGACCGGGAAGTAGCCCTTCTTGCGGTCGATCACCTCGGACGGGACGACCTGCCGGGCGACCTCCTTGAGGACGCCCTTGCCCTCCTGCTTGAGCTTTTCCTCGGCCGGCACGCGCGCGGCCAGCTCGACCAGCTCGTGGTCGAGGAACGGCACCCGCGCCTCCAGGCCCCAGGCCATGGTCATGTTGTCGACGCGCTTGACCGGATCGTCCACCAGCATGATGTGGGCGTCGACCCGCAGTGCCTTGTCGACCGGGTTGGTGGCGCCGGCCATGGCGAAATGGCGCTCGACGAATTCGCGGCTGACATCGCTGTCGGCATGCCATTCCGGCGAGATCTGCCGGCGCAGCGTCTCGTCGGAGCGGTCGAAGAAGGCGCGGCTGTAGGCGGCCAGCGGATCGTTGGCGCCGACCATCGGCGGGTACCAGTGATAGCCGCCGAAGATCTCGTCGGCGCCCTGGCCCGACTGGACCACCTTGATGTGCTTGGAGACCTCGCGCGACAGGAGGTAGAAGCCGACATTGTCGTAGGAGACCATCGGCTCCGACATGGCGGCGATGGTGCCCGGCAGATGCTCCATCAGCTCCGAGCCGGGCACGAAGATCTTGTGGTGCTCGGTGCCGTAGTGATTGGCGATCAGGTCGGAGAATTCGAATTCGTTGCCGACCTCGCCATTGGCGTCCTCGAAGCCGATCGAGAAGGTGTTGAGATCCTTCTGGCCGGCCTCGGCGAGGAGGCCGACGATCAGCGAGGAATCGACGCCGCCCGACAGCAGCACGCCGACCGGCACGTCGGCGACCATGCGGCGCGCGACCGCGGTCTTCAGCGACTCCATGACGAGGTCGCGCCAGTCGTTGGAGGACAGTTTCTCGTCGCCCGGCAGCGGCGCGAAGTTCGGCGCCCAGAACATCTCGTCGCTGTAGCTGCCATCGGCCTCGATCAGCCGCGTCGTCGCCGGCGGCAGCTTGCGCACGCCCTTGACGATGGTCAGCGGCGGCGGCACCACCGCGTGGAACGTCATGTAGTGGTGCAGCGCCTGGCGGTCGATCGAGGTGTCGACGTCGCCGGTGCGCAGGATCGCCTGCAGCGACGAGCCGACATAGAGGCGCCTGTCGTTCTGCGACAGATAGAGCGGCTTGATGCCGAAGCGGTCGCGGGCGAGCAGCACCCGGCCGGTCTCCCGCTCATGCAAAACGAAGGCGAACATGCCGTGGAAGCGCTTGACGCAGTCGCGGCCCCAGGCGTGGTACGCCTTCAGGATCACCTCGGTGTCGCCGTGGGAGAAGAAGCGGTAGCCCTTGCCCTCCAGCTCCTGGCGCAGTTCCGGGTAATTGTAGATGCAGCCATTGAAGGCGATGGTCAGGCCGAGATCTGGATCGACCATCGGCTGCTCGGCCTTCTCGCTCAGATCGATGATCTTCAGCCGACGATGGCCGAGGCCGACCCGGCCGCGCACCACCTGGCCGGACCCGTCCGGGCCGCGGCGCTCGAGGCAGGCGGACATTCTGGAAATGCGTTCCGGCGACGCCGAATTTCCGTCAAACCGGATCTCACCGCAAATTCCGCACATGTCGCCTCCAGAGCCTGTCTCGTCGTCGTGGCGCCCGCCTGCGATGCGGCCGGGCGCTCGGGTGAAACGGGCATATAGGCCGCGCAGGCCGGACATGAACCGAAGCGGCCGAGATTTTGCCGCGGTGCAGCGAGGTCGCGCCGCGGCAGGCCGCCCTCAGGGCCGCAGGAAGACCTTGCCGCGGTTCATGCCTTCGAGAGCCCCGGCGAGCCGGTCCGGCGCCTCGGCGAGCGGGATGGTCTCGGCGACATCGGTCTTCCAGGCACCGCTGATGAAGCGCTTCTGCACTTCGGTGAAGGCTTCGACCCGCTGTTCGGGCGTCGCGCGGCCGAGCCACTCGGTCAGCCAGAAGCCCTCGATCACCTTCTTCATGAACACCATCTGGCCCAGCGCCGGCAGGCGCGGCGCCTCCTGCGAGAGCTTGCCGTAGATCACCCAGTGCGACCCGGCCGGCATGGCCGAGAAGATCGTCGCCGAATGATTGTCTGCCACGGCGTCGAGCAGCATCTTCGGCTGGTTCTGCTTCATCGCCTGCAGGAGCATGTCCTCGAAATCCTCCCGGGCGGTGTTCAGCACCGTGCCCGCGCCGAGGCCTTCCAGCGTGCTGCGATGCTCCTCGCGGCG
The DNA here is from genome assembly GCF_014334315.1 of Aurantimonas sp. DM33-3. Taxonomy (NCBI): domain Bacteria; kingdom Pseudomonadati; phylum Pseudomonadota; class Alphaproteobacteria; order Hyphomicrobiales; family Aurantimonadaceae; genus Aurantimonas; species Aurantimonas sp. DM33-3. The sequence goes on along the minus strand of NZ_JACSGS010000002.1, from coordinate 51,642 downwards.
CACGACCGCGATGGCGTGCATGCCCATGTCGCGGGCAAGCGAGGCCATCAGCTTGCAGAGCTGGCTGGCGCCGGCGGTCATCACGAAGGAATTCGCGCCGTGCTCCTTTGCCAGGTGCACCATGGCCCAGGCGCTGAGCGGATTGACGATCAGCGCCGCCGCATCCTCGTCGCGCATCTGCGGCGCCAGCGGCACGACCGCTCCGGCATCGGTGAGGGCATATTGCGCCCAGGCGCCGGTCCCGGTGCGCGCCACCGACACAGCGACGCGCTGGCCGACCAGCTTGGCCGCCGCCGGGTCCTCGCCGGCCGCCACGACCTCGCCCATCGCCTCGAAGCCGGCGGCGACGCCCTTGCGCCGCGGCTGGCCGTATTCGCCCTTGATGTAGTGGAGATCGGACGGGTTGATGTTGGCAAGGCCGATGCGGACCAGCACCTGCCGGCCTTCCGGCTTCGGCACGGCGATCTCCTCCAGCGAGACCCAGTCCTTCAGGTCCGCGATGGTCGGGCCTTCGGCGGTGCCGGAATAGCCGTCATATTTGAGGACGAGCGCCTGCATCGTATCGGGAATGGCGGACATGGATGTCTCCGGAAACGGGATGTCTTGTGTGCGAACGCGTGACCGGGCCGTCGGTTTCGGCCCGGCGCGAGCTGCATCTTAGGGAACGAGGACGATCTTGCCGGTGGTCTGGCGGTCGTGCATGCGGCGCAGGACATCGGCGGCATCGCTGAGCTTCGCCCGTTCCGACACATGCGGGCGGACGCTGCCGTCGACGGCCCAGCCCATCAGCTCGCGCATGTTCTCGGCGAAGACCGCGGGCTCCTTGCGGGTGAAGGCGCCCCAGAACACGCCGACAAGGCTGTAGCCCTTCACCAGGGCAAGATTGACCGGCAGCTTCGGGATGGTGCCGGAGGCGAAGCCGATGACCAGGAGGCGGCCGTTCCAGGCCATCGACCGGGCCAGCGCGTCGAAGGCCTCCCCGCCGACGGGGTCGAAGGCGACGTCGACGCCGGCGCCGTCGGTCAGCCGCTTGATGTCGCCGCGCAGATCCTCGTAGCCGATCGCCTCGTCGGCGCCCTCGGCTTTCGCCAGCGCCTGCTTTTCGGCCGACGATGCGACGGCGATCACCCGCGCGCCCATGGTCTTGCCGATCTGGATGGCGGCAAGCCCCGTGGCGCCGGCCGCGCCGAGGACGAGCAGGGTCTCGCCGGGCTTGAGGTCGGCGCGCTGCTTCAGCGCATGATGGGCGGTGCCGTAGCCGCAGACGAGGGCGCAGGCGATTCCGGCATCGAAACCGTCGGGCAGGGGCATCGCCGCAGCCTCGTCCACCGCGACCTTCTCGGCAAAGGCGCCGAGCTGCATCGAGGCGACGACCCGGTCGCCGACCTTGAGCCGGCTCACCTCGGGGCCGACCGCCACGACCGTGCCAGCGCTTTCCATGCCCGGAACGAAGGGCAGATCGGGCTTGGCCTGATACAGCCCCTGGACGAGCAGGCCGTCCGGATAGTTCACGCCGACCGCCTCGGCCTCGATGACGACCTCGCGGCCCTTCGGCGACGGTTCGTCGACATCCTTGTAGGCGAGGTTCTCGATCGGACCGTAGTCTTCGCAGACGATGGCTTTCATGGAAGTTCCTAAGGGCTTGCGGCCGGCACCATCACGGCATCACGGCATCACGGCATCACGGCATCACGGCATCGCGGTTGCGCGGAGGCTGCGCAGACGGGGCCGGCGTGGTTTCAGGACAGGCGTTCGGCGATCCAAAGCTTGATCAGCGCCTGGCGGGTCACGCCGAGGCGCCGGGCCTGCTGGTCCAGACCCGTCACGACCCAGGCGGGGAAGTCGACATTGACGCGCCGGGTTTCGACATTGGGCCGCCGGGCCTTCGACCAGTCGATCTGGTCGCTCACATCCTCGCCGGCGTCGAATGCCGCATCGAGATCATGCGCTTTCATAGAATGCGACCTCCTGTTGTCTGGCCCGCCGCACGGAAATCAGCCGGACCCTGCCGGCGCGAACGGCATAGATGGCCGCCCAGTGTTTCTCGCCGATCCGGCCGATCGCCAGGAAGCGGGGTTCGTCGTCGGTGCGGGCCGGCGCCTCGATCATCCACGGATCGTCCCAGATGCGCTGGGCGTCCTCGAAGTCGATACCGTGCTTGGCCTTGTTCGCCGTGCTCTTGTTCGGATCGTACTCGAACTGCATGGGTCATATTGGTATGGAAACGGCGCAGTTTCCATACCTTTCCACCATGCTGACCGAGGCGGCCTGACCGCCCCGGTCTCGCTGATCCGGCGTCAGACCTTCTGCTGGGTGTGCTTGGCCAGTTCCCAGCGCGCCACCTGACGGCGATGCACGGCGTCGGGGCCGTCGGCAAGCCGCAGGGTGCGGACATGGGTCCACATGCGGGCCAGCGGCGTGTCCTGCGAAATGCCTTCGCCGCCGAACATCTGCACCGCCTCGTCGATCACCGACAGGGCGACGTTGGGGGCGACGACCTTGATCTGGCTGATCCATGGCGCGGCGGCCCGCTGGTCGCCCTGGTCCATCATCCAGGCCGCCTTCAGGCAGAGCAGGCGGGCCATCTCGATATCCATGCGGCACTTGGCGATAATGTCGTAATTGGCGCCGAGCTGGGCCAGCGGCTTGCCGAAGGCCTCGCGGCGCAGCGACCGGGCGCACATCATCTCCAGTGCCGCCTCGGCATGGCCGATGGCGCGCATGCAATGGTGGATGCGGCCGGGTCCGAGCCGGCCCTGGGCCACTTCGAAGCCGCGGCCTTCCTCCAGGATCATCGCCGATTTCGGCACCCGCACGTCGGTGAAGCGGATATGCATGTGGCCGTGGGGCGCGTCGTCGTCGCCATAGACGGTCATGGCGCGCAGGATCTCGATGCCCGGCGTGTCGGCCGGCACCAGGATCATCGAATGGCGCTTGTGCTTGGGCAGGTCGTCGCCGCCGGTCTTGACCATGACGATGTAGATCTCGCAGCGCGGATCGCCGGCGCCGGACGACCACCATTTCTCGCCGTTCAGCACGTAGTCGTCGCCGTCGGCGACACAGGGCATCGACACGTTGGTGGCGTCGGAAGAGGCGACGTCCGGCTCGGTCATCAGATAGGCCGAGCGGATCTCGCCATCGAGCAGGCGCGGCAGCCACGGCGCCTGCTGCTCGGGCGTGCAATAGCGCTCGAAGACTTCCATGTTGCCGGTGTCGGGGGCCGAGCAGTTGAAGGTCTCGGCGCCCAGATGCGTCTTGCCCATCTCCTCGGCGAGATAGGCGTATTCGACGGTGGACAGGCCGTAGCCGCGCTCGGAATCGGTCAGCCAGAAATTCCACAGCTTGCGGCTCTTGGCCGTCGCCTTCAGCCCTTCGAGGATTTCCTTCTGGCGGGCGGTATAGATCCAGCGGCCTTCCTTCGGCACCTCGGCGAGGAATTCCTCGCCGGCCGGCGTGATCTCGTTGCGCACCATGTCGCGCACCGCCGCATGGATCGGCTTCAGCCGCTCGGTCATGCCCAGTGCCATCGCGCCGTTCTGTTCGTTCATCGGTCGAATTCCTCCTCAAGAATGCTGTCGTCGGCACCGGCGCCGCGCAATGCAAAGAATGCCAGGTCGCGGGCGATGGTCCGGCGATCGTCCGCCGTCTCGCCGTCCCGCTCCCGATACCAGAAGACCGGCGAGTTGATTACCGCCAGGAATGTCTTGCCCGCCAGGGAGATGTCGCTCGTCGCCGGCAGGTCGCCCTGGGTCCGCGCTTCGGCGATCACCCCGCGGAACAACGCCTCGTAGCGGTCCCGCTCGGCGATCAGCGTGTCGAGCGACGCCTTGTCCTCCGGCGTCGTCGGATTGTTGAGATGCCGCGAGACGCCCTGCAGGATCACCAGCTGGAAGTGTACCTCGTGCATCATCGTCATGATGTGCGCCTCGGCCATGGCCCGCAGCCGCGTCACCGCCCGGTCGCGCGACTGGGCATGCGGGGTGACGGCGGCGAAATCCAGCGCCATGCCGTGCTGGCAGACGTCGAAGAACAGATCGTTCTTCGAGCGGTAGTAATGATAGACGATGCCCTTGGTGGCGCCCATGCGGCGGGCGACGTCGTCGATCGACGCCGCGGCATAGCCGCTTTCGCCGAAGGCCCGGGCCGCGGCGGCCAGGATCGACGCCCGCACGCCGTCCGGATCGCCATCGCCGCCGCGCGCCGCCACGAAGTCCCGGTCGCGCCGCGAGCGCGACGGCGCCGCCGCCCGGCGCGGCCGGGCCCCGGTCTCCTGAGTGTCGCCTGTGGTTCTCGCGCTCGTCATCCTGTCGCCACTGGACATACTCGCGAGTATGATGTCAATTGCGGCACGAAGGATTTCGCGTCGCGCCGTCGCCGGACGGGCGTCGCCGCAAGCGACCGGGAGGGACCGCCGATGACCATGCCGATGCTGGAACGCCTGTTTTCCGTCGAGGGCAAGATCGCACTCGTGACCGGCGGTGCGACGGGCATCGGCCGGATGATTGCGACAGCGCTGGCCGGCGGCGGCGCGCGGGTTCTCATCGCATCCCGCAAGGCCGAGGCCTGCGAGGCGACGGCAGCCGAGATCAATGCCGAGGGCCATCCGGGCACGGTCGAGGGCTTTGCCGGGGACGTGTCCAGCGAGGCGGGTGTGGCCGCGCTGGCCGAGGCGGTGCAGGCCCGCACCGACCGGCTCGACATCCTGTTCAACAATGCCGGTGTCTCCTGGGGCGCGCCGCTGGAAGAGTTTCCCTACAGCGCCTGGGCAAAGGTCATGGGGGTCAATGTCGCGGGCCTCTTCACCGTGACCCAGCGGCTGCTGCCGCTGCTGGAGAAGTCCGCCAGCGCCGAGGACCCGGCCCGGATCGTCAATCTCGGCTCGGTGATGGGCGCAGCGCCCCTGGCCGAGAACGTCTATTCCTACGCGGCCTCCAAGGCGGCGGTGCATCATCTGACGCGCTGCCTCGCCAAGGAATTCGCCGCGCGCCACATCACCGTCAACGCCTTTGCGCCGGGCCCCTTCCAGTCGAAGATGACGGCCTTCGCGACGGGCACGGACGAAAAGGCCGCCGCGGTCGGGCGCGGCGTTCCGATGGGCCGGATCGGCGCGCCGGACGATATTGCCGGGGCGGCCCTGTTCCTTTGCGGCCGGGGCGGCGCATATACCACGGGCGCGATCCTGCCGCTGGACGGCGGCATCGGGGTCGAGACCGGTCACGAACTGTTCGAGGAGCACTGATGGAACTGGATTCGGTCGCCGCGACCGAGGCGGCCCTGAAGGCCCGCCTGGTCTCGATGGAGGCCTATCGCGCCCATCTCGATGGCGCGCCGCTCACCTCCGACTGGATGACCGTCGACCAGACGATGATCGACGGCTTCGCGGCCGCGACACGCGACTACCAGTTCATCCATGTGGACCCGGAGCGGGCGAAGGCCGAAACGCCCTTCGGCGGCACCATCGCCCATGGCTTCCTGACCATCTCGCTGCTGTCGCCGCTCGCCTATGACGCGCTGCCCGGCGTGAAGACCACCCGGATGGGCATCAATTACGGCTTCGATCGCGTGCGCTTCCTCAATCCGGTCAAGGCCGGGGCGCGTGTGCGCGGCGTCTTCAAGATGGTCGCGCTCGCCGAGCGCGCGGTCAGCCTGCAGACCACCTGGGACGCCTCGGTCGAGATCGAGGGCGCCACCAAGCCGGCCCTGACCGCGCAGTGGATCACGCTGGCGGTACTGGAACCGCCGACCGACTGAGCCGACGCCCACCGCCACATGCGCGCACCAACCGAGGGAACACCTAACCCATGAGAGAAGCGGTCATCGTCTCGACGGCCCGCACGCCGATCGGCAAGGCCTATCGCGGCGCCTTCAACGACACCCAGGCCCAGGCGCTGGGCGGGCACGCCATCCGCCACGCGGTCGAGCGCGCCGGCGTCGATCCGGCCGAGATCGAGGATGTGGTGATGGGTGCGGCCCTGCAGCAGGGCTCCACCGGCACCAACATCGCCCGCCAGTGTGCGCTGCGCGCCGGCCTGCCGACGCAGGTCGCCGGCATGTCGGTGGACCGGCAATGCGCCTCCGGCCTGATGGGCATCGCCATCGCCGCCAAGCAGATCGTCCAGGACAACATGACCGTGGCGGTCGGCGGCGGGCTGGAATCGGTGTCGCTGGTCCAGAACGACAAGATGAACATGTTCCGCGCCGCCGATCCCTGGCTGCGCGAGCACCGGCCCGACCTCTACATGTCGATGCTGGAGACCGCCGAGATCGTCGCCGACCGCTATGGCATCTCGCGCGAGGACCAGGACGCCTTCGCGTTGCAGTCGCAGCAGCGCACGGCCGCCGCCCAGGAGGCCGGCCGCTACGACAACGAGATTGTGCCGATGACCGTGACCATGAAGGTCAAGGATCGCGAGACCGGCGAGATCTCCGATCGCGAGGTCACCATCGACCGCGACGAGGGCAACCGGCCCCAGACGACGCTCGCCGATCTTGAGAAGCTGAACCCGGTCTTCAAGGACGGCCAGGAGGTCGCCGAAGGGCGCTTCATCACCGCCGGCAACGCCTCGCAGCTCTCCGATGGCGCCTCCGCCGCGGTGCTGATGGAAGCCCGTGACGCCGAACGCCGCGGCCTGCAGCCGCTCGGCCGCTATGCCGGCATCGCGGTGGCCGGCTGCGATCCCGACGAGATGGGCATCGGCCCGGTCTTCGCAGTGCCCAAGCTCCTGGAAAAGAACGGCCTGAAGATCGGCGACATCGGCCTGTGGGAGCTGAACGAGGCCTTCGCCTCCCAGGCGATCTATTGCCGCGACAGGCTCGGCATCTCCGGCGAGATCCTCAATGTCGATGGCGGCGCGATCTCGATCGGCCATCCCTACGGCATGTCCGGCGCCCGCATGGCCGGCCACGCGCTCATCGAGGGGAAGCGGCGCGGCGTGCGCTGGGTCGTCGTGACCATGTGCGTCGGCGGCGGCATGGGCGCGGCCGGCCTCTTCGAGGTCCTGTGAAAGGCGCACGATGACGACTGACGGCGACGACCGGACGATCGACGAAGCGGCGCTCGGCCAGTATCTGGAAGAGCATGTGGAGGGCTTCCACGGGCTCGAACGGATGGTCAAGTTCCAGGCGGGACAGTCGAACCCCACCTGGCGGCTCGATGCCGAGAGCGGCACCTATGTCCTGCGCGCCAAGCCGCCGGGCGAACTGCTGAAATCCGCCCATCAGGTGGACCGCGAGTTCCGCGTCATGCAGGCGCTCGCCGGCAGCGACGTGCCGGTGCCGCGCATGTTGCATCTGGCGAGCGAGAGCCAGTCGCCGCTCGGCCGGACCTTCTTCGTCATGGAGCATTGCGATGGCCGCATCTTCTGGGACCCGGCCCTGCCGGAAATCGCCACCCCCGAAGAGCGCGGGGCGATCTACGACGCCATGAACGCCGCGCTGGCGGCGCTGCATTCGGTGGACGTGGATTCGGTGGGGCTTGCTGATTTCGGCCGGCCGGGAAGCTATTTCGAGCGCCAGCTCTCGCGCTGGACCGAGCAGTACCGGCAGTCGAAGATCGATCCGATCCCGGCGATGGACGAGCTGATCGCCTGGCTGGAGAAGAACCTGCCGCCCGATGACGGCGCGTCCGGCCTCGTCCATGGCGATTTCCGCCTCGACAACATGATCTTCGCCAAGAAGGAGCCGACGATCCTGGCGGTTCTCGACTGGGAATTGTCGACGCTGGGCCATCCGCTGGCCGATCTGTCCTACCAGTGCATGCAGTGGCGCCTGCCCAATGCCGGCTCCTTCAAGGGGCTGGGCGACCTCGACCGGGCCGCCCTCGGCATTCCGACCGAGGAGCAGTATGTGGCGCGCTATTGCGAGCGACGCGGCATCGACGGCATCGACCATTGGCCGTTCTATGTCGCCTTCTCCTTCTTCCGGCTCGCGGCGATCCTGCAGGGCGTCTTCAAGCGCTACACCCAGGGCAACGCCTCCAATCCGGAGAAGGCCAAGGTCTATGGCCGCAACGTGCCGGTCCTGGCGCAGCTCGCCGTCGACCTGATCGAGAAGGAAGCCTGATGGCGCGCTTTGCGGGCAGGGCGGTTCTCGTCTCGGGGGCGGCCGGCGGTTTCGGCCGGGCCATCGCCACGGTGCTCGCTGCCGAAGGGGCACGGCTGGTCCTCACAGACCGGGACGAGGGCTCGCTGGAGGCCCTCGCCGCCGAACTCACCGGCACGGAAATCGTGACGCTGGCAGGCGACGTCTCGCGCGAGACAACCGCCTCCGCGCTGGTGGATCTGGCGACCGAGCGCTTCGGCGGCCTCGACATCGCCATTAACAATGCCGGCATCGCCCATGACTACAAGCGCCTGCAGGAGATCGGTGCCGAAGAGGCCGAGCGGGTGATCGCCGTCGATTTGATGGGCGTGTTCTTCGCCATGAAGCACCAGATCGCGGCGATGAATGCGCGCTTTGCCAGCGACGGCACCAAGGCGGCGATCGTCAATGTCGCCTCGGTCGCAGGGCTTGGCGGGGCGCCGCTTCTGTCGGTCTATGCCGCCGCCAAGCACGGCGTGATCGGCCTGACGAAATCCGCCGCCGCCGAGAACGCCCGACGCGGCCTGCGCATCAACGCCGTCTGCCCGTCCTTCGCCCGCACCGCCATGGTGCTGGGTGCGCCGGGTTCCCTGGCCGGGGCCACGGAGGCGAGCGAGGCCGAGCAGAAGATCGTCCGCGGCATTCCGATGCGCCGGCTCGCCGAGATCGACGAGGTGGTGACGGCGGTGCTGTTTGCGGCCGACCCGGCCAATGGCTTCATGACCGGCGCGGCCATTCCCGTCGATGGCGGCCTGACGGCGATCTGAACCGCCGGCCGGCGCTCCGGCTCGATTTTCCGGCGCGTTTCCCCTAGGTCTCGGGCGGGCGCCCGAAGCGAGAAGGACGAACCATGGCCGCACAGCCACCGATCTGCGACTTCGGCTGGAAGGCGATCGACGCCGAACTCATCGGCGTCGACGGCAAGCAGCATCGCATCTTCGACCACAAGCGCGAAAACGGCCTGCTGGTCGCCTTCATCTGCAATCACTGCCCCTATGTGAAGGCGATGATCGAGCGGCTGGTCCGCGACGCGACCGAACTGGCGGAGCTGGGCATCGGCACGGTGGCGATCTCATCCAACGACGCCGAGCGCTTCCCGGAGGATTCCTTCGAGCGGATGCAGGATTTCGCGCGCCAGCACGCATTCCCGTTCCCGTATCTCTACGACGAGGACCAGAGCGTCGCCCGGGCCTATGGCGCGGTCTGCACGCCGGATTTCTTCGGCTTCAACGGCGATCTCGGCCTGCAATACCGCGGCCGCATCGATGCTTCGCGCAAGGTCGTCGCGCCCGAGGGCACGGCGCGCGACCTCTTCGACGCCATGCGCCAGGTCGCCGAGACCGGCAAGGGGCCCGCCGAGCAGATCCCCTCCATCGGCTGTTCGATCAAATGGAAGGAAACCGCCTGATGGCCGGGAACTGGCCGCAGGCGGTCCTCTTCGATCTCGACGGCACCCTCGTTGATTCCGCCCCCGACATCCACGCCGCGCTGAACGAGACGCTGGCAAGCTATGGCGAGCCGCCCTTTACGCTGGAGGCGGTGACCCGCATGGTCGGCCGCGGCGTGCCGGTGCTCATCGAACGGGCCTGGGAGGGCCTCGGCAAGAGCATCGACCCGGCCGAGCGCGACCGCGTGGTCGATCGCTTCCTGGCGATCTACGAGCCGCGCGCCACCGAACTAACGACGCTGACCGCCGGCGCCAGCGAGGCGACCCGTGCGCTGGTCGATGCCGGCACCCCGATCGGCGTCGTCACCAACAAGCCCGAGGCCGCAACGCGCGAGATCCTCAGCCATTTCGGCCTGTCGGAACTGATGCAGGTGGTGGTCGGCGGCGATGCCGGCCCGGCGAAGAAGCCCGAGCCGGGCCTTCTGCTCCTCGCCTGCGAGCGCCTGGGCCTTGCGGTCGATCAGGTCGTCTTCGTCGGCGACAGCGAGAACGACGTCGCCGCCGCCAAGGCCGCCGGCATGGCGGTCGTCGTGCTGCGGGGTGGCTATACGAGCATCGCCGCCGACGATCTCGGCGCGGATGCGGTCATCGACCGGCTCGACGGGCTCGGCGCCGCCGTTTCGACCTTGCGGTCCGCCCCGGCCTGACGCCGCTCTCCCGAGAAACGGGATGCACGCCTGACCGCACAGGGATCCTGCGCGGCCAGGCTTCCCGGCGACATTCGCGACCCTATCTTGGTTCTATCGGCGACCGCGCGTCGAACCCTGCGTGGGTCCGGCGGTGCCGGGCATCTCGACGGATGTTGCAGGTTCCGCGTCGCAGGTCGGATGAATGCGCGGCTAACGTCATTTCCCCGTCGCAGTCTCCTGCTTCGCTGAATGCGAATCCTAGTTCCGTTTCAAAGTATTTGGAGACGAGACATGGTCAGGATCGACGACGCGGAGGCCGTGCGCAGGCTGGCCTACGAAATCTGGGAACGCGAAGGCCGGCCGACCGGCCGCGAGCATGAGCACTGGGCCGAGGCCAACCGGATCATGGCCGCGCGCAACCCGGTGACGGCGGCGGAACCGGCGGACGAACCCCGCTGGAACCGCATCGAGGCCGAGCGTGCCGAAGCCGATGCCCTGCGCCGTGCGCTGTGGACGCCGGAACCCTTCTCCACCGAATTGTTCGGCCAGCGGCTGGCCAATCCCAAGCCCCGCATCTGGTCGCGCCACGCCCAGCCGTCCCCGGTGCCGGTGGTCGAGGGCCGGCCGGCCGGCGGCGGTGCGCGGGGGTGATCGTCCCGCGCGGGCGATGAGCTGCGTTGCGCTTGAAAAGACCTGTGGCGGTCTTTCCGGGAGGCCATGACATGAGCGCGTCCCGGGTTTGTGCGACCCCCATTCTTTAGAACGCGGGTCTGCGTGAGCGGGGCCCCGTCAGGCCGTCGCGACCGCCTGCGGTCCGGCCGTGATCGCGTCGGTCGGCAAGCTCTGCGGCGTGGTGCGCGCCCCCTGCCGATGCGGGCGGAAACCGCCGCCGTCCCGCTTGACCGCGTAGGAGGTTGCATCTGCGTCGCGAAGCAGCGCGTCGAGGGAGGCGGTGTCGGACGATGCGGTACTGTAGCCGAGGCTGAGGCCGACGTGGATATCATGTCCGCCGTCGATCCGATAGGCTTCACTCAGGCCGGCGTGAATGCGCTGGGCGAGCCTGTCCGGGGCGGCCGGCTCCGCGATGCCCGGCTGGACGACCACGAACTCGTCGCCACCGATCCGGGCGACGATGTCACCCGGTCCCACGATCCGGCGCAGGCGGCTCGCCACCTCCTCCAGGAGCCGATCCCCGACACCATGCCCGAAGGTGTCGTTCACCGCCTTGAAGCCGTCGAGGTCGAAGACGTGAACGGCGACCCGGCTGCGATCCTCCCGGGGCAGTGCGTCGAACGCCTTGCGCAGGCCCAGACGGTTGAAGAGTTCGGTTAGCGGATCGCGCCGCGCCAACGTCGCCATCTGCAGGCGCATGGTGATCAGGCGGCAGGCGCTGCGATGGAGATGCGCGATGGTTTCCAGCGCGCTGATCAGGAACACCAGGAACACGGCGCCGGTGAGAAGCCTCGCATCCTCGATGTAGAACGCCGCGGACACGATCGCCGGTCCCGCCGCCAGGAGAACCGCGCCCGCCGCGATCCGCGGACGTACCGAGATCCGGGTGGCGACGCCGGCGCAATAGCCGAACAGCAGCGCGGTCGCCACGATATGCAGCGACAGGTCCGGCTGCGAGAACAGGAACGCGCCGAGCGCGCCCATCGGCGCCGCCATGCACCAGCTCGTGATCGCGTGTCCGGCTTCGACCTTGCGGAAGTCAGCCAGCGCGGGCGTCGGCCCGGCGATGGTCCGGCGATGGACGAGGATGAACAGCGCCTTGCCGATCGAGGCCGCGACCCCGAAGACCGTGATGGCGAGCGCCGCGACCGCACCGGTTTCAAGATAGGCGTAGAACCCGATGATGAAGAAGGTCACGCCGATCGAAGCGGTGGGCAGAAGATTGTCGGCCAGTGCCGAGACCAGAGCTTTGTAGACCTCGACGGACTCGGTGTGACGCAGCATCAGCCATTCTGATCGTTGTGACGATGACAGTTCGATATCACAACAGTCGTTTACGGGATGTTGCGGCGCGGACGCGGATTGCGGTGGCGGCAAGACAGCGACATCAACGACATGCGGGTGCCGCGAGGCGATGTGCTGTCTGGGAGCGTCGAGGCGCCCATGCTGGATAGCCGCCTGCTGCGGCGCGAGCAGCATTGTTTCCCGAGAAGGACAACTCTAATATTTGGTGATGTTCGCTACTGAAGTTTGATGACTGTCCAGAGATGAGCGAAGCTGGCCGCATCTTCGGAGGAGCTGCCGTTGACCGTTGCAACCCTTTTAACTCTTCGCGACGATTTTAAACGTCGGCTCAATGCTGACGTGAAAAGCTTAGTTCGCCTGTATGATCAAAACGACGGCGGCAGGGGTAGGCCGGGGGACTGGATGATACCCTTGCGAAAATCGGCGCTCGTTCTGGTCGCGTCAAATCTTGAGTATTTTCTGGAAAGCACCGTTTGTTGCGGCTTTGAGCATCTTGTCGATCGAGATGTAGTCGCCCGAAAATATCCTGAAGGCTTCAGGTTGTGGCGATTTCGCAGTCAAGCGCACATGCGAAATCTAAGCGTTGATCACGCAAAAGAGTTGGTTGAGCTTTCTCAGAAATTGTACTCGGACGTTCGGCCGCTGACCCGAGAAGAGATCGTTGTAGAAAATATAAAGGACCAGTTTGCTAATCCTACTCCCAAGAATGTCAACTGGCTGATGAGGCTCGTTGATATTGAGGATTATTGCGATATTCGATCTGTCACCGTTGGCGGGAACGCTATGAATATTACTGTTGGGTTGGGCGAATTAGCTCAAAGACGAAATGATGTCGCACATGGCGGTGACCAAGAGGTTCCTACTATGGAAGACGTCAAGCGCCTTTCAAAGTTCGCCCAGCTGCTGTCAACTCGCTTTATGAGGGACGTCAGCTCAGCGATAGAACGTTGTGTCTAAGGGTGTGGGAAATGGTGCCGCTTGCGTGACTCGAACACGCGACCCCGTCATTACGAATGACGTGCTCTACCAACTGAGCTAAAGCGGCACGGTCCGGATCGGATCGAAATCCGCGGACGGCGCCCTGATAGCGGGAAACGCGGTCGGGTTCAAGCGGGAAAGCGACATGGGGCGGCGGCGCGGCACGATTGTGCGATGCGCCGCCCGCCGGTGGGCTTTGGACGGCGTGTCAGCCGCAGATGCGCCGCCTGGCGGCGTCGTATTCGGTGGCGAGGCGATCGACCAGGGCGCTCGCCGGACCGACCGAGCGCACCGCGCCGATGCCCTGGCCCGAGCCCCAGATCTCTTTCCAGGCCTTGGGCTTGGCGCTGCCGCCGAAATCCATCTGGCTGGGATCGCTGCCGGGCAGGGCGTCGGGGTCGAGGCCGGCGGCGACGATGGATTCGCGCAGGTAGTTGCCGTGAATGCCGGTGAAGAGGTCGGTATAGACGATGTCGCTCGCACGGCCACGGGCGATGCCCTGCTTGTAGTCGTCGGCCGCGCGCGCCTCGTCGGTGGCGATGAAGGCCGAGCCGATATAGCCGCCATCGGCGCCCATGGCCTGGGCCGCCAGCACCGCGTCGCCGGTGGCGATCGCGCCGGACAGGAACACCGGACCGTCGAACCATTCGCGGATTTCCTGGATCAGCGCGAAGGGCGACAGGGTGCCGGCATGGCCGCCGGCGCCGGCCGCCACCGCGATCAGGCCGTCGGCGCCCTTCTCGATCGCCTTGCGGGCGAAGCGGTCGTCGATGACGTCGTGCAGCACGATGCCGCCATAGGAATGCACCGCCTCGTTCACCTCGGGTCGCGCGCCCAGCGAGGTGATGACGATCGGCACCTTGTGCTCGACGCAGACCGCCAGATCCTCCTCCAGCCGCGTGTTGGAGCGGTGGACGATCTGGTTGACGGCGAAGGGCGCGGCCGGCCGCTCGGGATGCGCGCGATCGTGGGCGGCCAGCGCCTCCTCGATCTCGCAGAGCCATTCGTCGAGCTGGGCCGCCGGCCGGGCGTTCAGCGCCGGAAAGGCGCCGACAATGCCGGCCGTGGCCTGGGCGATGACCAGCGCCGGATGCGAGATGATGAACAGCGGTGCGGCGATGACCGGCAGCCGCAGCCGACCTTCGAGAAGCGTGGGGAGGGCCAGGATCACACCTATGATTTTGACGTAAACGTAAGAGTATGGGTCGTAGCAGATCGCTCGCGGCCTGCAAAGATCGGGCGGTTCGCCATGGCCCGACGCGTGTTCGGCCACGCCATCTTCCGGGCAGGGCGCCGCTTTGCCGGACAGGCCGTCGCACCATCTTGCGCGCCGGGTCGCGACGACCGATCTTGGCAGGCGATGTCCGACCTGTTCCCGCCCGTGCCCACCACGCCCTCGCTCTTTGCCGAGCCGGGGCCGACGACCGTCCGCGTCATCGACGTGGAGACGGCGGGCCACCGGCTGGAAGAGGACGCCGTCATCGAGATCGGCTCGATCGACGTGGATCTGGCGACCGGGGCGATCCGCAACCCGCTGCAGACCTTGTGCGATCCCGGCGGCGTCGAGATCAATCCGCATGCGCGCAAGGTCCACCAGATCACCGACGCCATGCTGGAAGGCGCGCCGCCCTTTGCCGAGGCGGTCCGACCCTTCGCGTCGGCCGGCCTCTATGCCGCCCAGCGCGCCAGCTTCGATCGCTCGCGGCTGCGGCTGACCGGGCGCTGGCTGTGCACCTACAAGCTGGCGCTGCGGGCCTTTCCGCAGGTGCGGGCGCACGGCCTGCAGAGCCTGGTGAAGTACGTGCCGCTGGACCTGTCCGAAGTGCGACCGATGCTGGAAGGGCTGCATCCGCACCGCGCGCTCTACGACGCGGTCTGCACGGCGGTGCTGCTGCGGACCATCGCGGCGACGCTGATGCCCCGCTGCCACGACGTCGAGGATTTTCTGGAGCGGGCCGAGCGGGTCTCGAACGAGCCGGCGCTGCTGGCGCGGCTGCGCTTCGGCCGCCACAAGGGTGTCGCGCTCGCGGAAGTGCCGGACGCCTATCTGGAATGGCTGCTGCGCGAGCCCGGCATGGAGGCCGACGCCGTCTTCACCGCCCGCCATCATCTGCGGCTGCGCAGCGTGCGCGGCGCCCGCCAGATGCCGGCTGCCGCCGTCTGAGCCGAGCCTGGGCAGCGTACGCTGCCTCAGGGGGGCGATGCGGCCCGGCGTCCGCGCCCTATGTGCCCCGCCATCGCCGATCCGCAGCCGTTCCGGGACCCCATGAAGCGCTTTGCCGAACTCCTCGACCGCCTGGTCCTGACCCCGTCGCGCAACGGCAAGCTGCGCCTGATGGTGGATTTCTTCCGCCATGTGCCCGATCCCGAGCGCGGCTATGCGCTGGCGGCGATCACCGGCGATCTCGACGTGCGCAGCGTCAAGCCGGCCATGCTGCGCGAATTGATGGCCAGCCGCATGGACGAGGTGCTGTTCGGCTATTCCTACGATTATGTCGGCGATCTGGCCGAGACCATCGCGCTGGTCTGGCCGTCGCCGCTGGACGGCGCCGCTCGTCCGGCCGCTCCGCCGACGCTGGCGGAGGTGGTGGAGACGCTGGACGCGGCGACCCGCAAGGACGGCCCGGCGCTCGTCGAGGCTTGGCTCGACCGACTGGACTCCTCCGGCCGCTATGCGCTGCTGAAGCTCGTCACCGGCGCCATGCGCATCGGCGTCTCCTCGCGCCTCGCCAAGCAGGCGCTGGCCGAGTTCGGCGACCGGCCCGTGGCCGAGATCGAGGAGCTCTGGCACGGGCTGCAACTGCCCTATGAGAGCCTCTTCGCCTGGCTGGAAGGGCGCGACGACAAGCCGGTCTCGGCGGCGGCCTCGCCGTTCCGCCCGGTGATGCTGTCGCAGGCGCTGGAGGAGCCGGATTACGGCCGCATCGATCCCGAGACCTATGCGGCCGAGTGGAAATGGGACGGCATCCGCGTCCAGGCGACGGCGGAGAACGGCACGCGCCGGCTGTATTCGCGCACCGGCGATGACATCTCCAACGCCTTTCCCGATCTTCTCGACTTCATGACCTATGAGGGCGCGCTCGACGGCGAACTGCTGGTCGCCACGCCACAGACGCAGGGCGGCGGCACGCCCAGGGTCGAGGCGCATGAGGGGGCACCGCGCGACGACATCGTTGTCGGCACCTTCTCCGACCTGCAGCAGCGACTGAACCGCAAGACGGTCTCGGCGGCCGTCCTGAAGCGCTATCCGGTGTTCCTGCGGACCTATGATCTCTTGCAGGACGGCGACGAGGATCTGCGGGCGCTGCCCTTTGCCGAGCGCCGCAAGCGGCTAGACCGCTTCGTTGCCGGCCTCGAGCCGACCCGCTTCGACGTCTCGCCCTTTCTCGCTTTTTCCGATTTCGACGAACTCGCACGCCTGCGCGCCGGCCCGCCCCATCCGGTGATCGAGGGCGTGATGCTGAAGCGCTGGGACTCGACCTATGTGCCGGGCCGGCCGAAGGGCCCGTGGTTCAAGTGGAAGCAGGACCCGCATCTGGTCGACGCGGTGCTGATGTATGCCCAGCGCGGCCACGGCAAGCGGTCGAGCTTCTATTCCGACTATACGTTCGGCGTCTGGACCGGCCCGATGGACGATCCCGAGCTGGTGCCGGTGGGCAAGGCCTATTTCGGCTTCACCGACGAGGAGCTGAAGCAGCTCGACAAATATGTCCGCGACAACACGATCGAGCGTTTCGGCCCGGTGCGCTCGGTGCGGGCCGAGCCCGATCACGGCCTCGTCCTGGAAGTCGCCTTCGAGGGGCTGGCACGGTCGAGCCGCCACAAGAGCGGCGTCGCCATGCGCTTTCCGCGTGTCTCGCGGCTGAGATGGGACAAGCCGGCCTTCGAGGCGGACCGGCTGGAAACCCTGCAGGCGATGCTGCCCGAGCCGATGCCGGAATAGGCGACGCAGGGCTGCCGGGGCAGGGCCGTGCGCCGGCTGGCCGGTCCTTCGGGCTTGTGCCGCGCGGCGCGACCGCCTACCTGCCGGGCAGGGACGCAGCGGAGCAGTGCAAGATGTCGGAACGGGTGAACAGGTTTCTCGGTGGCTCGCCGCTCGGCGTGATCATGCGGCTGATCCTGCTGTCGATCGTCGTCGGCGTGATCCTGTCCTGGCTGTCCTGGAGCCCCGCCGACGTGGTCGACTGGTTCGTCAGCCTGTTCGACTGGCTCTGGTACAACATCTTCGGCTCGCTCGACCGTGCGCTGGACTATTTCCTGCTCGGCGCGGCTATCGTGATCCCGATCTTCATCATCTCGCGCCTGCTGACCCTCGGCCGCCGCTAGGCGGTTCGACGCGAAGCATCCGGAGCGGGCGGGCTCAGACCGCCGCAGCGGCCTTCTGCGCCTGCGCGCGCTTCTTGACCGCCGCGGCGCTCTCGGAGATCGCCTCCATGATCTGGTGGATCGGTTCGGCGCCGCCCGACAACAGGGCGCCGACGAGCACGATGTCGGCCAGACGCAGGACCACGCTCATATCGGCTTTGGCCGGCAGCAGGGCGCCGAGGATGCTGACGCCGGCGAGGCCAATGAAAAGCCCCAGAACAAGCGAGAAGATCGTGGGGCGAAACTTGATCGCTTTGCTGTCCATCGCTGTTTCCGCAAGTGGTCCGACGAAGTTCGCCTTGGGCTGGTAGGGCTCGAGAAACACCGCCACATAGACCTCGGTCGCCCGCTCCACGAACAAGGCTAGCACGACGAAGATGCCGAGCCGTTCGAGGATGGCGACGATCGTTCCCGTTTCGATGGGGGCTAGCAGGAAATATTCGGGTTTATTCTTCAAAAGCCACGCAGTCAGCGCGACCGCAGCCAAAGCCGAGAGGAAGACAGTGTACTTCAGGAATTTCGAACCATACATGGCGAGGGCACCTCGGGCGCAGGATATTCCGTAAGGGAACATTCAGCATCATGCCTGCCTGCTGTCGTGCCGACAAGAGATCGGCTGCGCCGGCCCATGACCGCGGGACACGGACCGCTCAGGCGAACTCTGAGGCCACCCGGTGCAGGATCGAATGGCGGCGGGCCAGCGCGTCGATGTCGCGGGAATAGCCGCCGCCGATGACGCAGGCGACGGGGATGCCGGCGTTGCGGCAGGTTCCGATCACCGTGCGGTCGCGCTCGGCCAGGCCGGCATCGCTCAGCGCCAGACGGCCGAGCCGGTCGTCGGCGTGCGGGTCGACGCCTGCATTGTAGAAGACGATGTCGGGCAGCGACCGGCGGAGCCCCTCGGCCAGCGCCGGCACGAGGGCGTCGAGATAGTCGGCGTCACCGGTGCCGTCCGCCAGCGGCACGTCGAGATCGGACTGCGCCTTGCGCACCGGATAGTTCCTGGCGCCATGCAGCGACAGGGTGAAGACCCGCCGCTCGTTCTCGAAGATGCGGGCCGTGCCGTCACCCTGGTGGACGTCGCAATCGACGATCAGGACGCGGCCGGCATCACCGTCGGCCAGGAGCAGCGACGCCGCCACCGCCACGTCGTTGAACACCGAGAAGCCGGCGCCGCCGTCCCGCGCCGCATGATGGCTGCCGCCGGCCGTGTTGCAGGCAAGCCCCTCGACTAGCGCCAGATGGGCGGTCAGCACCGTGCCGCCGGTCGCACAGCGCGAGCGCAGCGCCACCTTCTCGTCCACCCGGAAGCCGATCGCCTTCTCCATCTCCGGCGGCACGGCCGAAAACAGCACCTGGTCGACATAGAGCGGGTCGTGCGCCAGCCGCAGCCAGTCCTGCGGCGCCGGGGCCGGTTCGTGGTAGCCGCCGGGCGCGACGAGCCCGTCCTCGACGAGGATTTCGGCGAGCCGCGAAAATTTCGACATCGGAAACCGGTGCGCGGCGTCGAAATCCGCGTCGAAGGCGGGATGATGGATGATCGGAAGAGGCATTCGGCGACAAGCTAGGGCGGCCTCGCCGGGATTCACCGCGGCAAGGTTTCGCTTGCGTGCCTGCGATGCCGGTGCAACCTGCCGCCCATGCACGAGATGATCGATCAGGACGACAGGCGCGGCGGCGGCGCCAGCGGCGCGGTGCCGGGCGGGCCGGCGCCACGCTCGCGCCCCTTCGCGGTCACCCATCGCGACGTCTGGAAGATCACCCTGCCGATGACGCTGGCCTTCCTGACGACGCCGCTGATCGGGCTGACCGATACGGCGGTGGTCGGGCGGATCGGCGATGCGACGGCGCTCGGCGGGCTGGCGGTCGGCGCGCTGATCTTCGATTTCGCCTTCGCCACCTTCAATTTCCTGCGCTCCGGCACGACCGGGCTGACGGCGCAGGCAGCCGGCGAGGAGAACGGCCGCGAGGTGCAGGCGGTGTTCTGGCGCTCGGTGGTGCTGTCGCTGCTGATCGGCGCCGGGCTGATCGCCGCCGAGCCGCTGATCACCGGGCTCGGCCTTCTGGCCATCGCGCCGGGGCCGGGCGTCGTTGCCGCGACCGGGCTCTACGTCTTCGTGCGGATGTTCTCGGCGCCCTTCGCCTTTCTCAACTACGCCATTCTCGGCCATGTGCTGGGCTGCGGCCGGGGCGGGCTGGGGCTCGCGCTGCAATTCGTCGTCAACGGGACCAACATCGCCCTGTCGATCCTGTTCGGCCTGGTGATGGAATACGGCATTGCCGGCGTCGCCGTCGGCACGGTCTGCGGCGAGGCGATCGGCGCCCTTGTCGGCTTCCTCGTCGTCTTGCGGCGTTTCGACGCCGCCGACCGGCCGTCCCCTGCGCGGGTCTTCGAGCGGGCCGGCTTCGTGCGGATGATCGCGGTCAATCGCGACATCATGATCCGCTCCTTCTGCCTGCTCGGCGCCTTCATGCTGTTCGCGCGGCTCGGCGCCCAGTTCGGCACGCTGGTGCTGGCGGCCAACGGCATCCTGATGAACTTCTTCGCGGTCGGCAGCTATTTTCTCGACGGGCTGGCGACGGCCACCGAGCAACTGGTCGGGCGCTCGGTCGGGGCACGCTACCGGCCGGCCTTCGACCGCGCCGTCCGCCTCACCATCCTGTGGGGCATGGCCGTGTCGCTGGTGGTCTCGGCGGTGTTCCTCTTCGCCGGCGAGGCGCTGATCGCCGGACTGACGACGGACCCGGCGGTGCGGCAGATGGCCACGGACTATCTGCCGTTCGCGGCGCTGACGCCGGTTGCCGGCGCGCTGGCCTTCATCATGGACGGCGTGTTCATCGGCGCCACCTGGTCG
This sequence comes from Aurantimonas sp. DM33-3, assembly GCF_014334315.1. Classification (NCBI taxonomy): domain Bacteria; kingdom Pseudomonadati; phylum Pseudomonadota; class Alphaproteobacteria; order Hyphomicrobiales; family Aurantimonadaceae; genus Aurantimonas; species Aurantimonas sp. DM33-3. The sequence continues at coordinate 31,312 of NZ_JACSGS010000002.1, read as the reverse complement.
CGGACCATGCGCAACATGATGATCGCGGCCTTCCTCGTTTTCGCGGCCGCCGCCTACGCGCTGACGCCGTTCTACGGCAATACGGGCCTGTGGCTGGCGCTTTTGGGCTTTCTGGGCTTTCGCGGCTTCAGCCTGCTCGCGCTGGTGCCGCGGCGGCGGGCCGAGACCTTCGCCGCGCCGTCATGGCCGGGCGGACGTGAAGGCGCTGCAGTGCGGTAACGTTGTCCACAGACAAGACGAAAGTTCGACGGAACGGAAACCGGGACTTGCCGTTAGCTGACCATCTTTACCCACCCTCAGGTTGCGCCTCGCCGCCGACCGGACTTACGGGAACCGACGGCAGCAGGACATGAGACAGCGCGACGACTGGCACCTTACCGAGATCATCGGCCACGAACAGGGCCGGGGCGATCCCTTCGCGGCTGCCATTCGCGGAACCCGCATGCCGATGATCATCACCGATCCCCGGCAGCCCGACAATCCGATCGTCTTCGCCAACAAGGCCTTCCAGGATCTCACCGGCTACGCGCGCGACGAGATCATCGGCCGCAACTGCCGGTTCCTGCAGGGGCCTGATACCGATCCCGCCGAGGTGGATCGTCTGCGCCAGGCCGTGGCGCGCGAAGAGGCGGTGAACGTCCAGTTGCGCAATTACCGCAAGGACGGCAGCGCCTTCTGGAATTCGCTCTATGTCAGCCCGGTGCGCGGCGAGGACGGTGACGTCCAGTTCTTCTTCGCCTCGCAACTCGACATGACCGATCGGGTCGAGGCCGAGCAGGCGCTCGCCCGCCGCAAGGAGGATGTCGAGGCGCAGGTCCATGCCCGCACCCGCGACCTGCAGGCGGCGCTGGAAGCCAAGACGCTGCTGCTCAACGAGGTCGACCACCGGGTCAAGAACAACCTGACCATGATCGGCTCGCTGCTGCGGCTCCAGATGCGCTCGATCCCCGATCCGAAGTTCCGCGAGACGCTGGAGACCATGCTGGAGCGCATCGACGCGCTGGCCGCCGTCCATCGCCGGCTCTACCAGGCCGACGACGTGACCCGGTTCGACGTGGGCGCCTTCGCCGACAGCCTCGCCTCGGACGTGCTGGGCGCCAGCGGCCGCGAGGACATCCGCTTGAACAGCCGGTGCGAGGCCGTCGCGATCGCCGCCAGCAAGGCGGCCCCGGTCGGCCTGATCCTCAACGAGCTGATCACCAATGCCGTCAAGCACGCCTATGCCGACGGACGGAGCGGCGAATTGCGCCTCGAGGTCCGGCAGATCGACGGCCACGCCATGATCGATCTGCGCGACGACGGTCCGGGGTTCGACGCGGACCGGATCACCACCGGTTCGGTGGGCCGCTCGCTGATCGCGCGACTGTCGCGCCAGATCGGCGCCGAAACCGAGTGGAACGGCGCCGCCTCCGGAACCCATGTGTCCATCCGCTTCCCGCTTCATCAGCCGGACGAAGCAGGAGCTGCCTGAACATGCCCGCGCTCAAGTTCCTGATCGTCGAAGACGAAGCGCTCCTCGCCATGGACATGGAAGCCATGATCGAGGATGCGGGCTACGAGGTGGCCGGCGAATGCGCGTCGCTGCGCGAGGTGCAGGCGCTGCCGCGCGATCTGGCGCCGGACGTCGCCTTCGTCGACCTGCATCTGGCCGAGAATTCGAGCGGCATCGATGTCTGCACCCATATCCGCAGCATCTGGCCCGATACGATGGTGGTCTTCGTGACCGGCAATCCGCGCAAGCTGCCGGAGGATTTTGCCGGTGGACATGGCGTCCTGCCCAAGCCCTTCGTGCGCCATGACGTCTTCCGCATCATGCAGTATCTGCAGGAGGGGATGTCCAACCCGCCGCCGCACTGCAAGCCGCCGGCGAGCTTCCATGCCTCTCCGGGCCTGGCTTTCGCCTGGGCCTGAGCGTGCGGCTTCTCTCTAGGCTGTAAGGCGTACGCCGCTCAGTTACTGGGCGGATCGGCCAGAACGGCATCGATGCCGCGGTCGCGCAGATCGCGCAGGCTGTCGATCCCGGCGCGGTCGAGATAGCGCAAGATTCCCTTGAGAATGGAGCCCGGCAGTTCGGGGCCGTGATAGACCAGCGCCGTGTAGAGCTGCACGAGGTCGGCGCCCGCCTCGATCCGCCGGATCGCCTCCGCGGCACTGTCGATCCCGCCGACGCCGATCAGCGGCATGTCGGGGCCGAGCGCCTTGCGGAACCGCGCCAGCACATAGGTCGCGCGCGCCGCCAGCGGTGCTCCCGACAGGCCGCCCGCCTCGGTGGCGTCCGGCAGGCCGGTGACCCCCTCGCGCGACAGGGTGGTGTTGGAGACGATCATGCCGTCGATGCCGCGCCGCGTGACCTCGCCGGCGATCTCCTCGATCTGCTCCTCGGTCAGGTCCGGCGCCACCTTCAGGAAGAGCGGCGTCTTCGCCGTACCCGACAGGGCGGCATAGCCGTCCCGCGCCGCCACGGCCGAGCGCAGCAGCCGGTCGAGTTCCGAGCCGCTCTGCAGCGCCCGCAGGCCCGGCGTGTTGGGCGAGGAGATGTTGATCGTCAGATAGCTGGCGACCGGGGCGAAGACGTTGATGCCCTCGACATAGTCGGCGACCCGGTCGATCGCGTCCTTGTTGGCCCCGACATTGACGCCGACGATGCCCGGCTTGCGGGCGCGGGCCGACAGCCGCGCGAAGGCTTCGGCATGGCCCTGGTTGTTGAAGCCGAGGCGGTTGATGATCGCCTCTTTCGCCGTGATGCGGAACACCCGGGGCTTCGGATTGCCCTCCTGCGGCTTCGGCGTGATCGTGCCGACCTCGGCAAAGCCGAAGCCGAGCCGCAGCGCGGCGTCGGGCACTTCGGCATTCTTGTCGTAACCGGCGGCGAGGCCGAGCGGATTGGGAAAGCCGATGCCCGCGACCGCGACGCGCAGACGATTGTCCACCGGGGTGTCGGCGCGCGGCACGAGGCCGCTCTTCAGGGCGGCGATCGACAGGCCGTGGCTGCGCTCGGGATCGAGACGGAAGATGGCCGGGCGTGCCAGCCGGTAGAGGCGTCTCACCTGACGGAGCCGGGGAACTGGTGATTGCCGTCGGCGCCGAGCGGCAGGTCCTCGACCCACAGCACCGCCTCCAGCGGCAGCGGGCCGTAGAGATGCGGGAACAGCGCGCCACCGCGCGACGGCTCGAAGCGCAGGGCCTCGCCGAGCTTGGCCGGATCCACCGCGATCAGCAGGAGATCGTCCTGGCGGGCGAAATGCCGGGCCGCCGTCTCGCGGGCCTGCTGGCCGGTCGAGAAATGGATGTAGCCATCCGCCTCGTCCACCGGTGCGCCGTCGAAGCGGCCCCTGGCCTTCGCGGCCTCCCACAGCGCCCGCGGCGCGATCTTGTATATCGGCTCAACCATGCTTCCTCGGTTGCCAGAGGCACCGGCAAAAAGCAATCGCGCCGAATGGCCGTCGGCCGCCACGAGGTGGTCACGTCCCCGGTCTAGCGTCGCCGAAAGGGCCGGAGCGTGCCGGCCATCCACCCAAGCAACGGGAGGCCGCCATGGCCGGACATGTGCTGACGATCCTGACCGCAACCGCGCTGCTGGCGACGCCGGCGGCCGCCCAGTCGCTGCTCGACACGGCCGGCGGACGCTACGAGATGCAGCCCGTCGGTGGCGGCGTCGCGCGGCTCGACACGGTGACCGGCGACGTCGAGTTCTGCCGGGTTTCGGGCGACGCCATCGTCTGCACCGATGCGACACTTGGCGGCGGCGGCGGCGCGAGCGGTGACGGCGAGCTCGCCGCCCGCCTCGACGATCTCGAAGCCCGGGTGGAGGAACTGGAAGAGGGCCGCCGGGCGCTGATCGACAGCGACGATGCCGATCGGGCCGTCGACCAGATGCAGAAGCTGTTTCGCGGCTTCGCCGACATCGTCCGGGAGCTCGACGAGGACATTCGCGGCGAGACCCCGTCGGATGACGCGGACGCCGATGCGGACATGCCCGGCCGGACCTGACGCGTGATGAGAGGGACGGGCCGGGGCGTCAGACCGGGAAGCTGACCCGGCGCCTCAGATAGGCTTCCATCGTGTCGAGGGAGCGCTCGCCGGCGGCGGTCGGAAACACTTCGAAGACGTGGCAGCCGCCATTGGTCAGCGACAGCTCCGTCTCGATCCCGCTGCCCATCCAGCGCATCGCCATGAACAGCGTGTCGTCGATCAGAAGGTCCCGCGTGCCGCAGCTGAACAGGGCCGGCGGCAGGCCGGTCAGGTCGGCATAAAGCGGCGAGACCGCCGGGTCCTTGAGCGAGACGCTCTCCGGCACCAGCCGCATGACGAATTCCATGACGTCGTCGGTGTTGAGGACGAGCCGCTCCTTGCCCCAGTTGCGCACGCTCGGGGTGAGCGACAGATCGTAGCAGCCGGCGACCAGATTGGCGGCGCGGAACGGCGTCAGGCCGTATTCGTCGCGCAGCCGCAGCATCGTCAGGACGGCAAGATGCGCCCCGGCCGATTCCCCGCCGATCGCCAGGAAGCCGCGCGGCAGGTCGAGATGGCCGTTGGCCAGCGCCACCGCGATGTCGGTGCAGTCGTGGAGGGCTGCCGGATGCGGGAACTCGGGCGCCAGACGGTATTCAACCGAGGCGACGGTCAGCCCGGTATTGTCGGCCATTCGGCGCAGGCGCGGATCGGCCTCGTCGGCGGCGCCGAACACCCAGCCGCCGCCATGGATATGCAGGAAGGTGCCGCGGGTCTGCCCGTCGCGCGGGCGGAACACCCGCACCGGGATTTCGCGGCCGGCGCCGCCGATATGGATGATCTCCTCGGCGTTCTTCTCGCGCGGTCCGATCGGCAGGATGCCGCGGCCCTCGCGCCGCGCCTTGCGAACCGTCTCCACCGGCAGCGACCAGGGATCGGGCAGCGTCTTCTGATCCCTGATGATCTTCTCGTTCAGGGCGACCAGCTCGGGGTCCGCCTGCGCCCGGTCGAATGCTGCCGGGTCGATGGTCAGTCGCGTCTTGGTCATTGCCGTTTCCCTGTTTGCGCCGGAGAAGCTAGGACATGGCCTCCACAGGTGTAGGGCGCGGCGTGTGGCAAAGGCTCGGGGCCGCATCCAACGACAACGGGGGCAAGCCGATGGACCAGCATATCGAAACCCTCAGCGTTGCCACGAAGGGGCGCTCGATGACCGACATCAGCGCCGCGATCGCCGAACGGCTGATTGCGGCGGGCGCCCGCGACGGGCTGCTGACGGTGTTCATCCGCCATACCTCGGCGTCGCTGACCATCCAGGAGAATGCCGATCCCGACGTCCAGCACGACCTCCTGAACGCCCTCGACCGGCTGGCGCCCGCCGATGCGCCCTATGTCCATACGATGGAGGGGCCAGACGACATGCCGGCCCACATCAAGACCGTGCTGACGGGAACCAGCGTCGCCGTGCCGGTGTCGGGCGGCCGCATGATGCTGGGCACCTGGCAGGGCATCTATGTCGTCGAGCATCGGGCACGCCCGCATTCGCGCGAGATCGTGCTGCACTTTTCCGGTACGCTGGGCTGAGGCCGGAACCACCGCGGGTTGATCCCGCCGGGCAGCCGGGCCAAGAAGGGCCGCGACGAAGTGGGAGCGCGTCGCAGCCGGTATCCGGTTGAAAAGGCAGGGGGGAGAACAGGGGCATGCGCTACGTCTTCATCGTGGCCGACGATCATCCGCTGTTTCGTGGCGCGCTGCGGGAGATCCTGACGTCGCTGCCGGACACGGCCGAGATCGTCGAGGCAGCGGATTTCGACCAGGCCGCGGCGGCGCTGGCCGCCAATCCGGAGGCCGATCTGATGCTGCTCGACCTGAACATGCCGGGAACCAGCGGCCTGTCGGGCATGGCGCTCCTGCGCGCCGACCACCCCTCGGTGCCCATCGCCATCGTCTCGGGCAGCGAGGACGCGCCGATCGTGGCGCGGGCGCTCGATCTCGGCGCCTCCGGCTTCATTCCGAAATCCTCCGGCTTTGCCGAGATCCGCGAGGCGATCCTGGCGCTTCTGGCCGGCGAGGTCTTCCTGCCGCCGGACATCTCGCTGGAATCGGAGCGCGACCCGGAGGTCACCGAACTGATCCAGCGCATCCGCACCCTGACGCCGCAGCAGACGCGGGTCTTGACCATGCTGGGGCGCGGGCTTCTCAACAAGCAGATCGCCTACGAGCTCGGCATCTCCGAAGCCACCATCAAGGCGCATGTCTCGGCGGTGCTCCTGAAGCTGGGCGTCGACAGCCGTACCCAGGCGGTAATCCGCCTCTCGCGGCTCGGTATCGATCTGGAAAGCGGCCTCGCCGGCTGAGCCGCGCGCCGCGACGCATCCCATCCAGGACAGCGCCATGGGCCGGCGGTGCGGCCGGCCACCTATTCCGCGGCTTCGCGGCGGCCGTGCTTGCGGCCCATGGCGGCGCGCAGCGACGCCGGCTTCAGCGGCTTGGTCAGGATGTCCACCTCCATCCCCGCGGCCTGCTCGCGCAGGCTCGGGGACCGGTCGGCGGTGACGAGGATCACCGGCAGTTCGGGGCCGAACACCCGCCGCAGCGCCGTCACCGCATCGAGGCCTGTCCCCTCGTCGAGATGATAATCGACGAGTGCGATGTCGGGCACGATGCCGCGCCGCCCGAGATCGGGGATCGCCTCCGACGCCGAACCATAGGCCTCGACCTCGCAGCCCCATCCGGCCAGGAGCACCCGCATGCCCTCGCGGATGGCCACCTCGTTGTCGATGCACAGGACCCGCGTTCCGGCCAGCGCCAGCCCGGCCCGGGCGGGCAGCAGCGCGGTCTGGGGCGCGGTGACGGGCGTCACGTCGGCCACCGGCAGCGTCACCCGGAAGCGGGTGCCGCGGCCATGCTCCGACGTCGCCTCGATCGGATGGTCGAGCACCCGGGCGATGCGATCGACGATGGACAGGCCGAGCCCCAGCCCGCGGGCAGTCCGGCTGCCTTCGTCGAGGCGGACGAATTCGTGATAGATCGCCTCCAGCTTGTCGGCCGGAATGCCGATGCCGCTGTCGGCGATCTCCACGTCGATCCGGCCGCCGCTGCGATGGCGCACGCCGACCACGACCTTGCCGGCGCGGGTGTATTTGATGGCGTTGGAGACGAGGTTCTGGATCAGCCGGCGCAGCAGGTTGCGGTCGGAGCGGACCGAGACCCCGGTGCGCACGAAGCGCAGCGCGATGGCCTTTTCGTCGGCCAGCGGCTTCATGTCGGTCTCGATCTGGCGCAGCAGCCGGTCGAGCGGGAAATCCTCTATCTTGGCCTGCATGCCGCCGGCTTCCAGCCGCGAGATGTCGAGCACCGCGCCGATGATCGCCTCGACGGCCTCCAGCGACGAGCCGATATTGGCGGCGATCTCGGTCTCCTGGCCGCCCAGGCTGCGCTCTTCCAGCGCCGCGGCGTAGAGCCTTGCGGCATTGAGCGGTTGCAGGATGTCGTGGCCGGCGGCGGCCAGGAAACGCGTCTTGCCGAGATTGGCCGCGTCGGCCGCCAGCCGCGCCTTGCCGAGCTCTTCGTTGGCGGTCGTCAGCTCGCCGGTGCGCATGCGCACCCGCTCTTCCAGGCTCTCGTTCATCTCGCGCAGGGCGGCGGCGCGGCGCACCCGCTCGGTCATGTCCGAGACGGTGGCGACGAGGCCGCCTTCCGGCATCCGGTTGGAGCGGAATTCCAGGACGCGGCCGGAGCGCCGCAGGCTGATTTGGCGCAAGGCCGGCGGCCGGGTCAGCACCTCGAAACTGGTGTCGTATTCCGGCCGGTCGATCTCGCCGGCCTCGATCAGCTCGTCGAGGACGACGGTCATCGGCGTGCCGATCTGGCCGAACTCCGAGGACAGGCCGACGAGATCGCGGAACTGCCGGTTCCAGAAGGTCAGCCGGTAGTCGGCGTCGAAGATGGCGAGGCCCTGGTCGACCTGTTCGAGCGCGATCCGCAGGAGGTCGCGATTGTATTGCAGCGCCTCGGAGGCGTCGTCGAGGAGCTGCAACGCCGAGCGGCTGGAATCGGCGTGGCGCTGGAACAGGAGCGACAGGACGAGCCGCGACGAGGCCGAGCCGATGGCCGCCGCCAGAAGCTGCTCGGAAAAGCGGATCGTGGCGGAATCGGCCGTGTCGTCGTCGTCGATGGTCCGGTGCTCGGCCTCGGCGAAGCTGCGGAACGAGCGCTCGGTGCGGTCCGAGCCGAGATAACGGGCGATGGTCGCCTTGAGCTCGCGGATGCTGACCCCGGCGCGGGTGCGCCGCACACCGGCGGCGGGGCCGACGTCGCTGGAGGCGAAGACCGCCGCCTGGATGCGCTCCAGCGGCGTCGCCTTGCGGCTGAGCGAGCCGACGACGAGGAAGAAGATGTTGGCCGACAGGCTGACGAGGCAGCCATAGAGCAGCGGATCAAGCAGCGGCGCGGCGGCGGGGTCGGCACCGGCGGTGACCGCCGTCGCGTCGATGGCCTGGCCACGTAGGAGCGCCGGCATCAGCAGCGTCCAGGCCCAGCCGATGATGCCGGCGATGAGGCCCGCCGTGGCGCCGCGGGCATTGGCGCCCTTCCAGTACAGCCCGGCGAGGAAGGGCGGCGCGAGCTGGGCGATGGCGGCGAAGGACAGGAGCCCGATCGAGGCGAGGCCGCTGCCGGCCCCGGCGTAGCGATAATAGCCGTAGCCGAGAAACACGACGACGAAGATCGCCGAGCGCCGGACATTGAGGATCAGCCGGGTCTCGTCGCGGGTGGGGTCGACCGCATGGTCGCGGCGCTTCAGCAGCCACGGCAGGACGAGGTCGTTGGAGATCATGATCGACAGGGCGACGCTGGCGACGATCACCATGGCGGTGGCGGCCGACAGGCCGCCGATGAAGGCGACCAGCGACAGCGCGTCCTGGCCCTGCGACAGCGGCAGCGACAGGACGTAGAGATCGGCATCGACGCTGGGGCCGAGGGTGATCAGCCCGGCCACGGCGATCGGCACGACGAAGAGGTTGATGACGACGAGATAGAGCGGGAACAGCCAGCGGGCGCGGCGGATCTCGTGGCGGGTGCGGTTTTCCACCACGGTCATGTGGAACTGCCGCGGCAGGAGCAGGATCACCAGCGCGCTGAGGCCGAGCGAGGCGATGAAATGACCGCCGATGCCGCCCTGGAAGGAGGCGAGGACCCGCGGGCTGGCGAGCGCCGCATTCCACAATTCGCCGGGCTCGAACAGGACGAAGGTCGCCCACAGGCCGACCGCCAGGAAGGCGGTGAGCTTGACCAGCGATTCCATCGCGACGGCCAGGACGAGGCCGTCCTGATGCTCGGTGGCATCGGCGTGGCGGGTGCCGAACAGCACCGCGAAGATGCCGAGGACGGTGGCGACAAGCAGCGCCAGGTCGCTGAACAGCGGCGGCATTTCCAGCGTCGCGCTGTAATGGGCAACGAGGCTGGCGACGCTGGTGGAAATCGCCTTCAGCTGCAGGGCGATGTACGGCACCGTGCCGACGATGGCGATGACGGTGGCCAGCGCGGCGACCGACGGGTTCTTGCCGTAGCGCGAGCCGATGAAGTCGGCGACGGTGGTGATGCGCTCCGCCTTGGCGTGGCGGATCAGCCGCTCGATGAAGCCCGGTGCGAAGACGAAGACGAGGATCGGGCCGAGATAGATCGCCAGGAAGGACAGCCCGTCGCGCGCCGCCACGCCGACCGAGCCGAAGAACGTCCAGGAGGTGCAGTAGACGGCGAGGCTGAGCGCATAGACGCCCGGCCGGCTGATGCGCGCCCGGCCGGCCGCCGCCCGGCGGTCTCCCCACCAGGCCACGGCGAACAGCAGCAAGAGATAGACGATCGCCGTGAAGACGATGATCCCGCTATGCAATTCTCATCCTCCCGGCGGCCTGACGGGAGCGGAGCGGCGCCCCTGCGGGTCAGGTGAGCCGGGATGCCGCTTCAGGCCGATGCGTGTTCGACACAACCATCGGTGCCCGCGCAAGTCCAGATCGCGACACCGCCGGTACCGGCGATCGCCGGTTTTCCGCGTGTGGCGCGATTGTGCCCCTGCCGCGCAACTGTAGAGTGGACGCCCCATCGTCAGAGGAATCATGAGATGCTCAAGGAATTCAAGGAATTTGCCCTGAAGGGCAACATGGTCGATCTGGCGATCGGCATCATCATCGGCGCGGCGTTTTCCGGCCTCGTCAATTCGGTGGTCAAGGACCTGTTCATGCCGGTCATCGCCGCGATCTCGGGCGGCGTCGACTTCACCAACAAGTTCGTCGGTCTCGACGACGGCGTCACCGCCACCAGCCTGGAAGCGGCGCGCGAGCAGGGGCCGGTGCTCGCCTATGGCCAGTTCGTCACCCTGTCGATCAACTTCCTGATCGTCGCCTTCATCCTGTTCATGGTGGTCAAGGCGATGAACCGGCTGAAGCGCAAGGAAGAGGCCAAGCCGCCGGAGGTGTCCGAGGTGCCGCGCAACGAGAAGCTGCTGGAGGAAATCCGCGACCTGCTGGCCAGCGCCTCGAACCGCGAAACCCGGGTCTGACGCCTCACTGAACCGACGACGACGCCCGCCGCCGAGAGCGGCGGGCTTGCATTTTCCGGGACGAAGCGCGATGCCGGGCACGGCGTCAGGCGACGCCGTTTTCGTTCGAGTCTCCCCCGGAAGGCACCCTGATGAGCGACAGATTTCGGCTCAGCCGCGAGGCTGTGGAAGCGCCGGCGAGCGGCATTGTCGCCGTCATCGACTATGCCCGCGGCCATGAGGGGGTGATCCCGCTCTGGGCCGGCGAGGGCGACCTGCCGACGCCGGGCTTCATAGCAGACGCGGTGACCGCGAGCCTTGCGGCGGGCGAGACCTTCTACACCTATCAGCGCGGCCTGCCGGAACTGCGCCAGGCGCTGAGCGACTACACCGCCCGGCTCTACGGCATCGAATCCTCGCCGGAACGCTTCTTCGTCACCGGTTCGGGCATGCAGGCGATCCAGATCTCGATCGCGGCGAGCACCTCGCCCGGCGACGAGCTGATCTATTTCGGCCCGGCCTGGCCGAACTTCGCCGCCGCCTGCGGCGTGCGCGGCGCCGTGCCCCGGGAAGTCGCGCTCGACTGGACCGATGCCGGCTGGCAACTCGACCTCGACAAGGTCGCCGCCGCGATCGGCCCGAAGACCCGCACCATCTTCGTCAACACGCCGGCGAACCCGACCGGCTGGACGGCCGACCACGCGACGCTGAAGGCGCTGCTGGCGCTGGCCCGCAAGCATGGCCTGACGATCATCGCCGACGAGATCTACAGCCGCTTCTACTACGCCGCCGACCGGGCGCCGTCCTTCCACGACATCATGGAGCCGGACGACGCGATCCTGTTCGTCAATTCCTTCTCCAAGAACTGGGCGATGACCGGCTGGCGGGTCGGCTGGATCGAGACCACCCCGGCCATCGGCACCGTCATCGCCAATCTCACCCAGTATTCGACCTCGGGCGTCGCCCCCTTCATGCAGCGCGGCGCCATCGCCGCGATCACCGAGGGCGAGCCCTTCGTGGCGATGCAGGTGGAGCGGGCCCACAAGGCGCGCGACATCTTCACCGAGCGGCTGGCGGCGACCAACCGGGTCGCCATCGTCCAGCCGGCGGGCGCCTTCTATTCCTTCTTTGCCATCGACGGCATCACCGAGACCCGCGAGACGGCCTTCCGCATCGTCGACGAGGCCAAGGTGGGCCTTGCGCCCGGCACCGCCTTCGGGCCGGTCTCGCCGGGCTCGTTCCGGGCCTGCTTCCATCGCCGGCTCGACGAGGTGGAGATGGCGGCGGATCGGCTGGCCGACTGGATCGGCCGTTCGGCGTGACAGGCTGGGACCGGCGCCGGGTCGGCAATCTCGCCGCCACGCTGGCGCTGGCCGCCCTCGGCGGGGGCGTGGCAGCGGTGCTCGGCCTGCCGGTCGCCTGGCTGCTCGGCCCGGTTCTCGCCGTTTCGGCGGCCAGCGTCGCCGGTCTCGATACGCGGCTGCCGCAGGCGCTGCGGACACTGGCCTTCTTCATTCTCGGGATGCAGGCCGGTTCCGGCGTGACGCCCGCGGTCCTCGACCAGATGGCGATCTGGCCGCTGTCCTTCGCCGTCCAGATGCTCGGCGTTCTGGGCGTCATCATCGTGACGCGCGCGTTCCTGCGTCACGGTCTCGGCTGGGACCGGGACACCGCCCTGTTCGCCTCATTGCCGGGGGCGCTGTCCTTCGTGCTGGCGGCGGCCTCGGAAACACGGGCCGACCTGCCGCGGGTGACCATCGTCCAGAGCGTGCGGCTGCTGATCCTGATCGGCGCCCTGACGCCGGTGCTCGGCTGGTTCGAGGGCGGCGAGGACGTGGTGGCGGCCTCGCGCGGTACCGACGGGCCGCTGACGGAATATCTGCTGCTGCTGTTCGTCTGCATCGCGGCGGCGGCGCTCGGCCATCTGGTGCGGCTGCCGGGCGGCATGATGTTGGGCGCGCTGATCGGCAGCGCCTTCATGCATGTCGGCGAATTCGCCACCGTCGCCATTCCGCCGGTTCTCGCCGTGCCGAGCCTGATCCTTCTGGGGGCGCTGATCGGGTCGCGACTGCAGGGGCTGGACCGCAGGGGCGTCTTCGCGCTGCTACCCGCGGCGATCGGCTCGTTTGCCATCGGCATCGTGGTCTCGGCGATCTCGGTCGCCGTGGCGGTGCTGGTGCTGGAGATATCGATCGGCAAGGTGGCGCTGGCCTATGCGCCGGGGGCGCTGGAAGCGCTGACGGTTCTGGCGTTCCAGTTCGACGTCGATCCGGCCTATGTGGCGGCCCACCACGTCGTACGCTTCGTCTGTATCGCCCTGATGGTACCGCTTCTGGCCAAGCACATCGCGCGGCCGGGAGACACCGTGGCGGTGCCGCCGGAGGAATCAGGCGTCGATGGCGGCGAAGACCGACGGTGACGGGGCGGGCGCCTCGCCGCCCTCCGGTCCCCAGAAGATCACCCAGGTGACGAAATCGTCCGACATGTCGGTGAAGCGGTGGTCCTGGCCGGCGCGCACGAACAGCGCATCGCCCGCCGCCACGTCGTCGGTCTGGCCTTCGCGCCAGAAGGCGGCCCGGCCCGACACGACGATGTAGAGCTCGTCCTGCAGATGCGGGCGCTGGTGGTCCGTGCCGCGCGGCGCGAACACTTCCAGCGACATGGTGCCGTGGGAGATGGCCTCGGCGGCGAAGACGCCGTTCGGCCATTGCTCGGTCGCGGGCAGGGGCAATCTGTCCAGAAGCTGCGCCAGCGAAATCTTCATGGAGCGCTCCTTTCGACGCGGGGCGTCACCCGGCCGCGGCAAGCGCGGCCGGTGTGGGACGTGTCAGCCGCCGGCCTGCGACACGACGAGCGGGGTCACCTTGGTGGACCGCTCGGCCTGGGCCGGCTGCTGGCTGGCGAAGGGGATGCCGATGGCGTTCCAGGTCTCGACCAGAGCGTCCTTCAGCGTGTCGATCAGCGCGTCGTCGTGCAGCGGCGTCGGCGTGATGCGCAGACGCTCGGTACCACGCGGCACGGTGGGGTAGTTGATCGGCTGGATGTAGATGCCGTGGGCGTGGAGGAGGTGGTCGCTGGCCTTCTTGCACAGGTCCGGGTCGCCGACGAGCACCGGCACGATGTGGGTCTCGGACGGCATCACCGGCAGGTCGGCCTCGCCGAACACCAGCTTCGCCTGCGCCGCCTGGCGCTGCTGCGCGTCGCGCTCGGCCTGGCTGGTCTTCAGGTGGCGGATGGAGGCGACCGCCGCGGCGGCAAGCGCCGGCGGCAGGGCGGTGGTGAAGATGAAGCCCGGCGCATAGGAGCGGACCGCGTCGATCAGCGCCCGGGTGCCGGTGATGTAGCCGCCGAGGACGCCGAAGGCCTTGGCCAGCGTGCCCTCGATGACGTCGATCCGGTGCGCGACGTCGTCGCGCTCGCAGATGCCGCCGCCGCGCGCGCCATACATGCCGACCGCATGGACCTCGTCGATATAGGTCATGGCGTTGTAGCGCTCGGCCAGATCGGCGATCTCGGCGATCGGCGCGATGTCGCCATCCATGGAATAGACGCTCTCGAAGACGATCAGCTTCGGCCGGTTCGGCTCGGCCGCCTTCAGGAGCTCTTCCAGATGGGCGAGGTCGTTGTGGCGGAACACCTGCTTCTTGACGCCGGACTTGCGCACGCCCTCGATCATCGAGGCGTGGTTCAGCTCGTCGGAGAGGATCAGGCAGTCGGGCAGCAGCTTGGCGATGGTCGAGATCGACGCCTCGTTGGAGACGAAGCCGGAGGTGAAGACCAGCGCGGCTTCCTTGCCGTGCAGATCCGCCAGTTCCTTCTCCAGTTCCACCAACGGGTGGTTGGTGCCGGAAATGTTGCGGGTGCCGCCGGCACCCGAACCCATGGCCGAGACCGTCGAGGTCATCGCCGAGATGACATCCGCGTGCTGGCCCATGCCGAGATAGTCGTTGGAGCACCACACGGTGATCTCGGTGGCTTCGCCGTCATGGCGCCAGATGGCCTTCGGAAACCGGCCGGCAATGCGCTCGAGATCGGCAAAGACCCGATAGCGTTTCTCGGCATGCAAAGCCTCGATCGCAGACTCGAACTGGCCCTGATAATCGATCATCCCATACTCCTTGTCAGAACCTTTCTAAGAGCCGTTCCAGTCAAAGTCCATCTTCGGCCGGGCATTCGGGCACCATGCGTTCAATTGTCGTTTTGCCGGGAAGCGAAGCGCGAACAGGGACTTCGCCGCCGCTGCGCAGATGGGGATCGCAGCGGCGCGATGCCCGGCGGTTTTGCGGCCCAGCGGAAATGTCGCAGGGCGAGCCGATAACGCCGCCTCTGCCGACCGTGCCGTCGCGCTTGTGTGGTGACCGGATCGGCGGGCCCCGGTCAGTCGTCGCCCGCTCCTGCCGGGTCCGCGTTGTCGTCCGTCTGCGATGCTTGCGCACTCTGCCGGCGGGCGCGGGCCTGTTCCTTGCGCTTGCGCAAATTCTCCCGCAATTGCGCCTCCAGCCGTTCCTGCCGGCTGAGTTTGGGCGGAGGGCTTCCGGTGTCGTCCTGGCTCATCTGTCTGCACCTTGTTCGCGATCGTTGCGGCGATCGGCAGGCTGGCTTGGTCAATCGATCTGCGGCGTGACGGTTCCGTCGGCGGCCTCAGCGCGCGTCAGTCGTCATGGCGGCAAGCGCGTCCTGCGTCGACCGGGCCGGCGCCCAGCCGAGCGTGTGTCGCAGATGCCCGGCATCCACGATGAAGGGCGTGTCGAGGGTCGCCACCATCGCCTCGCGCCCGGCCAGGCCCGCGAGCTTTCGCAGCAAGGCGGGCGGCACCCGGATCAGGCGAGGGGGGCGACCGAGCCCGGCGCGGAGGGCCGTCACGATCGCAGCGGTCGACAGCGGCGGATCGCTGGCGACGAGAAAGGTCTCGCCGGCGGCCTGTTCCGCGGTGAGCGCCAGCACGACCGCCTGCACGAGATCGTCGACAGCCACGAGGCTGCGGGGCGCGGCAAAGCCGCCCAGCGGCAGCGGAGCCGGCGTGCGGGCCAGTTTCGCCAGCGCGGCGATGCCACCCCGCCCGCCGGGGCCGAACACCGGCACCGGTCGCAGCACGCAACCCGTGGTCGCACTGCTTGAGAGCGCCTGCCAGAAGGCACGCTCGCCCTCATGCTTGGAGCGCGCATAGGCGCTCTGCGGTGCGATCGGGGATGTCTCGTCGACCGGGTCGGGGGAGGCCGCGTGGACATTCGCCGTGCTGACGAAGACCATCCGCCGGACACCCTCGCGCGCTGCGCGGCGCGCCAGCGCGGCGGTGCCGTCGCGATTGACCGCCGCAAGGGCCGCGGCATCGACGGCGTCGGCCGTGCCCCGCTCGGGATTGGCGGCGGCGAGATGCGCGACGGCGTCGATGCCACGGGGCCAGTTCGCCGCCGTCTCGATGTCGGCAAGGTTGGCCGGCGCCGCAAAGACGCCATCGCTGGCCGGCCCGCCGCGGCGCAGGAGGACGATGTTGTGGCCGTCCGCCGCGAGCGCGGCCGTCAGGCGCTGCCCGACGAAACCGCTGCTGCCTGTCAGAAGGATGCGCAAGACGAGGACACTCCGTGGAACCGTTCGAAGCGGTTCTGGCGAAGCCGCGGCCCATGCGCAACGCCGGCGCGGCGAAAAGCGATTTGCCAATCGCGGACGATGCTGTAGCGGAAGGGCCATGAAGCGCCTCTTCGATTTCACCGCCAGCCTCGTCGGCCTTGTCTGTCTGGGCTGGCTGATCGGCCTTCTCGCGATCCTGGTGAAGCGGGACAGCGACGGCCCCGGCATCTATGCCCAGCCGCGGGTCGGCCGCGATGGCGCGGTCTTCACCTGCTACAAGCTGCGCACCATGCACCGGACCACCGTGTCGGCCGCCTCGCACGAGACGCCGGCCTCGGCGGTGACCGGGCTGGGTCGCAAGCTGCGCGCCCTGAAACTCGACGAGTTGCCGCAGCTCTGGAACGTCTTGAAGGGCGAGATGAGCTTTGTCGGCCCGCGGCCCTGCCTGCCGTCGCAGACCGTCCTGATCGAGGAACGCGGCCGGCGCGGCGTCCTCGCGGTGCGCCCCGGCATCACCGGGGAAGCGCAGGTGCAGGGTGTCGACATGTCCGACCCGGTGCGCCTCGCCGAGATCGACGCGCACTATGTGAACAACCGCAGCTTCCTCGGCGATCTGAAGCTGATCCTGCAGACGGTGGCCGGCGGCGGTCGCGGCGACCGGGTGCGCGGCTGAGGCCGGGCGGCTTACAACCACGCTGAAATCCGCTAGGTGTCCGGCGCGGAGCGGGGAGGGCTCCAATCCGTCCCGCCGCATGCGCGTCACCAGCAATCCGAGGATGCCAGCTCCATGATCGAACGCGTCGGCTTCGCCGCCGAACTCGCCGCCTATACCGACCGGCATGGTCCGGTGACCATCGGTCTCGCCGGTGCCGGCCAGATGGGCACGGACATCGTCGTGCAGGTGGCGCTGATGACCGGTGTGCGGATCGGGGCGATCGCCGCCAACAGCCCGCGCCGTCCGACCGAAGCGATCGCCATGGCGGGCCATTCCGCCGACCATGGCAGCTTTGCCGCGAGCGCCTCCGACATCGACCGGACCATCGAGGCGGGCCGCATCGCCGTCACCGACGATCTCGGCGCACTCTGCGCAGCCGGGCGCATCGACGTGGTCGTCGACGCGACGGGCAGCCCGGAAGTGGGCACCTTCCTCGCGCTGGAGGCGATCCGCAACGGCAAGCATATCGTCATGCTGAATGTCGAGGCGGACATCACCGTCGGCCGCCTCCTGGCCCGCAAGGCGAAGGAAGCCGGCCTCGTGTATACGGGGTCGGCCGGCGACGAGCCGGCCTCGACGCTGGAACTCATCGCCTTCGCCCAGAGCCTCGGCATGGAGATCGTCGCGGCGGGCAAGGGCAAGAACAACCCGCTGCGCCATTCCGCCATCCCCGAGGAATACGAGGAGGAGGCCCGCGCGCGGAACATGAATGCCCGCATGCTGGTCGAGTTCATCGACGGCTCCAAGACCATGGTCGAGATGACCGCCATCGCCAATTGCACCGGCCTGACGCCGGACGTTGCGGGCATGCACGGACCCGAAGCGACCAGCGAGAATCTGGGGCAGGTGCTCTGCACCACCGAGGATGGCGGGATCCTGTCGCGGTCGGGTTGCGTCGACTACACGATCGGCAAGGGCGTGGCCCCCGGCGTCTTCTGCGTGGTCAAGCCGCGCCATCCCCGCGCCATCGAGCGCATGGCCGATCTGAAGGTCGGTCCCGGCCCCTGTTTCGGCCTGATCCGGCCCTTCCACCTGACCAGCCTGGAGACCCCGCTCTCGGCGGTGCGCGCGGTGATCCACCAGCGGCCCGACATGGTGCCGATCGACCGGCCCGTCGGCGAGTGCGGCGCGCTGGCCAAGCGCGACCTGGCGCCCGGCGAGACGCTCGGGCGGATCGGCGAGGCCGACTATCGCGGCTATGCCATGACCTGGCAGGACGGGCGCACGCGCCGGGCGCTGCCGATCGGGCTCGTCGAAAAGGCGAAGGTGGTGCAGCCGATCAGGGCCGGCGAGCTTCTGACCCACGACAATTGCGCCCCCGACGAGAGCCTGCTCGTCACCCGGATGCGGGCCGAACTCGATGTTGCCGATGGCCGCTTCGCAGCCTGAACCGGAAATCGCCGAACGCGGCGTCATCCGGGCGGTCACCTGGAACTGCCACGGCTCGATCGGCGCCGATCGCCGCTGCGACCCGGAGCGCACCCTTGCGACCATCGCGCGGCTCGGCCCGGATATCCTGGCGCTGCAGGAGGTCGACGGCCGCTCGCATCTCGGCCGCCGGCAGCGCGCCTTCGAGACCCTGGGGCTGGAGCTTCTGAAGACGGCGGGATCGCAGATCGTCGAGGCGCGCACCGTCCCGCGCGAGGATCGCGACTACGGCCATCTGCTGTGGTCGCGCTGGCCGATCGTCAGCGCGACAATCCATGCGCTGCCCGAGCCCGGGGTCGAGCCGCGCGCCGCCATCGAGGCCGTGATCGCCGCGCCGTCGGGGCACCTGCGGGTGCTGGCCTTCCATCTCGGTCTGCTGCGGCGCCAGCGGCGGGCGCAGGCGCAGTTCCTCGCCGAGCGTGTCGACGCGCGGGACGTGCCGACGCTGGCGATGGGGGATGGCAACGATCTGAGGCTGGGGGGCGCGCTGCATGGCGCGCTGGCGCCGCGGCTGCCGGTGCACACCGCGCCGCGCTCGTTTCCGGCGCGCTGGCCGATGCTCCGGCTGGACCGGATCTACGCCTCGGAAGGGTTCTCGCTGGTCACGCATGGACCGGGCCACGCCTCGCGGCCCGCCTCGGATCATCTGGCGGTCACGGCGGATCTCGCCTGGCCGGAGGGGGTCTGAAGGCGCGGGGCTAGCCGGTCGGCTCGGTCTTGTCCGCCGCCTGATCGGGGCGGGTCGAGCGGATGACGATGTCGAGACCTTCGGCAAGGCACTTGCGGCTGTCTTCGTCAAGCGGCTCGAGGGCCTCGCAGATGCGCTGAAGCGGGTCTTTCTTGAGCAGCGCGCGACCGCGGTCGGTCAGGCCCAGTTCCTCGGCGCGGCCGCGTCCGACGCTGCCCAGCTTGGTGACGTAGCCCTTGGTGATCAGCGTGCGCACGGTGCGGGCCACGGCGCCTGAGGCAAGACCCTGGAAGCGGGCGAGATCGATGGCCGTGCGCAGCGGCACGGGCGCGGAGTGGATGTAGCGCAGGGCCGCCCATTGCGCCGGGAACAGCTTGGACGCGTATCCCTGCGAGTGAAGACGCCGGGCAATCTGCTCCAGCTGGCTGGCCAGATCCGTCGTGGGTATCATCGAAATTCCGCTGTCTTCCTGAGAACCCCGTCCGCATGCCTGCCTGCATCGAACCTTGCTGGGCGTGCATATATGAGGATCGACGAAGTTTATCCAATCATGCCTGCTTGCAGTCCTAAGAAGCCGTGCAGGAACTATTTAGAATTGTAAGTATCTCATGCGTCAGATCGTGGCGGGACTTGGTTTCGGACACATGCCGTGCGTCCTGTCGTGCATGGAATGGCCTCATGGGCCGCCCGCATCGGTGACGGCTGCGGCCCGACTGCCCGCAGATGTGCCTGCTCAATCCGGCGAGATTGAGGACGGCCCTGTCGGCCGGTGCGCATGACGGGATCGGCCGCCCTCGCGGCATCAGCCGGGCGTGCGCAGCCAGTAGACGCGGAGCGGCTGGGCGAGGACGCGCATGCCGTCCTCGGTCTCGGCTTCAGCCTCGAAGCGGGCTTCCACCGTGCTGCGATTGTCCGCAACGGCAGCCGCGCGCAGCGGATCGACGGCTTCCAGCCGCTCGATGAACTGGGCGACGTCGCGGAAGCGTTCGCTGCGCTGATAGACGACGTTGCCCCGCAGGACGAAGCCACCGTTGCGCACCGCATCCGCCACTGCGACACCGGCCGCCTCGCGAATCTCGCTCTCGTCCTCGACCGGGCGCATCGCCTCGAAATAAGGACCTTCGGCCAAGGGCTCGACGATCAGCACCGTGCCGGCCGGCTTCGTCACGCGCGCAGCTTCCGCAAGCGCCGTCGTCATGGCGGCGACCGGCACGTGGTGCAGGGCATTGAGGATCACGGCGGCATCGAAGCTGGAATCGTCGAAGGGAAGGACTTCGGCGGCCGCCACGTCGAAACGGGCCTCCGGAACGCTGTCGCGGGCCGCGGCGATGGCCGCCTCGCTGGGATCGATCCCCGTCACCGCGAAGCCGCGCTTGACGAGGCTGCGGGCGAGCGCGCCGCGTCCACAGCCGATGTCGAGCACCGAGCCGGCGGCTTCCCCTGCCAGCACCTCGCCGATGACGGCGGCGGTGTCGCCGGCCGCGAAGGCGGTGTTCAGGGCGCTCTGGATGGTCTTCGGATCGCTCATGGCCGGTTCCTGCAGCATGCGGGGACAGGACGATTCCCACCCCGGCGCGACGATAGCGGCCAACAGCCGGCGAACAAGGGCCGGCGAGCAAGGGCCGGAGCGCCGGGGCGCTCCGGCGGACCGGATCAGCCGGCCGGGTAGTTCTGCGGGAACAGCGCCCGCAGGGCGGCTTCGTCGCGCTCCGACTTGAAGCCGACATCGCTGCCGACCTTGCGGGCCTCGGCCACGGCCGGCCGGGCGTCGATGGCCGCGAACCAGCGCGACAGGTTCGGGTAATTGGCGAGTTCGCCTTCGCCCAGCACCATCTTCGCGCGGTCGATCCAGCCCCAGGCCGCCATATCGACGATGGTGTAGTCGTCGTCGACGAAGAATTCGCGGCCGGCCAGATGGTCGTCCAGCACCTGGTAGTGCCGCTGGGCCTCGCGCAGATAGCGGTTGGCGGCATAGTCGGACTTGTCCTTGCCGACCGTGCGGAAATGCACCGACTGGCCGGAGTAGGGGCCGACACCGGTGGCGATGAACATCAGCCAGGACAGGAGCTCGCCGCGATCCTCGGCCTTGCCGGCGAACTTGCCGTGCTTGTCGGCGAGATAGAGCAGGATGGCGTTGGAATCGAAGACCCGCTTGCCGTCGTCCTCGATCGCCGGCAGCTTGCCGTTGGGATTGATCTTGCGGAACGCGGCCTCGTGCTGTTCGCCCTTCAGCGTGTCGACCGGCGCAAGCTCGAAATCGAGGCCGGCTTCCTTGAGGAAGAGCGCGACCTTCATCGGGTTCGGCGTCGGGTGGAAGTAGAATTTCAGCATCTGTGCGAGGTCCCCCATTGGCAGATTGTCGACCGCATATGCTGTGACAGAGGGGGCCGAAGGCAAGGACGACGCTGCGTTCATCGATGGCCGCCGACGCGATGCCGGCCTGTTGCCGGCGATCGGCCGGACCGTACGCGCTTCATCCGCACGCTTTATCCCGATGGGCAAGTCATGTAACGGCTTGGCGATGGACCCGCACGGAGGGGGTGCCGCAGGCATGGGCGGCGGCATCCGGGAACTTTGAGGAGGCCGGCATGGTGGCCACGGATATCGCAACCCGGGTCTGGAGCCACACGTTCAAGCTCGACCCGATCGTGCGCAGTCTGCTCGACACGGATTTCTACAAGCTCCTGATGCTGCAGATGATCCGGGGACAGCACCCGGACGTGCAGGCGACCTTCTCGCTGAACAACCGGTCGAAGCATGTGCGCCTCGCCGAGATCGTCGACGAGCAGGAGCTGCGCGAGAATCTTGACTATGTGCGCACGCTCTCCTTCACCAAGCGGGAGATGATCTGGCTCGCCGGCAATACCTTCTACGGGACGCGGCAGATCTTCCGGCCGGACTTCCTCGAATGGCTGGAGGATTTTCGTCTGCCCGAATACGAGCTGCGCCGGGTCGACGGCCAGTTCGAGCTGGATTTCCACGGTCCCTGGACCCACACCATGATGTGGGAGATCCCGGCGCTGGCGATCATCAACGAGCTGCGCTCCCGCGCCGCGATGAAGGATCTCGGCCGCTTCGAGCTCGACGTGCTCTATGCCCGCGCCAAGGCCAAGATGTGGGGCAAGGTCGAGCGCTTGCAGGCCCTGCCGAATCTGCGCATTTCCGATTTCGGCACGCGCCGGCGGCACTCCTTCCTGTGGCAGCGCTGGTGCGTGGAGGCCCTGAAGGAAGGGCTCGGCGACCGCTTCCTCGGCTCCTCCAACGTGCTCCTGGCCATGGAAACGGATCTGGAGGCCATCGGCACCAACGCCCATGAACTGCCCATGGTGATGGGGGCGCTCGCGGGCAGCGACGCCGAACTGCGCCAGGCGCCCTACGAGGTGCTGCGCGAGTGGCAGAGCTACTATGGCGGCAACCTGCTGATCGTCCTGCCCGATACCTTCGGCACCTCCGCCTTCCTGCAGAATGCGCCGGAGTGGCTGGCGTCCTGGACCGGCTTCAGGCCGGATTCCGCGCCCCCCATCGAGGGCGGCGAGGAGATCATCGCCTGGTGGAAGCGCATGGGGCAGGACCCGAAGGACAAGCTGCTGGTGTTCTCGGACGGCATGGATTCCGACACGATCGAGCGGACCTACCGGCATTTCGAGGGCCGGGTGCGCATGAGCTTCGGCTGGGGCACCAATCTGACCAACGATTTCCGCGGCGCCTCGCCCGAGCCGAGCACCGGGCTCGACCCGATCTCGCTGGTGTGCAAGGTGACCTCCGCCAATGGCCGGCCGGCGGTGAAGCTCTCCGACAATCCCGCCAAGACCAGCGGCGATCCCGAGGCGGTGGCGCGCTACCACCGGGTGTTCGGTGAAGCCGCCTATGCCGAGCGGGCGCTGGCGGTCTGAACAGGTCGTCATGACCGGTCGATAACCCTGTCGCCGATGGCGGCGGGAAAATCCGTGTCGACGGCCGTGCTATGAATTGCTTATCATAAGCAAGGTTATTAGACCGCATCCATGACAGACCCATCAGCCCCCAGCCTCGGCTTCCTGCTGATCGACGCCGCGCGCCTCATTCGCCGCCGCTTCGAGCAGGAAAGCCGCGATATCGCCATGACCTCGGCGCAGCTCCACATCGTTGCCCGTCTCTCCAAGAACGAGGGCATCGGGCAGTCGGCGCTGGCCGCGCTCCTGGAACTCGAGCCGATGACCGTGTGCCGGCATGTCGACCGAATGGTCGCCGCAGGTCTCGTGGAACGCCGGCAGGACCCGAAGGACCGGCGGGCGCGCCAGCTCTTCACCACCGAGAAGTGCCGCGAGCTGATGGAGCCGATGCGCAGCCGCGCGGCGCGGGTCTTCGAGGACGCGCAGGACGGCCTGTCGGAGGCCGAGCGCCGCACCCTTGCCGATGCGCTGGCGATCGTGATCGGCAATCTCTCCACATGCGAGGCGGGAGACAGCGGCAGCGATGCGCCGTGCGAACCCGCCAAGGCAGACGCATGACCGCCTCCTCCGGACAGACCCAGGCGTAAGACGCCGAAGCGGAGGCCGGGGCCGGCATGGCACAGCCGGCGGTGCCTGCAACGGGGGACACCGGCCGGCGCTGCACCGACACCAAGGACGCCTCTGTCCAGGCTGCGCGTCAGCCGCCCGAGAGGCTGGCGGCGGTCGCCCGGATCTGGCCGGCGACCGCATCGACCCGCGCCGGCAGCACCCGGCCGCGGCGCTGGATCAGCCATAGATCGTGGTGGCGGGGCTGCGGCAGCGTCACGATGCGCAGCCTGTCGCGGCCGGGATAGGCCTCGACGCCGCTACGCGGCAGAAGCGTGTAGCCGATGCCGGCCGCGACCGGCGCGGGGATCTGGTTGATCTGGTTCACATGCGCCCGGACCTTGAGGCGATCGGCGCCCTTGAAGGCCTCCGGAAAGTTCAGCGCGAACAATTCGTCGGCATAGGCGAAGCCGTCGGGATGGGCGATGAAGCCGCGTGCGTCCAGATCGGCGAAACTGACGGGACCGTCCTCCGTGGCCGCCGGCAGGACGAGGCAGAGCTCCTCGCGGCCCAGATGCTCCGCGGCGAGGCGCGCATGGCCCGGCGGATGATCGACGATGCCGAGATCGAAGGCGCCGTCGGCAACGCCCGCCAGCACCCGCTCCTGGGGGGCGGCCTCCAGCCGGATCGTCAGTTGCGGCGCCGCTGCCATGCGCGGCAGGATCTGCGGGAAGAGCCGCATGGCGAAGCTGCCCGAACAGGCGATCGCCACCGCGCCGACATCGGCATCGTCGCGCAGGATGGCCGCGCGCAAGGCCTGTTCCTCGGCCCGCCGCGCGCGTCCCATGGCCAAGACGGCCTCGCCCGCCGGGGTCAGGCTGAAGCTCTTGCCGTCACGGGTGATCAGCCTCTGGCCGAGCTGCTCTTCCAGCTTGCGCAGATGCTGGGACACGCCCGGCTGGGTCATGGCGAGCCGGCTGGCGGCCCGGGTGAAATGGCCGGTCTCGCAAAGCGTGGTGAAGGTCTCGAGCCATTGGGCGTTCAGCATGGTTCAATGTGAAATGTTATGGAAAAGCGTTCAAACGATAATTTCACGCAAGGACAGCAAAGGCCTATCTCGGGATCAGTCAATTCCAGTGAAGGATCGCACGATGCTCCCGACACCCCGCAGCTTTTCCCATATCGGTCTGTCCGTCCCCGACCTCGACGCGGCCGTGACATTCTACACGGAGGTCATGGGCTTTTACACGATCATGGCGCCGACCATGGTGACCGAGGACGACAGCGACATCGGCCAGATGTGCACCGACGTCTTCGGCCCCGGCTGGCGGTCGCTGCGCATCGCCCACCTGGCGACGGCCGACCGCATCGGCTTCGAGCTGTTCGAGTTCGACGGCAACGAGGCGCCCGACGACAATCTGCCGTTCGGCCGGCATGGCATGTTCCATTTCGCCATCCAGGACCCCGATCTGGAGGGGCTTCTGGCGAAGATTGTCGCGGCGGGCGGTCGCCAGCGCATGCCGGTGCGCGAATATTTCCCCGGCGAGAAGCCCTATCGGATGGTCTATGTCGAGGACCCCTTCGGCATCGTCTTCGAGATCTACAGCCACAGCTACGAGCTGACCTATTCGGCGGGTGCCTACGCCTGATCCGGCGAAACTCTGGTCCGCACGGCACGAGCAGGCCGGCATCGTCTCAGGCGGTGCCGGCCTGTGCCGTTTTGGGCCGCTAACCGCGTGCCTTTCCGCCTGCTGATGAACGGTGCGTCGGGATTGCATTCGACGATCGGGACCACAGCTTAGGCGCATCCCGGGACGCCAGACGTCCCGACCGACATTGCCGATGCCGGCCGACGCCGTGGTTCGCCACCGTCGGCCGTTGTCGTCGGCGGTCGCGGGCGAGAGCCCCGACCGGCCCATCTCATCCGGAAGGACACCATGACCCAGTCGACCGAAGTCAATCGCCGCTATGTGCTGGCCGAACGCCCGAAGGGCGAGCCGAACGACGACACGCTGCGCCTGGAAACGGTCGAACGGCCGGAAGCCGGCGCCGGGCAGATGCTCCTGCGCAACGAATACCTGTCCCTCGACCCCTATATGCGCGGCCGCATGAGCGACGCGCCGTCCTATGCCGCCCCGGTGGAGATCGGCGAGGTCATGGTGGGCGGCACCGTCGCGC
Organism: Aurantimonas sp. DM33-3; assembly: GCF_014334315.1. NCBI lineage: Bacteria > Pseudomonadati > Pseudomonadota > Alphaproteobacteria > Hyphomicrobiales > Aurantimonadaceae > Aurantimonas > Aurantimonas sp. DM33-3. The sequence goes on along the minus strand of NZ_JACSGS010000002.1, from coordinate 5,771 downwards.
AGGTCGCCGCCTCGAATGTCGACGGCTTTGCCGAGGGTGACTGGGTGGTCGCCTTCGGCGGCTGGCAGGATTACGCCCTGTCCGACGGCAAGGGCGTCATCAACATGGGCAAGAACCCTGAGAACCCGTCCTGGGCGCTCGGCGTCCTCGGCATGCCGGGCCTGACCGCATGGGCCGGCCTGACGCAGATCGGCGCCCCGAACCCGGGCGAGACGCTGGTCGTCGCCGGGGCCAGCGGCCCGGTCGGCGCCACCGTCGGGCAGATCGGCAAGATCCTCGGCTGCCGCGTCGTCGGAATTGCCGGCGGAGCAGAGAAATGCGCCCATGTGGTGGAGACGCTCGGCTTCGACACCTGCGTCGACTACAAGGCCGACGGCTTCGCCGACGCCCTGAAGCAGGCCGCGCCAGACGGCATCGACATCTATTTCGAGAATGTCGGCGGGGCGGTCTTCGATGCGGTGCTGCCGCTGCTCAACCCCTCGGCCCGCATCCCGGTGTGCGGCCTGATCTCCCAGTACAACGCCACCTCGCTGCCCGACGGCCCGGACCGGATGAACTATCTGATGGGCCAGATCCTGCGCAAGCGCATGACCATGCGCGGCTTCATCGTCTTCGACGATTTCGGTCATCTCTACCCGCAATTCGCCGAACAGATGGGCGCCTGGGTGAAGGACGGGAATATCCGCTACCGCGAGGAGATGATCTCCGGGCTGGAACAGGCGACGGGCGCGTTCATTGGCCTCCTGAAGGGTGAAGCGTTCGGCAAGCGCGTCATCCACCTCGCTGACTGAAACCGACACATTCGAAGGGTACCAACCATGAAAATTCTGATGGTTCTGACGTCGCATGACCAGCTCGGCGATACCGGCAAGAAGACCGGCTTCTGGCTCGAGGAATTCGCCGCGCCCTATTACGTCTTCAAGGACGCCGGCGCCGACGTCGCGCTGGCCTCGCCGAAGGGCGGCCAGCCGCCGCTCGATCCGATGAGCGATTCCGAGGACGCGCAGACCGACGCGACCAAGCGCTTCAAGCTCGACAAGGCGGCGCAGCAGGATCTGGCGAGCACCCAGGTCCTCTCCTCGGTCGATGCCGACGGTTTCGACGCGATCTTCTTTCCCGGCGGCCACGGCCCACTCTGGGATCTTGCCGAGGACGCCGACAGCCGCCGGCTGATCGAGACCTTCGCACGAAGCGACCGTCCGGTGGGCGCGGTCTGCCACGCGCCGGCCGTCTTCCGTCACACCCAGACCGCCGACGGCAAGCCGCTGGTCGCGGGCCGCACCGTGACCGGCTTCACCAACACCGAGGAAGAGGGCGTCGGCCTGACCGACGTCGTGCCGTTCCTCGTCCAGGACATGCTGACCGCCAATGGCGGCGAGTATCAGAAGGGCGACGACTGGGCATCCTTCGTGGTCACCGACGGCAAGCTGGTCACCGGCCAGAACCCGGCCTCCTCGGAAGAAGCCGCGCGCAAGCTGCTGACCTTCCTCTGAGCCTGAAGGGAGCGCCCTCCAGCGCTTCGAAACGTTGAAGCAAGGCGGAGGCAGCCCCGGTTGCCTCCGCCTTTTGCTGTCTGCAGCTGTTGAGTCGCCCGCCGACCGGAAGGCACAGGTCACGTCGCGGCGCGCAGCCCGATATCCTGACGTTCGTCCAGTCCCGCGGCCGCAAGCCCCGCGCAATAGCGATCGAGAAGCGCCCCGTTCATGAAGCGCAGCGCATCGCGCACGGTCGCGATGCTCGTGGCGGCACGGCTGGCGGTGAAGCGGTCCAGCGCCAGGCGCGCATCCGTCTCCTGACCGCAGGCGCCGAGAAAGGCCGCCAGATCCCGATGCGGCCAGGTCATGCCCGGCTTTTCCGCCAGCGCCCGCCGCGTCCAGCGGGCAGCTTCCTCGGGCCGGTCGGAGGCGAAATGCGCTAGGCCGATGCCGATGAACGAGTTGAAGGCGAACGGGTCGAGGGGCGACAGGCGCAGCGACCGCTCGAAACAGGCGAAGGCATCGTCCGGCTGGCCGGCATAGACGCGGGCGAAGCCCCGCCGCGTCCAGGCCCAGGCGTGATTGACGTCGAGATCCAGCGCCCGGTCCAACAGCGCGTTCGCCCGCTCCAGGTCCGCCTCGATCAGCATGGTGGCGGTGGCCACGGCGGTGAGGGCCAGCGGGTCGTCGTCGATGCGGCCCGGCGTGCGGTCCAGAAGCGCCCGTCCGCGGGTTCGCTGCTCGCCGATATCGTTCGCCCAGCTATAGGCGATGTGCTGGGCATGCGCCCAGGCGCCGATCGCCGCCGCGCGTCCGTTGTTTGGCTCCAGCGCCAGGGCCTCGTCGATCAGTCCGATGGCGAGGTCGTTCTCGTCGTGGCGATGCGCCCACAAATGCGGCAGCGCCCGCATGACGAGGTCGTAGGCGACGAGATTGTCCGGCGGCCGGCGGCGGGCGCGTTCGATCTCGGCGCGGCGGATCGTCGGATGCAGGGCGCCGGAGACGGTCTCGGCGATGTAGTCCTGGACCTGGAAGAGATCGTCGATCTCCGCGTCGATCCGTTCGCTCCAGATCTGCAGCGCGGTCTCGCCATCCACCAGATTCAGCAACACGCGCATGCGCCGGTCGGAAAAGCGCACGCTGCCCTGCAGGATGTAGCGCACGCCGAGTTCGGCGGCGATCTCCTTCGCTCCGAGCGACTTGCCCCGGTAGGTGGCGGCCGACTGGCGGGCGATGACCAGGAACTCGCGGACCCGGGCGAGGCTCGCGGTGACCTCCTCCACCATGCCGTCGATGAAATTGTCGCGTCCCGGATCGCCGCTGAGATTGTCGAAGGGCATGACGGCCACCGACGGCTGGGTGTGCGGATCGGGGACCGCGATGCGGCGCGCCCGGCTGGCGCTGATCACCTTGGGCGTCCACACCCAGATCGGCTCGTGCCGGGCATAGCCCTTCAGTTCGCAAGGGCCGATGCCGGTGAAATAGAGATCGGTCTTGCCCTGCAGATACTCGAACACGCCGCGGCTGATGGCCATGCCACCGGCCGGCGAGATCTGCTGCACGCGGGTTGCCAGGTACCACGCCTTCGCCGAAGCGGTCGTGCTCGGTGACGACGACGTCGCCGATGACGATGCCGATCCGCACCGGCAGCGCCCGCCTGTGCTCCTGGCGGTCGGCAAGCAGCGCTCGCTGGAAGCGCGCCGCCCACTGGACGGCGTTCACGGCGCTGCCGAATTCGATGAGCACGCCGTCGCCGCTGGTCTTGAAGATGTCGCCGCCGAACTCGCCGACGGTGGGGCGCACGAACCGCTTGTAGGCGCGTTCGACCGCGGCGAGGGCTGCGGTTTCGTCAGCCTCGACCAGACCGGAAAAGCCTTCGACATCCAGTGACAGGATGGCTGCAAGCCGGCGCAGGGGCGTCATGGTCGACGCGTTTCCTATTGGAGCGAACGGCTGGGTTTTACCAGACTTGCGGAAGGCCGGCCAATGGAAAACTCAGCCCGGCTGACGGCCCGCCGAACCGGGCGCGTCGGTGCCGCCCGGCCCGTGAAACCTCAGTCGCCGACCGCCACGCCCTCGCGGCGCGGGTCGGCCCCGCCTTCCAGCCCGTCCGCCGTGATGACGATGCCGTGCAGGCCGGAATCGAGATCGGTCTCGTTCACCTCGAAGCCGAGATCGCGCAGCGGGGCGGCCAGTGCCGTGGCGCTGGTGTCGGCCTCGATATCGAAGGTGCCGAAGCGATTGACCAGATGCGGCATGGCGATGGCCTGCTGCACGTCCATCTCCCAGTCGAGCACGGCGATCAGCGCCTGCGCCACATAGCCGATGATGCGGCTGCCGCCGGGCGAGCCGATGGCGATCACCGGCGCGCCGTCGCGCATGACGATCGTCGGCGCCATGGACGAACGGGGCCGCTTGCCCGGCGCCACCGCATTGGCGATGACATGCCCCTCCGCGTCATGGGTGGCGAAGGAAAAGTCGGTCAGTTCGTTGTTCAGCAGGAAGCCGCCGGTCATCAGCCGCGATCCGAAGCCGTTCTCGATGGTCGTCGTCATGGAGACGACGTTGCCGTCCGGATCGACGATGGCGAAATGGCTGGTGGACGGCAGCTCGATGGCGATGTCGTCGCCCAGCAGCATGGCATGGTCCCAGGGCGGCATGCCGGGCGCAACCGCATCGTCCGCCAGCGCCCGATCGCCGGACAGGAGCGCGGAGCGCCCGGCCAGATAATCGGGATCGAGCAGGCCCCGTTGCGGCATCGGCACGAAGTCGCTGTCGGCCATGTAGCGGCCGCGATCGGCGAAGGCGAGGCGCGAGGCATCGCCTATCAGCCGCCAGGCTTCGGCGCTGTCGGGCCCGAGGGCGGCCATGTCGTGGGGCGCCAGCACGCCGAGGATCTGGCCGATAGTCAGCGCGCCGGAGGAGGGTGGCCCCATGCCGCAGACATCGGCGCTGCGATAGACGACGCAGACCGGCTCGCGCTCGACAATGGCGTAACTGGCGAGGTCGGCAAGCGCGAGCACGCCGGGATTTCCCTCGGCGTTGCGCACCGTATCGACGATGCCCTGCGCGACCGGGCCCTCGTAGAAGCCGTCGGCGCCCTTCTCGGCGATCGCCGCCAGCGTGTCGGCATAGGCGGCATTCGTCAGGATGCTCCCGACCGGCAACGCTGCGCCGTCGGCGCCGAAGAAATAGCCCTTGGTGCCCGGATAGCGCGACAGCCGCTCGGCATCCTCGGCGATCAGCTCGTGGAGCCGGGGCGAGACGGCGAAGCCCTTGCGGGCAAGGTCGATCGCTGGCTGCACGACGGTAGCCCAGGGAAGCTTGCCGTAGCGCTCATGGGTGTCGAACAGCAGCCGCACCGTGCCGGGCGTACCGACCGAGCGGCCGCCGACGACGGCATCGTAGAAGGCGAGCGGCTCGCCGGCCGCGTCGAGGAAGAGTTTCGGCGTCGCTGCTGCCGGCGCGGTCTCGCGGCCGTCGAAGGTGGTGAGCCGGCCGGCCTCGGCGTCGAAATAGACCAGGAAGGCGCCGCCGCCTATCCCCGAGGATTGCGGCTCGACCAGGCCGAGCACGAGCTGCGTCGTCACCATGGCGTCGATGGCGTTGCCGCCGTCGCGCAGGATGGCGAGACCGGCTTTTGCCGCCAGCGGATTGGCCGCCGCCACCATCTGCCGCTCGGCCCGCACCAGCGCCTTGTCGGACGCCTCGGTCGCGATCTCCGGCTGGACGCGATCGGAGGCCTGCTCCTGGGCGACGGCAGATCCGGTGATGGCAAGACAGATGCCGAGCCACAGCCCGGCAAGCGGTAAACGACGCATGGCGCGATCCTCCCGATGATCCCGAAAGCTAGCGCGCGACGGGGCGGGGTGGAAGGTGGGTTTGGGGAGGTGGCGCGCGGTGGGGGCGTCGGTTCGGTGGCGCGCGGGTGAGGTCCGAGGGGGTGGCGGTATCCACACCTCAGCAGCGATGGCCACGATTTGGCATGGGTCCTCGGGTCAAGCCCGAGGATGACGACCTTGTTTGATGGGGTGCCTTATCGCGGATGTCGGTGCCTGGTGTCCGACTGCGATGGCGACCGCAGCGATGCCTGGTGAAGGCAATGCCTAATGAAGGCGACGCCGTCGAAGGATGGTGGAGACGTCGACGGCAAGCCGCCATCATCCCACCGTGCGTCATCCTTGTCTGTTGACGGCCTCTTGCAATTGGAGAGGCTGATCGGCGGGCAGCGCACCGTGTCATCCTTGGTCGTTGGAGACCGTGCCCGAGCAAGGTTCGCCGCCCGCCTTTCGTCAT